>NZ_JBSFVM010000014.1:0-122873 GCF_053592315.1 Streptomyces sp. NPDC002754
CGCCCGCCCGGCCGCCCCGCCCCCCCGCCCGGGGCCCCCCCCCCGCACCCCGCGCCACACCCGCCGGCGGGGCTTGATAAATCAAGCCCCGCCGGCGATTGAGGCGACCACGGTGCGGCCCAGCGGAAACGGCGGCGTCGGCCACGGTGCGGCACATACTGCAAGCGCTCGCAGAGATCGTCAAGGGGCCCCGCGCCTGCGGGAGTTGGCGGGAAGGGGCCGTTCCGGAAATCGTCGCGCAACCCATTGACCGACCTGCGAGCGCATGCAACCGTCCCTCCACGAACCGAACCGCTCCCACCGCCGAGCCGCTCGTGGAGGCCCCTATGGGCTATGCCGCCCCCTCCCGTCGCACCGCCCTGTCCGCCCTGCTCGCCTCCGGCCTCGGTGCCGCGCTGACCGGCTGCGGCGGGCCCGCGCGCTCCGTCGGCGCCGGTGGCACCGTGACGCTGCGCTATTTCTTCTGGGGCGACAGTGGCCGGGCCGACCTCATCAACAAGTGCATCGCGGTGTTCGAACGCGAGCATCCCAAGATCAAGGTGAAGTCGAGCTTCGCCGCGTTCGACTCCTTCTGGCCGAAGCTCAGCACCGCCGCCGCAGGCGGCAACCCGCCCGACGTGATGCACGTCGACTACGCCTGGGTCCGCACCCTCGGCGAGCACGGCGTACTCGCCGACCTGGGCCCGCACACCGGATCCGGCAAGGAGATCGACGCCTCGACGGTGATCCCGTCGCTGCGCACCGCCGGCAAGGTCGACGGCCGCCGCGTCGCGCTGCCGCTGGGCGCGAACTGCGTCTCCCTGATGTACGACGCCAAGACGTGGTCCGAGGCCGGTGCCCGCAAGCCGACGGGCCGGATGAGCTGGGACGCGTTCATGGAGCAGTCCCTGAAGGTGACCCGGTACGGCAGACGGCACGGCAGCCCCGTGCAGTACGGCATGGACAACCCCGGGCAGAACTACATGGGCCTGGAGGTCTGGATGCGCCAGCAGGGGCTCCAGATGTGGACCGACAAGGGCACGCTCGGCTTCGACCGGGACGACATGCGCCGCTACCTCACCCTGGTCGACGGCTGGCGCAAGGAGGGCGCGCTCGCGGGCCCCGACGCCGTACTCGAATCGCTGCCCGGCTTCCCCATCTCCACCCGCAGGGCCGCCTCCTACCTGGAGTGGGACAACCAGGTAGGAGGCCGCAGCGACATGCGCGGCAGCACGCTCTCCCTCGGCACGGTCCCCAGCGACACCGGGCGCTCCGGCATCTACGCCAAGCCGGGCATGCTGATCGCCGCGGCCGCGCAGAGTTCGTATCAGAGCGAGAGCGCGCGGTTCATCGACTTCATGGTCAACGACCGGCGGGTGGCGAAGATCCTCGGCACCAACATCGGCATGGCGCCCACCACGAGCCAGCAGGGCGCGGCCGACACCTCCGACCCGAAGGTGCGCCAGGTCCAGGCGTACGAGGAACAGGTCGCCAAGACGCTCGCCGCGACCCCGCCGCCGCCCGCCGACGGCGGCGCGTCCCTCAACGTCTATCTGCAGCGCGTCGCCGAGAAGCTCTTCTACGGAACTGTCTCCGTGGACCAGGCCGTGGATCTCTACTTCGACCAGTCGGAGGTCGTCCTCGCCTGACGGCAGGACCCCGCGCAGGACCTCGCCGCCCCTCTCTCGCCCCTCCCGAACCCGTACGGAGCCCTCATGGCCTCTACGACGACGACCGACGCCGCGATACCCCGCGCACGCCGCGGCGACTCCCCCTCGCCCCCACCGGGAAAGCGCCGCCGGAGCACGAACGACCGCTCCGCGTACGTCTTCCTCACCCCGTGGATGATCGGCGCGGCCGTGCTGACGCTCGGCCCGATGCTGTTCTCGCTCTACATGTCGTTCACGGACTACAACCTGTTCGACGCTCCGCGCTGGATCGGCCTCGACAACTACAAGCGGATCCTGTTCGACGATCCCGAGGTACGCGACACCGTAGGCGTGACGCTGCTCTACGTAGTGGTGGCGACGCCCCTGAAGCTGATCGCGGCGCTCGGCGTGGCCCTCCTGCTGCACACCCGCCGCAAGGGCCGCAACTTCTACCGGGCCGCCTTCTACATGCCGTCCCTGATCGGCGCGAGCGTCGGCGCGGCCATCGTGTGGCGGCTGCTGTTCTCCACCGGCAGCGTCGTCGACCGGTTCCTCGGCGGCTTCGGGATCCACACGGGCGGCTGGATCTCCAACCCCGACTGGTCGTTGATGTCCCTGGTCGCGCTCTCGGTCTGGCAGTTCGGCGCGCCCATGGTGATCTTCCTGGCTGCGCTCCAGCAGATCCCGCGCGATCTGTTCGAGGCGGCGGAGATCGACGGGGCGGGGCCCTGGCGCCGCTTCATCTCGGTCACGGTCCCCATGCTCTCCCCCGTGATCTTCTTCAACCTGGTCCTGGAGATGGTGCACGCCTTCCAGATGTTCAACTCGGCGTTCGTGCTCTCCAACGGAACCGGCGGCCCCGCGGGCTCCACCCACGTCTACTCGATGTACCTGTACGAACTCGGCTTCAACGACTTCCGGATGGGCTACGCGGCGGCCCTGACCTGGGTGCTGCTCCTGGTCGTCGGCGTGATCACCGCGGTGCTCTTCAAGACTTCGGGCCGCTGGGTCCACTACGCGGGCGAGGAGAAGTGACGATGGCCCCGACTACCAGCACGGCCACCACGCGTTCGACCTTGTGGCACGTGGGCGCGATCGCCCTGCTCCTGGTGCTGCTCTATCCGGTGTTCTGGGTGTTCACGGCGTCCGTGAAGCCCGCCGACGAGATCATCTCCAGCTTCAACCTGCTGCCATCGAAGCTGAGTTGGAGCGGATTCGGCACGGCGCTCGAAGGGATCGCCGAGGTTCCGGCGTGGCGCTTCTTCAGCAACTCCCTGCTGCTGGCGGTGGGTTCGGTGATCGGCAACGTACTGTCGTGCTCGATCGCCGCGTACGCCTTCGCGCGGCTGCGGTTCCGGGGTCGCGGCCCGATGTTCGCGGTGATGATCGGCACCATCCTGCTGCCGACCCACCTCCTGCTCATCCCGCAGTACACGATGTTCCAGCAGGTCGGCCTGGTCGACACCTACGTGCCGCTGCTCCTCGGCAAGTTCCTCGCCACGGACGCGTTCTTCGTTTTCCTGATGGTGCAGTTCGTACGCAACCTGCCGCGCAGCCTCGACGAGGCGGCGCTGATCGACGGCTGCGGGCACTTCCGAATCTTCGGCCACATCGTGCTTCCGCTGCTGCGGCCCGCACTCATCACCACGGCGATCTTCACCTTCATCTGGTCCTGGAACGACTTCTTCGCGCCGCTGATCTACCTCCAGTCGCCGGAGAAGTACCCGCTGCCGGTGGCGTTGCGCCTGTTCGTCGACTCGACGAGCAGCCAGGACTACGGGGCGATGCTCGGCATGTCGGTCCTCTCGCTGCTCCCGGTGATCGCGTTCTTCGTGGCGTTCCAGCGGCTGCTGATCGAGGGCGCGGCGACCTCCGGGGTGAAGGGATGAGCGAGGCGACTTCGGGGGTGCGGCGCGACACCCCGTACGGCGAGCGGTTCACGCTCTTCGCGGAGGTGCTGTGGATCGGGGTGCTGGTGGCGGCGGGGTCCTTGCTGCTGGTCACGTGGCCGGCGGCGATGGCGGCAGGTTGCGCGGCGGTACGTCGCTGCGTACCGGACGGCCCCTCGCCCGGCACGGCCCGCCGGTTCGTGGCGGACTTCCGCGGGGCGGTGCCGGGTGGGGTGCGGGTCGGCGCGGTCGGCCTGCTCGCCCTCGGCTTCCTGGGCGCGGACCTGCGCCTGGCGGCGGTCGCGGGGGACGTTCCGCTCTTCGGCGTACTGGCGGTGGTGATCGCGGGGGCGGCGGGGGCGGTGGTCGTGTATCAGGTTCGGATGGCGGCGACCTGGTCGCTCACGGGGCGCTGGGCGCGGCCTCTGCGGGATGGCCGGGGGACGTTGATGCTCGGCGGCGCGGTGCTCGTGTCGTCGGTGTGCGTCTGGCAGCTCGTGCTGTTGGCGCCTCTGGTGACGGGTGTGCTGGCGTTGGCCGCGGTGGCAGTCGACCGCCGCAACGCCTCGGGGCTCCGCCCCGAACCCCGCTGGTTCTCGTCCAAAGGCGGGGCTTGATTGTGGCCCAACTATCGCTGACGCGGCTTGATGTGCCGGCATTTCAGGGGCGCGGGGAACTGCGCAAACCACGGCGCGACGGAACCCGCCCACGAATCGGGACCACCCGCGGCGCACGCGCGAAAACGACCACGTGAGGGGAGACCGTCATGCGTAACGACGACCGGCAATCGGGCGGAGCCGCAAGCGCTGAGGAGGTCGCCGCCGACGCCGGCGTCTCCCCCTCCACCGTGAGCCGGTGCTTCGCCTCCCCGCACCAAGTGCGCCCGGAAACAAGGACCCGCGTCCTCGCGGCAGCGGAACGGCTCGGGTACCGCCCCAGCCGCATCGCCAGCTCGCTCGCCCGCGGGCGCACCCGCACGCTCGGGCTCATCGTGCCCGACATCGCCAATCCGTTCTTCGCGGTGATCGTGAAGGCCGTGCAGGCCCGCGCCCGCCGCAAGGACTACGCCGTGTTCCTCGCGGACACCGATGAACACCCCGACGACGAGTACGAGTTGGCGCTCACGCTCGCCCGCCAGGTCGACGGGCTGCTGCTCGTCGCCCCGCGGATGGACGGCGCCCGGCTCGGCGAGGTCGTCCGGCAGGTGCCGAGCGTCGCCGTGAACCGGAGCGTGTCCGGCGTGCCGTCGGTGGTCGCGCCCAGCGAGGACGGACTGCGCCAGGCGGTGGCGCATCTGCACGCGCTCGGCCACCGCCACCTCGCCCTGATCCTGGGGGCCCGCAACTCCTGGTCGAGCGAGCAGCGCGGCCACGCCGTCCGCCACGCCGCCGAGCAACTGGAGCTGAAGGTCACCGAGTTCGGCCCGCACGAGCCCAAGTTCCACACGGGCGCGCAGGTCGCCGACCTGGCGCTGGCCGCGGGCGCCACCGCGATCGTCGCGCACAACGACCTGATGGCGCTCGGCGTGTTGTCCCGCCTCGCCGACCGCGGGGTACGGGTGCCCGACGACGTCAGCGTCGTGGGCGCCGACGACACTCTCCTCGCCACGACGGCCACCCCCGCGCTCACGTCGGTCCGCATCCCGCTCGACGCGCTCGGCGAACGCGCCGTCGACCTGATGCTGCGCCGACTCGACGAACCGGACCGCGTACCCGAAGAGCTCGTCCTGGAAAGCGAGTTGATAGTCCGCCGCTCCACAGGCCCATTCCCCAAGCTCTCAACTGCGTTCGAGCAGGGGAGACCCCATTCGCGAAAGGAATCCTGACCCCCATGAAGCGTGCCGCGATCATCGGTACCGGTCACCGCGCCCAGATGTACACCAGGGCCCTGGCCGCCCGCCCCCACTACGACACAGTCCTCCTCGCGGACCCCAGCCCGACCCGCATCGCCCACCACAACCGGCTGCTCGGCTCGCTCGGCCGCGGGGAGGCGGCCACCTGCGACCCGTCGGACTTCGCGGCAGCCCTGCGTACGCACCGGATCGACGAGGTCGTCGTCACCACCGTCGACGCGACCCACCACACGTACATCAACACGGCGCTCGAAGCGGGCTGCCGGGTGGTGACGGAGAAGCCGATGACCACGGATGCGGAGAAGTGCCGCGCCATTCTCGACACGGTGGGCCGCACCGGCGGCGAGCTGTCCGTGGGCTTCAACTACCGCTACAACCCGGCCCACGAGAAGGTCTGGCAACTCCTCCACGACGGCGCGATCGGCGAGATCCGCTCGGTGCACTTCGAGTGGCTGCTCGACGTGCGGCACGGCGCCGACTACTTCCGCCGCTGGCACCGCGAGAAGCAGCACAGCGGCGGACTGCTCGTGCACAAGTCCGGCCACCACTTCGATCTCGTCAACTGGTGGCTGGGCGCGGCCCCTTCACGCGTGTACGCGGAGGGCGGACTCGTCTTCTACGGCCGCGACAACGGCGAGCGGACCGGCCTTCGCCGCGGCTATGTGCGGGCGCACGGTTCGCAGGAGGCGGCGGGCGACCCGTACGCGATCCATCTCGCCGACGACCCGAACCTCAAGTCCCTCTACGCGGACGCGGAGACGGCCGGCGACTCCGACTACGTCCGCGACCGGAACGTCTTCGGCGACGCCATCGACGTCGAGGACGACCTGTCGGTCCTGGTCCGTTACGACTCCGGGGCCACGATGACGTACCACCTCACGGCGTACTCGCCCTGGGAGGGGTACCGGGTGATGTTCAACGGGACCGGTGGGCGGCTCGAGTTGGAGGTCGAGGAGAACACGTGGCAGTCGCCGACGGTTGCCTCCGGCGGTTCGGCGGGGGCGTCGCACGGCGGGGTGGTCATGGACCGCCCCGGCCGTACGTCGATCCTGCTGCGGCCCCTTTGGGAGGCGCCGCGGGAGATTCCCTACGAGTGGTCGGCGGGGTCCCACGGTGGCGGGGACCTCCGCATGCTGAAGGAACTCTTCGGGCCGGTGGGGGACGGGTCGGACGACGGCGCGGTCCCTGCGGCGGGCAAGGGAGCCACCGCGCGCGACGGAGCCCTCGCCCTCGCGGTCGGCGTCGCCGGAAACGAGTCACTGACAACCGGCCTCCCGATGGAAACCGGCCACCTCTGGTGAACGCCTCGGGGCTCCGCCCCGGCCCCGCGCCTCAAACGCCGGCGGGGCTGTTGTTAAGCCCCTGCGGCGATTGAGCAGTGGGGTCCGGGGCAGAGCCCCGGGAGCGCAACCCCGGCTCGCGGTGTCAGTCCGTCGGGACCGTCACCAGCCACCGCGTCTCCCGCCGCGACCGGAGGTAAAGCGCCCAGTACAGGCTCGCCACCGCCATGATGCCGCCCGTCCACAGCAGGTACTCGACCTCCTGCTCGACGAGGATGTAGATCATCAGGGCGATCAGGACCACGGGGACCCCCGGCCACAACGGCATCCGCCACGCCGGCCGGCCCTTGTGAGCGCCACGGCGGGCGAAGAGCGCGGCCACCGCGACCAGCAGGTACATGCCGGTGACGGAGACGCCCGTCACGCCGTACAGGGTGTCGAGGTTGACGAAGCAGAGCGCCGCGCCGGGGACGCCGACGGCCAGCGTCGCGACCCACGGGGAGCCGAAGCGGCCGAGCCGGGACAGCGCGTTGTTGACCGGCCCCGGCCACGCCTTGTCGCGGGCCGAGGCGAACAGGACGCGGGAGTTCTGGATGACCATGACGATGCCCGCGTTGATGATGGCGAGTGCGACGCACAGCGAGACGAACGTGCCGACCGCCGAGTTCGACCAGGCCACGACCATCGTGCTGATGTCGCCCGAGGTGAGCGCCGTCAGGTCCTTCGCGCCCATGGTGATCGCGACGACCGGGACGAGGATGACGACCGTGGAGATGGCGAGCGTCGCGAGCACCGTGCGGGCCACGGACTTGCGGGGGTTCTCCAGTTCTTCGGAGAGGTAGACGGCCGTGGAGAAGCCCTGCGTGACGAAGAGGGCGATGGCCAGGCCGGAGACGACGAGCATGCCCGTCACCGCGTCCGTGTGGCCGTTCCCGCCCGCGATCTGCATCGAGCCGAGCGAGCCGACGCCGCGCTCGGCGTGCGCGAAGCCGAGGACCGCGACGAGGGCCGCCGCGATGACTTCGAGGGCGAGGAAGATGCCGGTGATCCACGCGTTGGCACGCAGGTCGAGCAGGCCCGCGAGGGTGGACAGCAGCATCACGCCCGCGCCCGCCATCGCCGGGTCGAGGTGGATCACCGGCTCCAGGTAGTCGGCCGTGCCCATCGCGATCACCGGCGGCACGATGAACACGACGAGCAGGGACAGGACGAAGACCAGCCAGCCGGCGAGGCGTCCCGCCAGCGTCGACACCATGGCGTACTCGCCGCCCGCGCTGGGGATGAGGGTGCCCAGCTCCGAGTAGAGGAAGGCCACGCCGATACAGATCAGCGAGCCGACGGCGATGGTGAGCGCGGTCGCGGTGCCGAGGCTGCCGAACAGGTCGGGGACGACAACAAAGAGCGAGGAGGCGGGCGTCACGCAGGACAGCGTGAGCAGGGTGCCTCCGACGACGCCGATGGAACGCTTGAGCTTCTGGGCCTGGGGTGCCGCTTCTGGTGGGGACGGAGGAGCGGCGGGGCGAAGCGTGTCGGTCATGAAGCGAATCCGATCGACTCGTGCGACAGGGCTGCGCCATGCAACCTCGCCGATATCCGAACGTCAACGCCTGTTTTCCTTCGGAATCCGCAGTACGCCTTCCGCCAACTACGCGCGGTGTGCGAGGGGTTCGCAAGAGGTTTGCAAAGGGTGCCGGGATTTACGCAGCGACTCCCGTGGATGACCTTCGTATCGAAGGTATACACGGGAGTCCACTTACGCCGCCCGGTTCATCCCCTACGTACGAGAACCGCAGCCGGAGCGCTGAAGTTCACAGCGAACTGTCCGTACTCCGGACGGCCCGGGAACCTCGGCAGGGTCCTCAGTGGTTGCTCGGGAACCCCAGGTCGACGCCCGAGGGAGCGTCGGCCGGGTCCGGCCAGCGGGTCGTGACGACCTTGCCGCGGGTGTAGAAGTGCGTGCCGTCGTTGCCGTAGATGTGGTGGTCGCCGAAGAGGCTGTCCTTCCAGCCGCCGAAGCTGTGGTAGCCCACCGGGACCGGGATCGGCACGTTGACGCCGACCATGCCGGCCTCGATCTCCAGCTGGAAGCGGCGGGCGGCGCCGCCGTCACGGGTGAAGATCGCCGTGCCGTTGCCGAACGGGGACGCGTTCATGAGGGCCACGCCCTCGTCGTACGTGTCGACGCGCAGCACGCACAGGACCGGGCCGAAGATCTCGTCCTGGTACGCCTTGGCGGACGTCGGGACGTTGTCGAGGAGGGAGAGGCCCACCCAGTGGCCGTTCTCGAAGCCGGGCACCGTGTGGTCGCTGCCGTCGAGGACGACCTCGCAGCCCTCGGCCGCCGCCCCCTTCACATAGGAGGCGACCTTGTCGCGGTGGGCGGCCGTGATGAGCGGGCCCATCTCGGACGTCGGGTCGTTGCCGGGACCGATCTTGATCTTCTCGGCGCGCTCCTTGATCTTCGCGACGAGCTCGTCGGCGATGGAGCCCACCGCGACGACCGCCGAGATCGCCATGCAGCGCTCGCCCGCCGAGCCGTACGCGGCCGAGACCGCGGCGTCGGCGGCCGCGTCCAGATCGGCGTCCGGCAGGACCAGCATGTGGTTCTTGGCGCCGCCGAGGGCCTGCACGCGCTTGCCGTTGGCGGAGGCCGTGGCGTGGATGTGGCGGGCGATCGGCGTCGAGCCCACGAAGGAGATCGCGGCGACGTCCGGGTGCTCCAGTAGGCGGTCGACGGCGACCTTGTCACCGTGGACGACGTTGAAGACGCCGTCGGGCAGACCGGCCTCCGAGAGCAGCTCGGCGATCTTCAGCGACGCCGAGGGGTCCTTCTCGGACGGCTTCAGGATGAAGGTGTTGCCGGTCGCGATGGCGATCGGGAACATCCACATCGGCACCATGGCCGGGAAGTTGAACGGCGTGATGCCGGCGACGACACCCAGCGGCTGCCGGATCGACGCCACGTCGACGCGGCTCGCGACCTGCGTCGACAGCTCGCCCTTCAGCTGCACGTTGATGCCGCAGGCCAGGTCGACGATCTCCAGGCCGCGGGCCACCTCGCCGAGCGCGTCGGAGTGCACCTTGCCGTGCTCGGCGGTGATCAGCTCGGCGATCGCGTCCCGGTTGGCGTCGAGCAGCGCGCGGAACCGGAAGAGGATCTCGGTGCGCTTGGCGAGGGACGACTGCCCCCAGGACGTGTACGCCTCCTTGGCGGTGGCGACGGCCGTGTCCACCTCGTCGACGCTCGCGAAGTCGACGTGCGTGGTGACGGCGCCGGTCGCCGGGTCGGTCACCCGACCGTGATTGCCGGACGCGCCCTCGACGGCCTTGCCGCCGATCCAGTGGTGGACCAACTTCGTGTCAGACATACGGGCAACTCCTGTGACGGCTACGTACTTCTCAGAGGTGGCGACGTCGGCCGGCGGCGTGCCGGTCGTACTTCTCGCGGGCCTCGACCGCGGCGCTGCGCTCCGCCGTCTCGGCCACAGGAACATCCCACCACGCCTGCGCGGGAGGCGGGCCCGACACTGTGTCTGACGTTTCGGTCTCCACGTAGACACATGTGGGGCGCGTGGCATCACGCGCCGCGGCGAGCGCTTCACGCAGGTCACGCACGGTCTTGGCGCGGTGCACCGTCATCCCCAGGCTGGCCGCGTTGGCGGCGAGGTCGACGGGCAGCGGCGCCCCCTCGTACGCGCCCTGCTCCCCCGCGAACCGGTACTGCGTGGCGAAGCCCTCGGCGCCGACGGACGCGGAGAGCCCGCCGATGGACGCGTACCCGTGGTTCTGCAGGATGACGACCTTGACCGGGATGTTCTCCTGGACGGCGGTGACGATCTCCGTCGGCAGCATCAGATACGTGCCGTCTCCGACGAGCGCCCACACGGGCCGGCCTGGCGCGGCGAGCGCGACACCGAGGGCGGCCGGGATCTCGTAGCCCATGCAGGAGTACCCGTACTCGACGTGGTACTGGTCGCGGGAGCGGGCCCGCCACAGCTTGTGGAGATCCCCGGGGAGCGAACCGGCGGCATTGATGAGGATGTCGTCCGCGGTCGCCAACTCGTCGAGTGCGCCGAGCACTTGGGACTGTGTCGGGCGTACGAGTTCGTCCTCGGCGGTGAAGCAGGCGTCGACGCGGTGCTCCCAGCGCTCTTTGTCCTCGGTGTACTCGGCGACGTACGCGGGCTCGGCGCGGTACCCGGCCGCTTCGGAACGCAGGGCGGTCAGCCCCGCGCGGGCGTCGGCGACGAGCGGGTGCGCGGACAGTTTGTGGGCGTCGAAGGCCGCGACGTTCAGGTTCAGGAAGCGGACGTCGGGGTTGGCGAAGAGCGTGCCGGAGGCCGTCGTGAAGTCCGTGTACCGGGTGCCGACGCCGATCACCAGGTCGGCGGTGCGGGCGAGTTCGTTGGCGGTGGCGGTGCCGGTGTGCCCGATGCCGCCGACGTCGGCGGGGTGGTCGTGCAGCAGCGAGCCCTTGCCCGCCTGGGTGGAGGCGACGGGGATGCGGGTGGCGTCGGCGAACTCCTTGAGGGCGGCCTCGGCGGCGCTGTGGTGGACGCCGCCACCGGCGACGAGAAGCGGGCGCCGTGAGCGCTTCAACTCCCTTACGGCATCGGCGAGTTCCTGCATATCCGGCTCGGGGCGGCGCACGGCCCAGATCCGCTCCCGGAAGAACTCCTCCGGCCAGTCGTACGCTTCCGCCTGCACGTCCTGCGGCAGCGCGAGCGTGACGGCGCCGGTGTCGACGGGGTCGGTGAGTACGCGCATGGCCTGGAGCGCGGCCGGGACGAGCCGCTCGGGCCGCTCGATCCGGTCGAAGTACTTCGAGACGGGCCGCAGGCAGTCGTTGACCGACACATCGCCCGCGTACGGCACTTCGAGCTGCTGGAGCACCGGGTCGGCGGGCCGGGCCGCGAACACGTCGCCGGGGAGCAGCAGTACGGGCAGGTGGTTGATGGTCGCGAGGGCGGCGCCGGTGACGAGGTTGGTGGCGCCGGGGCCGATCGAGGTGGTGACGGCGTGCGTGGACAGGCGGTCGCACTGGCGGGCGTAGCCGACGGCGGCGTGCACCATCGCCTGCTCGTTGCGGCCCTGGTGGAAGGGCATGACGGGGGGTGTGGGGGGTGTCCCCCCACTGGGCGCGGTGCCGTACTGGAGGAGCGCCTGGCCGAGCCCGGCCACGTTGCCGTGACCGAAGATGCCCCAGGTGGCGTCGATGAGGCGGTGCCGGGCGCCGTCGCGCTCCGTGTACTGGTTCGCCAGGAAGCGGACGAGGGCCTGGGCGACGGTGAGTCGTACCGTTCGGGTCGTCGTCATCGGTATCCCTCCGTGGCGTGATCGGGATGGAAGCAGATCTTCCACTCCCGCTCGTCCCCCGGTCCCGCCATGACGTTCAGGTAGTACATGGCGTGTCCCGGCTGGGCGATCGACGGGCCGTGCCAGCCGTCGGGCACGAGCACCGTGTCGCCGGTGCGGACCTCGGCGAGGAGGTCGGTGCCGCCGGGCCTCGACGGGGACACGCGCTGGTAGCCGTACCCCTCGGGAGCGCCCTCCCGCCCCTCGATCTCGAAGTAGTAGATCTCCTCGAGCAGCGTCTCCTCGCCCGGCCGGTGCTCGTCGTGCTTGTGCGGCGGGTACGAGGACCAGTTCCCGCCGGGGGTGATCACCTCGACTGCGATGAGCTGATCGCAGTCGAAGGCGTCGGCGGCGGCGAAGTTGCGCACCTGGCGGGCGCTCTGGCCGCCACCCCTGTCCTCGACGGAAACCTCCGGCGCGGGGCCGTAGCGGACGGGGAGTCGTCGACCGCATTTCGCTCCTGCCAGGGCGAACCGGCCTCCCGCACCGGAGGAGATCTCCACGCTGGTGTCGCGCGGTACGTAGGCGAAGTCACTCACCGAACCGAATACGCTGCCCCTGCCCGCCAGTTCGAGGTTCATCCCCTCCGCGCGGACCGAACATCCGCCGGAGAGCGGCAGCACGATCCACTCGCTCTCCCCGGTGTCGAAGGCGTGCCCCTGCCCGGCCGCGAGTTCGAGAATCCGCAGCCCGGCCCGGGACCAGCCGGCCTTGTCGGGATCGACGGACAGGGCGTAGGCCCCGTCGGCGGCGCTACCGCGTGGAAGGTGCGTCATCTCTCTACTCTCCTCCTGGGGGTCGCGCCGAAGGGGATGGAACGATCTCCGTCGCCCCGTCAGATCTAGACCTGCCCGGGCCCCCTGTCAATACTTTGTCCTGACATCCGGACCACACCGTGTCGGTTCGGCGCCCGCCTATCCACTTACGCGCCGGAGCATGCGCCGATGGCGCGCCCCCTTTGCATCATTCGCGTCACAAACGCCCCCATCGCGTCACACATGTCAGGCCTACGCGGGTTCTGCGTCACAGAGGTCCCACAGGCCCTCCCTTCACCACGGGTCACCTCGTTCTCCGGGCACAGGCTGAGTTGATCACGGGCGGCACCCCCGAGCCGCCGTGAGCACCGGCAGGGAGGAGCCACCATGAGCGACCGCAGGCTCTGGTCGTACAAGGACATCGCCGCACACATCCGCGTGCAGCCCGACACCGTCCGCTCGTACCGCAAGCACGGCCTGCTGCCCCCGCCCGACCACGTCGAGTCGGGCAAGCCCTACTGGTACGCCGACACGGTCCGCGCCTGGGTGGCCTCCCGGCCGAGCAACCGGGGCCGCAAGGACTGAACCGGGGCGCCGGGCCGTACGCACGCACGACCCGGCGCCCACACTGCGACCCATCCGCCCCCGCCATAAACTTCGGACAAATCACCCAAGGTGACCGTAAGTTGTCGGCAGGCGGAGGGATCGCAGCAGTGACGCAGCCCCAACAGCCCTTCGGGGCATCCCAGGCCCGGATTCCGCAGCAGTCGCCCCCGCCGGGGCCGCAGATCCGCCCGGGACTCTGGAAGCGCTGCCTGTGGGGCGGCCTGGCGCTGTGGGCGCTGACGGCGATCGTCACGTACGCGACGCAGAACACCACCCTGCTCCCGACGCTCATCATGCTCGGCAGCTTCCTGACCCCGGCGGTCTTCGTGCTCTGGGCGTACGAGCGGCACGGCCGCGACCTGGGCGTGATCCTGATCCTGGGCTGCTTCCTGGTGGGCGGCATCCTCGGCGTCCTCGGGGCGTCGGTGATGGAGTACTACCTCGTACACCCCTCGGTGTGGATGTTCGTGGCCGTCGGCCTGATCGAGGAGGCGGTCAAGCTGCTCGCCCTCATCTACGTACTCCACCGCCACCCGCACATCAGCGGACTGCGCGCGGGACTGGTCCTGGGCGCCACGGTCGGCTTCGGCTTCGCCGCCTTCGAGAGCGCGGGCTACGCGTTCAACGCGGCGATCACCATGAAGGGCATCGACCTGCGGGCCCTCCTGGAGACGGAGGTCCTGCGCGGCCTCCTCGCCCCCTTCGGCCACGGCCTGTGGACGGCGATCTCGGCAGCGGTCCTCCTGTCCTTCCGCCGCCCGGACGGCCGCTACCGCTTCGCGGCCCCGGTGATCGGCACCTACCTGGGCGTCTCGCTCCTGCACGCGCTCTGGGACTCGATGCACGGCATCGCGATCTGGCTGGTCGCCCGGCTGACCACCACGAGCCTGGACCGCGCGCTCTTCGCCGAGGGCTACATCCCGAAGCCGACCGGGACCCAGCAGCACCTCTTCACGCTCTTCTCGGTCGGCGGTCTTGTCATCATCACGCTCCTGGCACTCACCTGGGTGCGCTCACTCGCACGCCGCGATCCTTCTTGGAAGAGTACCCCCTAGGGGTATAGGGTCGAGCGCATCAGAAGACTCACCCCACCACCAAGGAGTACGCCATGAGCAGCGCCCACACCGAGCTCCCCCAGGTCGACAGCGAGCCCGCCGGCTCCTGCTGCGGCGGCGCCTGCCACTCCGACGCCGCACCCCCGACCGCCGAGGGCGCCTTCACCGCCGTGTACGAGGTCAAGGGCATGACGTGCGGCCACTGCGAGGGCGCGGTGGCCGACGAGATCCTGGAGCTCGCCGACGTGGCCTCGGTCCAGGCGAGCGCGGCAACCGGCCAGGTCACGGTCGTCTCCACCGCCCCGCTCGACGAGGAGGCGGTTCGCGCCGCGGTGGACGAGGCGGGCTACGAACTCGTCTGAGATCTGCGCAGATTTATGCAGATACCTGCCGAGAACTCTGGACCTCCACACAATCCACACGGCACAATTGCAGCACTCACCCACAGAGGCCGATATCCACATATCGGATCCCTTGCGCACGCATGGGACATATGCAAGAGACGCAGATCACACCGATCTGAACGTAACCCTTTGCGGCTCTCGTGAGTCTAAGGAGGCGATGCAGGAACGTCTTGGGGGACGTTTCCGCATCGGAGGGACCCGCCTTGGGGGGCGGTCCCGACAGCGTTGGCCGGGGCACGTGCGCCGGGAAGCTTGAGCGGCCCGCCCGGCGGTACGTGTTCCGGCGGCCGACGCACCACAGACCCCCAGGCCGGATCCCGTGGGGGGAATCCGACCCGGGTAAAGGAAAGCGCCCCGACTGTCGGCCCGTGGGGGGACCGACAGCGGGGCGCTCTCTGCTGGCCGCAGTGTGGCCGTGAACTGTTGCGGTGGGGCGGGGTTACGGTTTCGGGGCTCTGCCCCGGACCCCGCGCCTCAATCGCCGGCGAGGCTTAATGTGCCCAACCGGCGCTCGGGGAAGATCAGTCAGCGCCCTTCGACCGGGATGAAGTCGCGTTCGACGACGCCCGTGTAGATCTGGCGCGGGCGGCCGATGCGCGAACCCGGCTCCTTGATCATCTCGTGCCACTGGGCGATCCAGCCCGGAAGCCGGCCGAGGGCGAAGAGGACCGTGAACATCTCGGTCGGGAAGCCCATGGCCCGGTAGATCAGACCGGTGTAGAAGTCGACGTTCGGGTAGAGCTTGCGCTCGACGAAGTACTCGTCGGCCAGCGCGTGCTCCTCCAGCTTCAGCGCGATGTCGAGCAGCTCGTCGGACTTGCCGAGCGCCGAGAGGACATCGTGCGCCGCCGCCTTGATGATCTTCGCCCGCGGGTCGAAGTTCTTGTAGACGCGGTGCCCGAAGCCCATGAGCTTCACGCCGTCTTCCTTGTTCTTCACCTTGCGGATGAACTCGTCGACGTCGCCGCCGGCGGCCTGGATGCCCTCGAGCATCTCCAGGACGGAAGCGTTGGCGCCACCGTGCAGCGGACCCCACAGCGCGGAGATACCGGCGGAGATCGACGCGAACATGTTGGCCTGCGACGAGCCCACCAGGCGCACCGTGGACGTCGAGCAGTTCTGCTCGTGGTCCGCGTGCAGGATGAGCAGCTTCTCGAGGGCGGAGACGACGACCGGGTCCGGCACGTACTCCTGGGCCGGCACCGAGAACGTCATGCGCAGGAAGTTCTCGACGTAGCCGAGGTCGTTGCGCGGGTAGACGAACGGGTGGCCGATCGACTTCTTGTAGGCGTACGCCGCGATCGTCGGCAGCTTCGCGAGGAGCCGGATCGTGGAGAGGTGACGCTGCTGCTCGTCGAACGGGTTGTGGCTGTCCTGGTAGAAGGTGGACAGCGCGGAGACCACGGAGGACAGCATGGCCATCGGGTGGGCGTCCCGCGGGAAGCCGTCGAAGAACCGCTTCACGTCCTCGTGCAGGAGCGTGTGCCCGGTGATCTCGTTCTTGAAGGCGGAGAGCTCGTCGACCGTCGGGAGCTCGCCGTTGATCAGCAGGTAGGCGACCTCGGTGAAGGTCGAGTTCTCGGCCAGCTGCTCGATCGGGTAGCCGCGGTAGCGGAGGATGCCCTCTTCACCGTCGAGATAGGTGATCGCGGATTTGTACGCGGCGGTGTTGCCGTAGCCGCTGTCCAGGGTCACCAGGCCCGTCTGGGCTCGCAGCTTCCCGATGTCGAAGCCCTGGTCGCCCACGGTGCTGTCGATCACCGGGTAGGTGTACTCGTCGTCGCCGTACTGGAGTACTACAGCCTTCTCGTTCTGCTCGCTCACGTCATCCCTCACCGACGTAGTGCCTCTTCTTCGAGGTGCCCTGACTGTCTCTACCTTCCCCCACTTGGACCAGCAGAGTGCACTCGGGGTCGACCATGGGGCCCATTGGCGGCACTCAGTGCCGCCAACTTGCTCATCCTGCCCCCTTCGCCCTGGTTCCGGAAGTCCTTGTGACCTTCGTGACTCATCTGATCGATCAAATCTTTTGGGCAGCGGTGCCCGACAGCCGGAAATTCAGGGCGGTACACCGCCTTCCGGCCGAAATCGTACGCACCGCCTGGCCGATCGCTCTGCGCGAACCGACCAGGACGACGAGCTTCTTGGCGCGCGTGACCGCCGTGTAGAGGAGGTTGCGCTGGAGCATCATCCAGGCCCCCGTCGTGACGGGGATCACCACGCACGGGTACTCGCTGCCCTGGGAGCGGTGGATGGTCACAGCGTAGGCATGGGCCAGCTCGTCCAGCTCGTCGAAGTCATAGGGGACCTCCTCGTCCTCATCGGTGCGGACGGTGAGTCTCTGCTCCTCGGCGTCCAGGGACGTGACGACACCGACCGTGCCGTTGAAGACGCCGTTCGCCCCCTTCTCGTAGTTGTTCCGGATCTGGGTCACCTTGTCCCCCACCCGGAAGACGCGGCCACCGAAGCGCTTCTCGGGCACGTCCGGGCGTCCTGGCGTGATCGCCTGCTGGAGCAGCCCGTTGAGATTGCCCGCCCCGGCGGGGCCGCGGTGCATTGGCGCGAGCACCTGGACGTCGCGCCGCGGGTCGAGGCCGAACGTGGCGGGGATCCGGCGGGCCGCGACGTCGACGGTGAGCCGGCCTGCCTCCTCGGTGTCGTCCTCGACGAAGAGGAAGAAGTCCTTCAGGCCCTGGGTCAGGGGCTGCTGCCCGGAGTTGATGCGGTGGGCGTTCGTGACGACGCCGGACTCCTGGGCCTGCCGGAAGATACGGGTGAGCCGCACCGCAGGCACGGGGCTCTCCTCGGCCAGCATGTCGCGCAGCACCTCCCCCGCCCCGACGCTCGGCAGCTGGTCCACATCGCCCACGAACAGCAGATGCGCCCCGGGCGCCACCGCCTTCGCCAGCTTGTTGGCGAGCAGCAGGTCGAGCATCGAGGCCTCGTCGACCACGACGAGGTCCGCGTCGAGCGGCCGCTCCTTGTCGTACGCGGCGTCCCCGCCCGGCTTCAGCTCCAGGAGGCGGTGCACGGTGGAGGCCTCGGCCCCGGTCAGCTCGGCGAGCCGCTTGGCGGCGCGGCCCGTGGGCGCGGCGAGCACGACCTTGGCGCGCTTGGCGCGGGCCAACTCCACGACGGACCGCACCGTGAACGACTTTCCGCAGCCGGGGCCGCCCGTGAGCACGGCGACCTTCTTGCTGAGCGCGAGCTTGACCGCCTCCTCCTGCTCGGGCGCGAGCTGCGCCCCCGTACGGTCGGCGAGCCACGCGAGTGCCTTGTCCCACGCGACGTCCTGGAAGGCGGGCATCCGGTCGTCCTGTGTGCGCAGCAGTCTGAGCAGCTGGGCGGAGAGGGCGAGCTCGGCCCGGTGGAAGGGGACCAGGTAGATCGCGGTGACCGGCTCGCCGTCCTCGCCCGGCACCGTCTCGCGTACCACGCCGGGTTCGCCGGAATCCTCGTCCGGCAGGGCCAGTTCGGCGAGGCAGTCGATGACGAGGCCGGTGTCGACCTGGAGCAGCTTCACGGCGTCGGCGATGAGCCGCTGCTCGGGCAGGAAGCAGTGCCCCTGGTCGGTGGATTGCGAAAGAGCGTACTGGAGACCGGCCTTGACCCGCTCCGGGCTGTCGTGCGGAATGCCCACGGACTGGGCGATGCGGTCGGCGGTGAGGAAACCGATGCCCCAGACGTCGGAGGCGAGGCGGTACGGCTGGTTCTTCACGACGGAGATCGACGCGTCGCCGAACTTCTTGTAAATGCGCACGGCGATGGACGTGGAGACATCGACGCTCTGCAGGAAGACCATCACCTCCTTGATGGCCTTCTGTTCCTCCCACGCGTCGGCGATCTTCTTCGTCCGCTTGGGGCCGAGCCCCGGCACCTCGATGAGCCGTTTCGGCTCCTGCTCGATGACGTCGAGGGTGTCGAGCCCGAAGTGCTGTGTGATGCGGTCGGCGAAGACCGGTCCGATGCCCTTGACCAGGCCGGATCCGAGGTAGCGGCGGATGCCCTGGATCGTGGCCGGAAGGATTGTCGAGTAATTCTCGACAGTGAATTGCTTGCCGTACTGCGGGTGGGAGCCCCAACGGCCCTCCATCCGCAGCGACTCCCCCACCTGCGCCCCGAGGAGCGCGCCGACGACGGTCAGCAGATCCCCGGCGCCTCTGCCGGTGTCGACCCGGCCGACCGTGTACCCGCTCTCCTCGTTGGCGTACGTGATCCGCTCGAGGACGCCCTCGAGCCGCGCCATCTGCCGTGCCCCGGCAGCCGCCTGCTGCTTCGCCATGATCCGACGGTAGCGGTGGGGTGTGACAACGGACAGGGCCTGTCACGGAGCCGGGCCGACCGATGAGTCCTGCCCCGCCGCGCGGTCATACAGGCGAACATCACACACCCCGGCAGACAGGACCGCGCTCATGACCTCCGTCAAAGGCCCCGCCTCCTACTTCCCCTCCATCGAGAAGAAGTACGGACAGCCCGTCTCCCACTGGCAGAACGCCATCCGTACGTCGCCGCTCACCCAGCACATGGAACTCGTGAACTGGCTCAAGAGCGAGTACGCGCTCGGGCACGGGCACGCCAACGCGCTGGTGGCGTACACGCTCGCCGAGGATCGCGCCGGGCGGTGAGCGAGGAACTCTCGGGTGGGGGCGGACCGTTGGGACCACGGAACACCGCATCCGTGCGCGCCGCGAACCCAAGGAGCTCCGTGACCGAATCCGCCGCAGCATCCCCCACCCCCGCCGCCGGCCTGCCCCCGCTCCCCTCGCCCGCCGCCCAGGCCGAGCGGCTCATCGGGCTCGGGGTGCACGACACGGCGGGGCTCGCCGCCGACGACGTGCGGGCTTTCGCCGAGAAGGCCGCGGCGCAAGACGGTGACGTGCTGCTCGTCGTCCACCCCGACCGGGCGCCCGCATCGGCGCTCGCCCCGCTGCTGCGCCGTGGCGACAAGCCCGGATTCGTCGTCGTCGACATGCCCGACGTGGACCGTTTCACGCCGCTCGGCTCCGTCGACGTGCCCGACGCCCCGCTCTACCTCGTCGCCAGGCCCGACCGCGGGGACGACATGGCCAACTGGAGCCCGGACGAGGCGCTGCCCGCCCTCACCGAGCGGGGCCGTACGCCGCTGCTGCTCACCGAGGGCATCCACTGGCTGCTCCAGCAGCCCGAGGCCCTGGAGCGCAACCGCTGCTTCATGACGATCGGCTCCCGACTGCCCAAGGCCAACGGCACCCTCGACGCCCGCACCCCTGCGATCTGGATCAGCAACGGCACGGGCCGCGACGGCCGTGAGCGCCGCGACGCCCCCAAGGTCGGCTGGTGCTGGGCGGGCAACCGCCACACCTGGCTGGGCTTCGCGTCGACCGCCCGGCGCCGGAGCGGCGACACCCGGCCCTGAGGATCAGATGCCGCCCATCGGCTCCGGGTCGACGCGGATGGGGGTTCCCCACACCCGCACGACCTCGTAGTCCGTGAACTCGTGGACGAGGCGGTACGCCATCGCCGCGTCCGGGCGGCGGCGCTGTGCCGCCAGGTAGAGGTCCGCCTCGTGGCGGTCGTGGCGGGGGGTGCCGCAGAGCTGCCACACCTGCCCGTTCCACATCTCCGGGATCCAGCGCTGCTGGGGCTGCGGGCGGTCCTCGCGGGTGCCGTAGCGGGAGAGCACGGGGCGCTCGTCCGTGGGGCGGCGGGCCGGGCCGGCGTCGCCGGAGATCTGGGAGCGGCGGGCCTTGCGGCGGCGGGTCTCGCAGAACAGGCACAGGTCGGGGGCGGATTCCTCGACCGGGCCGTACGGGTGTTCCTTGCAGCGGGTCGTGGGCTTCTCGCCGGCCACGGCGTCGTCGAGCTGGGCGAGGGCGCGGGTCAGGTCGTCGCGGACCTCGTGCAGCGTGTCGTCCGGGGTGTCGCCGGTGAGCTTCTCGCCGTGCTCGCCGAGCACGCGGAGCGCTCGGCCGAGCGTGGTGAGCTGCGCGTGATTCATGCCCCCACCTTCGCACGCGGCACCGACAATCCCGGTCGCCCGGCAACGTGGTTACGGCCACGGGGCTCCGCCCCGGACCCCCGTGGCCGTAACCACGTCCGCCTCGCCGATCACGATCGCGTCACGACCGCCTCCCGCCCCTTGCCTCCGTCCCGTGTAATCGATTCCAATCCTCCGTGTAATCGATTCCACGTAGCCACAAGGAGGTGGCGCGATGGCCGGTATCAAGGATGTCGCGGCCGCGGCCGGCGTCTCCGTCGCCACGGTGTCTCGCGTTCTGAACAGCCATCCGTCCGTGAGCCCGGACGCCCGCACCCGCGTGCTGGCCGCCGTGGAGTCGCTCGGCTACCGGCCCAACGCGGTGGCCCGCTCACTGCGCACCGCGCAGACCCGCACGCTCGGCCTGGTCATCAGCGACGTGCTGAACCCGTACTTCGGCGAGCTCGCCCGCTCCGTCGAGGAGGAGGCCCGCGGGCTCGGCTACAGCGTGATCATCGGCAACGCCGACGAACGGCCCGAGCTCCAGGACCACCACGTAAGGACCTTGCTCGACCGCCGCATCGACGGGCTGCTCGTCTCCCCCACCGACGGCGCCTCGCCGCTGATGCTCGACGCCGCCCGCGCGGGCACGCCGATGGTCTTCGTCGACCGGTGGATTCCGGGCGTGGACGTCCCCGTCGTGCGGTCCGACGGCCGCGGCGCCGTGCGCGACCTCGTCGCCCACCTGCACGCACTCGGCCACCGCCGGCTCGCCATCATCGCGGGCCCCGCCGTCACCACGACCGGCAGCGAGCGCGTCGACGCCTTCCGTGAGGCCCTCGCCACGTACGCCCTGGAACTCCCCGACGCCTACATAGGGCAGGGCGACTTCCAGGCGGACAGCGGGCGCCGGGTGACCGAGGCCTTCCTCGACCTCGACGAACCGCCACAGGCGGTCTTCGCGGCCGACAACCTCATGGCCCTCGGCGCGCTCGACGCCATCCGCGCGCGCGGCCTGCGCGTCCCGGACGACATCGCGGTCGCCGCGTTCGACGACATCCCGTGGTTCGTGCACACCGATCCGCCCATCACGGCGATCGCCCAGCCGACCAAGGACCTCGGCCGGGCCGCCGTGCGCGCCCTGGTCGACCGCATCGAGGGGCGGGTGCCCGAGTCGGTCACCCTCCCCGCCCACCTCGTCGTACGGCGCTCCTGCGGCGAGACCGGCGAAGCCCCCCACACGCCCACCTCAATGGAGAGGAGCAACGGATGAGCAGCTCCGAAGAGTTGCTGCGTATCGAAGGGATACGGAAGACCTTCCCCGGCGTGGTCGCGCTCGACAGCGTCGACTTCGACCTGTGTCGCGGGGAGGTGCACGTCCTGCTCGGTGAGAACGGGGCCGGAAAGAGCACGCTGATCAAGATGCTCTCCGGTGCCTACACGCCCGACGAGGGCCGTATCACCGTCGGCGGCGAGCAGGTCCGCATCCACGGTGCGCAGGACGCCGAACGGCTCGGGATCGCGACGATCTATCAGGAGTTCAATCTCGTTCCCGATCTGACCGTCGCCGAGAACATCTTCCTGGGGCGCCAGCCGCGCCGCTTCGGTCTCATCGACCGCAAGACGATGGAGAGCGACGCCGAGAAGCTCCTCGCGCGCGTGGGCGTGAATGTCTCGCCACGCGCGCGGGTGCGCGAACTGGGCATCGCCCGGCTCCAGATGGTGGAGATCGCGAAGGCGCTCAGCCTGAACGCGCGCGTGCTCATCATGGACGAGCCGACCGCCGTGCTGACCTCGGAGGAGGTCGAGAAGCTGTTCGTCATCGTGCGGCAGCTGCGCGAGGACGGCGTCGGGGTCGTCTTCATCACGCATCACCTGGAGGAGATCGCCGCTCTCGGTGACCGCGTGACCGTCATCCGGGACGGGCGGAGTGTGGGCCAGGTGCCCGCCTCCACCTCCGAGGACGAGCTCGTCCGCCTCATGGTGGGCCGCTCCATCGACCAGCAGTACCCGCGCGAACGCCCGGCCGGACAGGACACGGCCGGCGCGCTGCTGAAGGTCGAGGGGATGACGCGGGACGGCGTCTTCCACGACGTGAGCTTCGAGGTGCGGGCCGGCGAGGTCGTCGGCATCGCAGGCCTCGTGGGCGCGGGACGCACCGAGGTCGTACGCGCCGTCTTCGGCGCCGATCCGTACGACGCCGGGACCGTCGAGGTCGCCGGGTCGAAGCTCCCCCGGCACGACGTGATCGCCGCGATGGCGGCGGGCGTGGGCCTCGTCCCCGAGGACCGCAAGGGGCAGGGGCTCGTCCTCGACCAGTCGGTGGAGGAGAACCTCGGGCTCGTCACCATGCGGACCGCGACCCGCGCCGGGTTCGTCGACCGGCAGGGCCAGCACGACGCCGCCGAGCGCATCGCGGAGCAACTGGGCGTCCGGATGGCCGGGTTGGGTCAGCACGTGCGCACCCTGTCCGGTGGCAACCAGCAGAAGGTCGTCATCGGCAAATGGCTCCTCGCGGACATCAAGGTGCTGATCCTCGACGAGCCGACGCGCGGCATCGACGTCGGCGCGAAGGTCGAGATCTACCAGCTCATCAACGAGTTGACCGCCGCCGGGCACGCCGTCCTCATGATCTCCAGTGACCTTCCCGAGGTGCTCGGCATGAGCGATCGGGTCCTGGTGATGGCCGGGGGACGTATCGCCGGTGAACTCGCCGCCGACGAAGCAACCCAGGACTCCGTGATGGCGCTCGCCGTCAGCAACCAGCAGCACAGCGCCTTCGAGGAGGAGGGCTCCCGTGACCTCAACAAGCACTGACACGCTCAAGAAGAACCAGGCCAAGAACAGCGGCGGGGGCCTGCTGCGGCTGCTCCTCGACAACGGCGCGCTGACCGCGCTCGTCGTCCTGGTCATCGCCATGTCGCTGATGTCCGGCGACTTCCTGACCACCCAGAACCTGCTGAACGTCGGCGTCCAGGCGGCCGTCACCGCGATCCTCGCGTTCGGTGTCACCTTCGTCATCGTCTCGGCGGGCATCGACCTGTCGGTCGGCTCCGTGGCAGCGCTCTCCGCGACCGTCCTCGCCTGGGCGGCCACCAGCGAGGGCGTGCCGGTCGCGATAGCCGTGCTGCTCGCCGTCGTCACGGGTGTCGCCTGCGGTTTCGTCAACGGACTGCTCATCTCGTACGGCAAGCTCCCGCCGTTCATCGCCACGCTGGCGATGCTGTCGGTCGGTCGCGGTCTGTCGCTGGTGATCTCGCAGGGCTCGCCGATCCCGTTCCCCGGTTCGATCTCCAAGCTCGGTGACACGCTCGGCGGCTGGCTGCCCGTGCCGGTCATCGTGATGATCGTGATCGGGCTGATCACGGCGGTCGTCCTCGGCCGTACGTTCATCGGCCGGTCCATGTACGCGATCGGCGGCAACGAGGAGGCGGCCCGCCTCTCCGGTCTGCGCGTCAAGCGGCAGAAGCTCGTCATCTACGGCCTGTCGGGCCTGTTCGCGGCCGTCGCCGGCATCGTGCTCGCCTCCCGTCTCGCCTCCGCGCAGCCGCAGGCCGCGAACGGCTACGAGCTGGACGCCATCGCCGCCGTCGTCATCGGCGGCGCCTCGCTCGCCGGTGGTACGGGCAAGGCGTCGGGCACGTTCATCGGCGCGCTGATCCTCGCCGTGCTCCGCAACGGCCTCAACCTCCTCTCGGTGTCCGCGTTCTGGCAGCAGGTCGTCATCGGTGTCGTCATCGCGCTCGCCGTGCTGCTCGACACCGCGCGCCGCAAGGCCGGTGCGCAGCCGGCCGCCGCGGGTGCCGGGGCCGGCGGTCCCAAGCAGCGGATGCAGTACGTACTCGCGGCCGTCGTCGCCATCGCGATCGTCGGTGGCCTCGCGGTGTGGAACAACACCGGGGGCTCCGGCGGCAAGAAGGACCTCAAGCTCGGCATGGCCGTGTCCACGCTCAACAACCCGTTCTTCACGGAGATGCGGGCGGGCGCGCAGGCCGAGGCCAAGAAGCAGGGCGTCGAGCTGACCGTCACGGACGCGCAGAACGACGCCTCGCAGCAGGCCAACCAGATGCAGAACTTCACGAGCGAGGGACTCAGCGCCGTCATCGTGAACCCGGTCGACTCCGACGCCGTCGGCCCGTCCGTGCGCACCGCCAACAAGGCCGACATCCCCGTCGTCGCCGCCGACCGCGGCGTCAACAAGGCGAAGGCCGCGACCCTCGTCGCCTCCGACAACGTCGCGGGCGGCAAGCAGGCCGCGAAGGTCATGGCCGACAAGCTGGGCGGCAAGGGGAAGATCGCGGTCCTTCAGGGCCAGGCCGGTACGTCGGCGAGCCGTGAACGCGGGGCCGGCTTCGCCGCCGGGCTCAAGAACTACCCGGGTATCGAGGTCGTCGCCAAGCAGCCCGCGGACTTCGACCGCACCAAGGGCCTGGACGTCATGACGAACATGCTCCAGTCGCACCCCGACGTCGAAGGAGTCTTCGCCGAGAACGACGAGATGGCGCTCGGCGCGATCAAGGCCCTCGGCTCGAAGGCCGGCAAGTCCGTCCCGGTCATCGGCTTCGACGGCACCCCCGACGGCTTCAAGGCCGTCAAGGCGGGCACCCTGTACGCCTCCGTGGCCCAGCAGCCGCGCGAGCTCGGCAGGATGGCCGTGCAGAACGCGATCTCCGCGGCGAAGGACAAGAAGATCTCCTCGGCCGTGAAGGTGCCGGTGAAGGTCGTCACGGCGAAGAACGTCGCCGACTTCAAGTGACGCGAACCACGAGGCGCGCCTCGTACCCTTTGCCGTGATGTACGAAGAAAGGCACAGCATGAACACGTACGACCTCCTTGTCGTGGGGTCGGCCAATGCCGACCTGGTGGTGGGCGTCGACCGGCGGCCGGCCGCGGGCGAGACCGTGCTCGGCTCCGACCTGCGGACCCACCCCGGCGGCAAGGGCGCCAACCAGGCCGTCGCCGCCGCCAAGCTGGGGGCGCGCACGGCGCTGCTCGCGCGCGTCGGCGACGACGGGCACGGCAGGCTGCTGCGCGACTCGATGGAGGCGGCGGGCGTGGACACGTCCGGCCTGCTGGTCGGCGGGGCGCCCACGGGGGTCGCGCTGATCACCGTCGACCCGTCCGGCGACAACTCGATCGTGGTCTCACCGGGCGCGAACGGGCGGCTCACACCCGAGGACGTACGGGCTTCGGGCGGGCTGTTCGCGGGCGCGCGGGTCGTGTCGATGATGCTGGAGATCCCGCTGGACACGGTCGCGGAGGTGGTCCGCAACCTGGCGGACGGCGCCCGCCTCGTCCTCAACCCCTCGCCGCCCGCCGCACTCCCGGACGAGGTGCTCGCGGCCTGCGACCCGCTGATCGTCAACGAGCACGAGGCAAAGGTCATCGCGGGCGAGGACCTCGGCGACGACCCCGAGGACTGGGCGCGGCAGCTGCTCGCGCTCGGCCCGCGCTCGGTCGTCGTCACGCTCGGCTCCGAGGGCGCGCTCGTCGCGGACGCGGCGGGCTCGACGCGGGTCGCCGCGGTGAAGGTGAAGGCCGTCGACACGACCGGCGCCGGTGACGCGTTCACGGCGGCGCTCGCGTGGCGGCTCGGCGCCGGCGAATCGCTCGCCGAGGCCGCCGCCTACGCCGCCAAGGTCGGCGCCACGGCCGTCACCAAGGAGGGCGCACAGGCCTCGTACCCGACGGCGGAGGAGGTCGCCGCGCTGTGAAGAAGGCAGGCATACTCAACCGCCATCTGGCGGGCGCCCTCGCGGAGTTGGGGCACGGCGACGGGGTGCTGATCTGCGACGCGGGCATGCCGATCCCGGCGGGCCCGCGCGTCGTCGACCTCGCCTTCCGGGCCGGTGTCCCGGCCTTCGCGGAGGTGCTCGACGGGCTGCTCGACGAGCTGGTGGTGGAGGCGGCCACGGCGGCCCGCGAGGTCCGGGACGCGAATCCGGACACCGCGGAACTCCTCCAGGACCGGCTGGAGCCCCTCGGCTTCGTCACGCACGAGGAGCTGAAGGCGCTGTCGGCGCACGCGCGCCTCGTGGTCCGCACGGGAGAGGCACGTCCGTACGCGAACGTGCTGCTGCGCTGCGGGGTCTTCTTCTGACGACGAGGGCCATTTGGTCGTGATGCGCTCTTGGCCGTGAAGCGCTGCGAGGGGCCCGGTCCGCGGACCGGGCCCCTCGGGCTTTCCCCCTCCTGCGCCGGAACCTCGATCCCCCCAGATCGCCCCCCCAGGGTGTTCCGACACCCAATACGACACGCGGACCGCGCGAAGGGTTGTACGTGGTTGCGGAGAAAACTTTCTACGCGGCGTGAGCCGTGAACCGCTCCGCCGTCTCCGCCAGCACCTCGCGCCCGTCGCGGGCCCACAGACCGTCGTTGAACAGCTCGACCTCGATGGGCCCCGTGTACCCCTGCGCCTCGACGAGACCGCGCCAGTACCGCATGTCGATCGCGCCGTCGCCGATCTGACCGCGCCCGTTGAGCACGCCCTCCGGCAACGGGGTGGTCCAGTCGGCGAGTTGGAACGTCGCGATACGCCCCTGCGCCCCGGCCCGCGCGATCTGCGCGGGCGCCCGGTCGTCCCACCAGATGTGGTACGTGTCCACGCAGACGCCGACCTGCTCCGCCGGGAAGCGTTCGGCGATGTCCAGGGCCTGCGCGAGCGTCGAGACGACGCAGCGATCGGACGCGTACATCGGGTGCAGCGGCTCGATCGCGAGCCGCACACCGCGCTCGGCCGCGTACGGGGCGAGTTCGACGAGCGCGTCACCGATCCGCTCCCGGGCGCCCACCAGGTCGTACGAACCGGCCGGGAGGCCGCCCGAGACGAGCACCAGGACGTTCGTGCCGAGCGTCACGCACTCGTCGACGGCCCGCTTGTTGTCCTCGATCGCGGCCTTGCGTTCCGTCTCGTCGACCGCGGTGAGGAAGCCGCCGCGGCAGTGTGTGGTGACGTTCAGACCGGCGTCGCGCAGCAGCTTCGCCGCGGCCTCGACGCCGTACTCCTGGACGGGCGCGCGCCAGGTGCCGAGGTTCCGGACACCCAACTCGCCGCAGACAGCGGCCAGTTCAGAGATAGACAGCTGCTTCACCGTCATCTGATTGATGGAGAATCGGGGATCGGCGGTGAAGGGGGTCGGGCCGCTCAAGAGGTCACTCCGTACAGGGCGAGCAGGTTCTTCATTCGGGCCTCGGCGAGTTCCGGCTTCGGGAACAGGCCCAGTTCGTCGGCGAGTTGGTAGGCGCGCGCGAAGTGCGGCAGTGAGCGCGAGGACTGCTGCCCGCCGACCATCGCGAAGTGGTCCTGGTGACCGGAGAGCCAGGCGAGGAACACGACGCCGGTCTTGTAGAAGCGGGTCGGCGCCTGGAACAGATGGCGCGACAACTCGACGGTCGGATGCAGGAGTTGACGGAACCCGTCCACGTCTCCGGTGTCGAGGGTGCGTACCGCCTTCGCGGCGAGCGGGCCCAGCGGGTCGAAGATGCCGAGCAGTGCGTGGCTGAAGCCGCGGTCGTCGCCGGCGATCAGCTCCGGGTAGTTGAAGTCGTCGCCGGTGTAGCAGCGCACGCCGTTCGGGAGGCGGCGGCGGATGTCGATCTCGCGCCGGGCCTCCAGGAGGGAGACCTTGATGCCGTCGACCTTGTCGGAGTGCGCCTTGATGATGTCGACGAAGGTGTCGGTGGCGGTGTCGAGGTCGGACGAGCCCCAGTAGCCCTCCAGGGCAGGGTCGAACATCGGGCCGAGCCAGTGCAGGACGACGGGCTCGGTGGCCTGCCGGAGAAGGTGGCCGTAGACCTCGGCGTACTCCTCGGGCCCGGAGGCCGCGGCGGCGAGCGCCCGTGAGGCCATGAGGATGACCTGGGCGCCGGCCTCTTCGGCGACCGCGAGCTGCTCCTCGTACGCCCTGCGGACCTCGTCGAGACCGGCGCCGGGCGCGAGCTGGTCGGTGCCGACGCCGACCGCGATCCGGCCGCCGACGGTCTTCGCCTCGGCGGCCGAGCGGCGGATCAGCTCGGCGGCGCCCGCCCAGTCCAGGCCCATGCCGCGCTGCGCGGTGTCCATGGCCTCCGCGACGCCGAGGCCGTGCGACCACAGGTGGCGGCGGAAGGCGAGGGTGGCGTCCCAGTCGACGGCGGCCGGGGAGTCCGGGGTGGTGTCGGCGAGCGGGTCGGCGACGACGTGCGCCGCCGAGAACACGACGCGGGACGCGAGCGCGGCGCCGGTGTCGAAGGTGAGGGGCTCGGCGCGCGGCTCGTAGGTCTTCAACTGCCCCGCTGCATCAGGGAGATGGATGGTCACAGCGAGATCTCCGGAACGTCGAGGCGACGGCCCTCAGCCGAGGACTTGAGCCCCAGCTCGGCCATCTGCACGCCGCGCGCGCCGGCCAGCAGGTCCCAGTGGTAGTCGGCGCCCGCGTAGACGTGCCGGAGGAACAGCTCCCACTGGACCTTGAAGCCGTTGTCGAACTCGGTGTTGTCCGGCACTTCCTGCCACTGGTCGCGGAAGGAGTAGGTGGCGGGCAGGTCCGGGTTCCACACGGGCTTGGGGGTCGCGGACCGGTGCTGCACACGGCAGTTGCGAAGCCCCGCGACGGCGGAACCCTCGGTCCCGTCGACCTGGAACTCGACCAGCTCGTCGCGGTTGACGCGCACGTCCCAGCTCGAGTTGATCTGCGCGACGATGCCGCCCTCGATCTCGAAGATGCCGTACGCGGAGTCGTCGGCGGTGGCCTCGTAGGGTTTGCCGTTCTCGTCCCAGCGGGTCGGGACGTGCGTGGCGGCAAGGGCGTTGACGGAGGTCACGCGGCCGAACAGCCCGTTCAGCACGTACTCCCAGTGCGGGAACATGTCGACGACGATGCCGCCGCCGTCCTCCGAGCGGTAGTTCCAGGACGGCCGCTGGGCCTCCTGCCAGTCCCCTTCGAACACCCAGTACCCGAATTCACCCCGCACGGAGAGAATCCGCCCGAAGAACCCGCCGTCGATCAGCCGCTTCAGCTTCAGCAGCCCCGGCAGGAACAACTTGTCCTGCACGACACCGGACTTGACGCCCGCCGCGCGCGCGAGCCGCGCCAGCTCGATGGCGCCCTCCAGGCCCGTGGCGGTCGGCTTCTCGGTGTAGATGTGCTTTCCGGCGGCGATCGCCTTCTTGAGGAAGTCCTCACGCGTGTGGGTCATCGCGGCGTCGAAGAAGATCTCGATGCTGTCGTCGGCGAGCACGGCGTCCACATCGGTGGAGATGTTCGCCGGGTCGAGGCCGTGCTGCTCGGCGATCGCCTTCAGGGCGTGCTCGCGGCGCCCGACGAGGACCGGCTCGGGCCACAGCACCGTGCCGTCACCGAGGTCGAGTCCGCCCTGCTCGCGCAGCGCGAGGATGGAGCGGACGAGGTGCTGGCGGTAGCCCATGCGCCCCGTCACACCGTTCATGGCGATGCGCACCGTCTTGCGTGTCACGTGAGTCCCTTCCTCCGGCCGGCCGGCCACTCGTGCCCCGGTATGGCCGCATACGCGGGGCGGCGCCTGCCGAATCCTTCGTAGCAAGCGCTTTCTATACAAGGAGAAGCTAGCCTCTGGACTGCCGCTCGGACAAGAGCGGATACGAGACCGGGGCCTCGGGAGTGCTACCGCGGGCCCGGGACCCTTCACGGAGGCAGACTCGATGACCGTGACCCTGGCGGATGTGGCCGCCCGCGCGCAGGTGTCCCCCGCCACCGTCTCGCGCGTGCTGAACGGGAACTATCCCGTCGCCACGAGTACGCGCGAGCGGGTGCTCAAGGCCGTGGACGACCTGGACTATGTGCTCAACGGGCCGGCCAGCGCCCTCGCCGCCGCCACCTCCGACCTGGTCGGAGTCCTGGTCAACGACATCGCCGACCCGTTCTTCGGGATCATGGCCTCCGCGGTGCAGTCGGAGATCGTCGGGCCCGGTGGCCGGGCGGGCGGCGAGCGGCTCGCGGTGGTCTGCAACACGGGCGGCGAACCGGAACGCGAACTCACCTACCTGACCCTCCTCCAACGCCAGCGCGCTGCGGCGGTCGTCCTCACCGGCGGGGCGATCGAGAACGAGGCCCATGTCGCGGCCGTGGCAGCCAAGTTGCGACGACTCGCGGAGGCAGGGACGCGGGTGGTGCTGTGCGGCCGACCGCCGGTGCCGGACACCGACGCGGTGGCGCTGACCTTCGACAACCGGGGCGGGGCGCGGGAGTTGACGGAGCATCTGTTGGGGCTGGGCCACCGCAGGATCGGCTACGTCGGCGGCCCCGAGGAACGCACGACGACCCGCCACCGCCTGGAGGGCCACCGCGCGGCCCTCGCCGCGGCGGGGGTGCGCGAGTCGGACGGCCTAGTGGCCCACGGCTCGTACGACCGTACGTCGGGCTACGAGGCGACGGCCGAACTCCTCGCCCGCGAACCAGACTTGACAGCCGTGGTGGCGGCGAACGACAGCGTGGCGCTCGGCGCGTGCGCGGCCCTGCGGGAGGCGGGCCTGCGCATCCCGCAGGACGTCTCGGTGGTCGGCTTCGACGACCTCCCCTTCAGCATCGACGCGGCCCCTCCCCTGACGACCTTCCACCTCCCCCTGGCCGAGGCGGCGGCCCGAGCGGGCCGCATCGCGATGGGCCGCGAGGCGGCGCCCAAGGGGCGGATCGTGGAGGTGGGCGGGGAACTGGTGGTGCGGGGGTCGACGGGTAAGCCGCGTATGTAGGCACGGGCGAGGTGCGAGGGCGTAACGCGCTCCGTACGCCGCCCCCGCGACTGTGTGACTGTGACGGCAAAGCGCGGACATACCGGAGTTCGGCGTCACAGTCGGGTTCGTGGACGGGCGGGCCGCCCCGTCCGGGCGGCGCGGCGCGCGTCGGGCTACCGAGCCGACCGCCGCTCAGGCCACCTTGACGGACACGTCGCCGCGCTGGACGAACACCGCGACCTCGCCGCCGAGCGCCCCGGCGTAGGCGCGCAGCACCTCCAGGCTCTCGACCTGCCCGTGTTGCGTTCCTTGCGCGTCGCCCTCACCGACGGTGAGCGCCCCATCGAGGCGACGGTCATGGTGAAGGCCGGCCATCTCTACGAGGTGCAGTACGAGTTCACCGCGGGGTGGCCCGGTCGCGGCGGCCCGCCAGGCGGCAGCCGAGGCAGTTCGGGTGGCCAGTACGGGCGGTCAAGTCCCGCCGGGTCAAAGGGTGTTGGTCGGCCGGGCGTGGTGTCGGCGGTTTGCCCCAGCCGGTCAGGTGCAGGGCCCACACCGTCAGTGCCGCCAGCGGCAGGGCGGCGAGGCCCAGCCAGATTCCGGGGCGCCAGCCGACGACGCCCGCACCAATGATGGCCGAGCCGAGGGTGGCCACGGCGCAGCCGGTCCAGCCGGCGAGGGTGTGGCCTTCGTCCGTCGTCGCCATGTGTCATGCCTCCAATTCCGCGATCATCGGTATTTATTGAGCGATGACTCAAGAAGAACTCGGGTGGACCGTAGCACTCTTCTTGAGCGCTCGCTCAAGAAGAGCCGATACAGTGGCGGCATGACTGGCGGTACGACTGAGGGCAAGGCCCGGCCGCGCGGACGGCCGCGCACGTTCGATCGCGACGCGGCGCTGGCCGTGGCCGTGCGGCTGTTCTGGGAGCGGGGCTACGAGGCGACCTCGGTGGGCGAACTGACCGCCGCCATGGGCATCCGCCCAGCCAGCCTGTACGCCGCGTTCGGGGACAAGAAGACGCTGTTCAGGGAGGCCGTCGAGGTCTACGGGCGGTCCCCCGTCGGCGCGTTCGTCGGTGTGGCGCTCGCCGAGGAGGCTACGGCGTACGCGGCGTTCGCCCGCATCCTGCGCGAGGCCGCCCGCGTCTACGCGGACCCCTCGCACCCCGCGGGCTGCCTGGCCAACAGCGCCGCGACCAACGTGACGGAGCAGGACGCGGAGGTCGCCGCGTTCCTGCGCGACGTGCGCAACGCCGGAGTCGCCTCCTTCGAGGAGCGGCTGCGCCAGGCACGGGCGGCGGGCGAACTGCCGAAGGACACGGACACGACCGCCCTCGCCTCGTACTTCGCCGCCGTGGTGCAGGGCCTGTCGCAGCGCGCACGGGACGGCGCCGACGCGCGGGAGCTGGCGGGGGCGGCCGAGTTCGCACTGGCGGCGTGGCCGGGAGGCCGGGGCGGCGCCTGACACCGGCCCCGCCACGGCCCCGGCCGCCCCGCGCGGCAGCGTCACACGTGGGGCCTGCCACCCCTCTCCTGCTCCGGGAAGGACTGGTCCGCGCCCGGCAGCGTCGGCTTCGGCAGGGTGGCCACGTCGCCCTTCGCCCGCTCCCACTGCCGCGCCGTGTCGTCGGGGAGTCCGGGAGGCGTGGGGCGGGCGTGAGAGAAGCGGAAGGCGGAGGTGAGGTCGCCGAACGTGTCGCGTCGCCAGTCGGTGACGTTCGGCTCCCGCACACCCGTGAACCGCTCCAGGAACTGCAGCGCCGACGTGTGGTCGAAGGCCTCCGAGGCCACCCAGCCGCCCACCGTCCAGGGCGAGACGATGATCGCGGGGACCCGGAAGCCGCCACCGATGGGCAGGCCCTGGACGAACTCGCCCGCCGTGCCGGCCGGGGGCGTGGGCGGGGCCACGTGGTCGAACAGGCCGTCGTTCTCGTCGTAGTTGAGGATGAAGGCGGTCTTCGCCCAGACCTTCGGATTACTGGCTATCGCCTCTATCTTGCGGGCGACGAAGTCGGCCCCGGCCGCCGGCAGATAGTCCGGGTGCTCGGACTCGTAGGACGTCGGCATGATCCAGCTGACCGCCGGGAGCCGGTCGTTCCGGGCATCGTCCTCAAAGGTCCCCTCGGGTTGCGGGCGCATCCCGCGCTCGTAGAGATCGGAGCCGGGCTTCGCGTCCTTGAAGCTCGCGAACTGCTCCAGCATGTTGCAGCCGTAGTCGTCGTCCTGCTGGTAGACCTTCCAGCTGACACCGGCGGCCTGGAGGCGTTCGGCGTACGTCGTCCAGCGGTAGGGCTGCGGCGCCGTGTTGTTGAGGACCGGGCCGCCCTGCGTCCCGCCCGGGTCGATCGAACCGGTCATCCAGTAGAGGCGATTGGGCCACGTCGGGCCGAAGACGGAACAGAAGTAGTTGTCGCAGATCGTGAACGTCTCCGCGAGCGCGAACTGGAACGGGATGTCCTTACGGGTGTAATAGCCCATCACATAGGGGCCGTTGACGCCGTCGGCCTTGCGGTGGGCCGGCAGCCACTGGTCCATGCTCCCGCCGTTCCAGGCCTCGTGCTGGACCGACCAGGCATGGCTGGTGGAGGGGATGGCCTGAGCGCTGGAGGTGTGCGTGTCCAGGTGGAACGGGAGCAGGTAGCCCTTCGGATTCTCGGCGTCGGGCTGATAGAAGACCGAGCGGCCGGTGCCCAGCTTCCGCGCCTCGGGGTCGTTGAAGCCGCGGACGCCCTTGAGCGTGCCGAAGTAGTGGTCGAAGGAGCGGTTCTCCTGCATCAGCATCACGACGTGCTCGATGTCGCGCAGCGAGCCCTTGCGGGGCGGGCCCGCGGCGACCGCCTTCTGGACGCTGGGCGGAAGGAGGGAGAGTGCGGCGGCGCCGCCGACGGCGCCTGCCGCGGAGCCGAGGAGTCTACGTCGGGTGAGTTCGGCCATGAGTGTCCCCTGGGGTGTGGTGCCGGAAGTCCGGGCATGCCAACGGCCCGCGTGCGACGGGCCGTTGGACCACTGTGCGGCGCGTGGGATGTGGCGCGGAGGAGGCCCGCGATGAACTCGGGGACAACGCCACGGGTGGGCTTGGCCAACCCATGGGCCGTCCTTGAACCGCTATACCTGCCGCATGCACGGACTTGACCGGGAGCCGCCTTCGCGGGGCGCCGCGGACGCCCGGCGCGTGGACGCCTCCCCGCCCCCGGCGTACTGTGGTCAGCACCCCGAACCTCTGACTGAGTCAACTGTCCGAGCAGCGAGGTCGATGACCATGACCGTGCACGACATCCGGTCCTTCAACCGCTTCTACACGAACGTGATCGGCGCGCTCGACTACAGCCGCCATCTGTACGCCCCGTACACCCTCACCGAGTCCCGCGTGCTGTACGAGCTGGCGCACACGGAGAGGGTCGACGTAGCCGATCTGCGCGTCCGACTGAGCCTGGACGCCGGGTACTTGAGCCGCATCCTCAACAAGTTCGAGCGGGACGGGCTCGTCGAGCGCGGCTCGTCCGAGCGGGACTCGCGGCGGCGCCGCATCACCCTCACCGCGCGCGGCCGGAGCACCTCCGAGCTGCTGGAGGAGCGCTCGCGGGAAACCGTGGGCGCGCTCCTCGACACCGTCCCCGCCACCGACCGCGACCGCCTCTCCGACGCGCTGCGCACCGTGCGCGAGGTGCTCGGCGACGGCCGCGCGGCCCCGCACCCCGAGAACGTCCTGCTGCGCGATCCCGGCCCCGGAGACCTGGGCTGGATCGTGGCGCGCAACGGGGCCTTGTACGCCGCCGAGTTCGGCTGGAACGCGGACTACGAGGGCCTGGTCGCCCGCATCGTCGCCGACTTCGCGCAGGACCACGACCCGCACCTGGAGCGGGTGTGGATCGCCGAGCTGGACGGCCGTCCGGTGGGCTGCGTGATGTGCGTACGGGACGAGGCGCCGGGTACCGCGCGGTTGCGGTTGCTGCTCGTCGAGCCGGAGGCGCGGGGGCTCGGCATCGGCGACCGGCTGGTGCGGGCGGTCGCCGATTTCGCGCGGGGCGTCGGCTACCGGGAGCTGGTGCTGTGGACGAACGACGTGCTGAAGTCGGCCCGTTCGATCTACCAGCGGCACGGGTTCGTACTCGTCGGCGAGAAGCCGCACCGCTCGTTCGGAGCGGATCTGATCGGCCAGGACTGGAAAATGACCCTCCATAGGACGGCGGACTGACGGGTAGGGTCCCGCCCATGAAACTGGCGTTCTCCACCCTCGGTGTCCCTGGTCTCCCCCTCGACGACGTGCTCGCGCTCGCCACCGCGCACGGATATCACGGCGTCGAACTGCGCGCGCACCCCGAGGAGCCGGTGCATCCTGGGATCGACCGTGAGCAACGGGCGGACGCCGCCGCCCGGTTCAAGGCCGCCGGGGTGGAGGTCCTGGGTGTGGCCGGGTACGCGCGCGTGGCGGCGCCGAGCGAGGACGGTCCGGTGCTCGACGAGGTGCGGGCCCTGGTGGACCTCGCGCACGACCTGGGCGCCCGGTACGTACGCGTCTTCCCGGGCGGGGGCGATGAGCAGGGACCCGAGGAGGCGGATGCCACGGCGGCGCGGCGGCTGGGCGTGGCCGCCGAGTATGCGGCGGACCGTGGGGTGCAGGTGCTGCTCGAGACGCACGACTCGCATCGCACGGGGGCGGCGGCGTCCCGCGTCCTCGGCCTTGTCGGGCACCGCAACGTGGGGGCGTTGTGGGACGTGATGCACACGTGGCTCGGCGGCGAGCAGCCGGCCTCCTCGTACGCGGCGCTTTCTCCGTACCTCGGATACGTGCAGGTCAAGGACATCGCGGGGCCCGACGACACGGTTCCGCTGGCGCTGGGGGCGGGGGTGCTGCCGCTGGCGGAGTGTGTGGAGGTGCTGAGTCGGGAGGGGTGGGACGGGTGGTTGTGCTGGGAGTACGAGGCGCGGTGGTATCCGGCGGCGGTTCCTCTGTCGGGGTTGCTGGGGGCGGGGCGGGAGCACGTTGCGCGGTTGCTGAACGAGTCGGCCTAGCCCGGGTGTTCATGGCGGCCCCTGTCGCCGACGCCACGGGGCTCCGCCCCGGACCCCGCGCCTCAATCGCCGGCGGGGCTCAAAAGATCGGGGCTCCGCCCCGCACCCCGCTGCTCAATCGCCGCAGGGGCTTAAATTGCCCACCCGGCGCAGGGGAAGGATGTTGCACGGTCGGCGTGAGGGCAGGATGTTGCACGGTCGGCGTGAGGGCAGGGTTTTCCCCGTCTGCCGCAGGGGCTCCATGTGACCCGATTCACCGCCGGGCACGGGTGGCAAAATCAAGCCCCGCCGGCGCTTGAGGCGCGGGGTCCGGGGCGGAGCCCCGTGCGGGTGGGCGGGCCGTGCGGTGGGCCCGACCACGGCAACCCCGTTCACCACCTGCGCACCGATTTCACGAAATCCCCGAATTCCGGGAACCCGGACCCGCATGCTTCCGTCAGAAGGACACGCTGCCGGAGAGTCACCGCAGTGCGGTGTCGGCATCGCTGCTGGCTGCGAACGCTGACGAACCCTCTCCGCCGCCTGCGGCCGGCAGTGTCGCCGCCACCGGTGCGCCCCCTCCAAAGTGCCGGTGGCGGCCCCCTCCCCAAGGGCCCGCCACCCAACTCCCGCACCTACACAGCCTCTTGACTGGCAGTAATTTTCCGGATACTCGTTGCGCGCGGAAGTTATTTTCAGGGTCCGCGCCTCCTCCGGAAGGAGCGATCGTGCCACTGTCCAGACGTACCGTGCTCGCCGCCGCCACCATCGGCACCACGGCGGTCGGCCTCAGCGCCACCACTGCACGGGCCGCGGGTGCCGCGGGGGCCACCCCCGCCTCCGAGCAGGCCCTCAGGAAGATCATCTCCGGGATGTCCCTGGAGGAGAAGGTCGGCCAGCTCTTCGTGATGCGGGTGTACGGCCACTCGGCCACCGCCCCCGACCAGGCCGACATCGACGCCAACCTCGAGGAGATCGGCGTCCGCACCGCCGCCGAGCTCATCGACACGTACAAGCTCGGCGGCATCATCTACTTCGCGTGGGCGCACAACGTCCGCGACCCGCACCAGATAGCCGACCTCAGCAACGGGATACAGAAGGTGGGGCTCCAACAGCCGTCCCGTATACCGCTGTTGATCTCCACCGACCAGGAGCACGGCATCGTCGCCCGCGTCGGCAAGCCCGCCACCCTGCTCCCCGGCGCGATGGCGTTCGGCGCGAGCGGCTCCCGGGAGGACGCGCGCAGGGCAGGGCAGATCGCGGGCGCCGAGCTGCGCGCCATCGGCATCCGGCAGGACTACGCGCCCGACGCCGACGTCAACGTCAACCCGGCCAACCCCGTCATCGGCGTACGCTCCTTCGGCGCGGACCCGAAGGCCGTCGCGGGCCTCGTGGCGGCGCAGGTCAAGGGCTACCAGTCGTCGCACATCGCCTCGACCGCCAAGCACTTCCCCGGACACGGGGACACAGCGACGGACAGCCACACCGGGATCCCGTACATCAGCCACACCCGTGAGCAGTGGGAGCAGTTGGACGCGCCGCCGTTCAAGGCGGCGATCGCGGCCGGCATCGACTCGATCATGACGGCCCACATCGTCGTCCCGGCGCTCGACCCGAGCGAGGACCCGGCGACGCTCTCCCGCCCCATCCTCACCGGCATCCTGCGCGAGCAACTCGGCTACGACGGCGTCGTGGTGACCGACTCGCTCGGCATGCAGGGCGTCCGCGACAAGTACGGCGACGACCGCGTGCCCGTACTGGCCCTCAAGGCCGGCGTCGACCAGCTGCTCAACCCGCCGACGCTGTCCGTCGCCTGGAACGGGGTCCTCGACGCCGTCAGGAGCGGCGAGCTGACCGAGGCGCGGCTCGACGAGTCGATCCTGCGCGTGCTGCGTCTGAAGTCGAAGCTGGGGCTCTTCAAGGAGCCCTACGTCCCTCAGTCGGGCGTCGACCGCACCGTCGGCACCCCCGCGCACCTCGCCACGGCCGACCGGATCGCCGAGCGCACGACGACGCTCCTGGTCAACAAGAAGGGGCTGCTGCCGCTGTCCCGGCGTACGCACAAGAACGTGCTCGTACTCGGCGCCAACCCCGCCTCCCCGTCCCTCAGCGACGGCCCGCCGACCACCGCGATCGGCTCGGCGTTCACCGAACTGGGCTTCACCGCAACGGTGTTGGCGACCGGCACGACGCCCACCCAGGCGACGATCGCGCAGGCCGTCGCGGCGGCGAAGGGCAAGGACGCCGTGGTCATCGGCACGTACAACGTCGCCGCGGGCAGCGCGCAGCAGTCGCTGGTGAACGCGGTGGCGGAGACCGGGGTGCCGGTCGTGACGCTGTCCATGCGCAACCCGTACGACGTCGCCCAACTGGCCGCCGCCGACGCGCATGTGGCGGCGTACTCGTGGATCGATGTCGAACTGCGGGCCGCCGTACGGGTGTTGGCGGGGAAGGCGGACCCGCGCGGGAAGCTGCCGGTGCCCGTACAGAAGGCCGACGACCCTGCGCAGGTCCTCTACCCGATCGGCTACGGGCTGTCGTACTGACCCGTCCGTAGCGGGCGTACGCCGCGATCGGCGCACGCCACCGCCAACTGGCGCAAAGCCCCCCGCACACCTGGCGTGCGCCCGTCGCCACGGGCCACGCTGGGCGGGGACGTCGGGGGGTTTTGCCATGTTTGGGCGGTGGGTCGGTGGGGTGTGCGCGGTGCCGGTACTGGCGCTCACGCTCGTACTCGCGCTCGCCGGGTGTCAGGGCTCCCCGGGCGCTTCCGTTGACCGGCCGTCCTCGCGCGCGTCCTCCGGGTACGGGGCGGTGTTCCTCGCCGTGGACGAGTGCAGTTCGCGCGGGCGCGCGTCGTTCAACGAGGTGCCGTGCCGCAGCGAGCGGGCCGTGGCACGGGTCGTCGCCCGGCACGACGGGGAGACGTCGGACGGGCCCGCGTGCCCCGCCCGCACCGACTTCGTGCTGCACATCAGCGAGAGGCGGCCCGCGGCCGACGAGAACGGCGACGGGGCCGTGGACCGCGGCTACGCCTGCATGCGCAATCTGGCTCCCCCGCACCCCGGCGACCCGGGTCGCGGCGGCGGCCCCCGCACGATCGTCGGCGACTGCCTCACGGCGGCGGGCAAGGGCCAGGTCCGCGAGACGGCCTGCGCAGGCACGGACCGGGACGCCCCGCGGTACCGGGTGCTCACGGCAGTCCTGTCCCGCTCGGCGTGCCCGCCGTCGACCTCGCTCTACGTGACCCTGGGCGGCAGCAAACCGGTGGGCTGCGCGGTCACGGTGTGAGGGCCGCGGCCGAACACCGCAACCGCACCCGGAGCCCCGTTCAGCACAGGATCCAGCCGCTGCGCACCGACTTCGCGCCCACGGAGCCCTTCACTCGGACGCAGCGGTGCCCTGCGTGCACGGTGATCGGGCCCGCGTGCCGGCTGTAGCGGCCCTTGTCGACGACGGCCCGGTTGCCGCGGGCCTGGACGCTCACGGACATGGTGCGGCGGGCGCCGGTGCGCTTGGCGTAGGTGACGGCGCAGACGTAGCCGCTGTTCTTGTAGACGACCGTGCGGCCCGTCTCGAAGTGCAGCGTGCGCGCATTGTGTCCCCCGCACAGCGAGGCGGCCTGAACGCCGGTGACCGTGGGGCCCGCGAGGACCAGCAGGGCCGCGGCGACCAGTACGGACAGGGCCGGCGCGAGCACCCCGCGGGGCGCGCGCGGCGTACGTATGCCGCCTTCACCGAGCCCTCGTCCGCGCACCACAGCCCCTCCCGTCACATCCGCACCAGCGTACTGGTGAACTGACGCACCAGACCGGCCGGCGGTTGCGTGCCTCACGTCGAAGAGCTGACCTCGTCGGCCGCCACCGGCTCCCCCAGGAACGTCCGCCACAGCGCCGCGTACTTCCCGTCCAGTTGCAGCAGTTCGTCGTGCGTGCCGTCCTCCGCGACCCGGCCGTCGTCCATGACGACCACCCGGTCCGCGCGGGCCGCCGTCGTCAGGCGGTGGGCGACGACCAGGGTGGTGCGCTTTCCGGAGATGCGGTCCGTGGCCTGGTTGACCTGGGCCTCGGTGGCGAGGTCGAGGGCGGCGGTCGCCTCGTCGAGCAGGAGGATGTCCGGGTCGACGAGTTCGGCGCGGGCCAGGGCGATCAACTGCCGCTGCCCGGCGGAGAGGTTGCGGCCCCGCTCCGCGACCTCGTGGAGGTAGCCGCCGTCGAGCGTCGCGATCATCTCGTGCGCGCCGACGGCCCGCGCCGCCGCCTCCACCTCGGCGTCGCTCGCGCCGGGCCGGCCGTAGGCGATCGCGTCGCGGACCGTGCCGGGGAAGAGGTAGGCCTCCTGCGGGACGACGCCGAGCCGGTGCCGGTAGCCGGTGAGGTCGAGTTCGCGCAGGTCGATGCCGTCGGCGGTGACCCGGCCCCCCGTCGGGTCGTAGAACCGGGCGACGAGCTTGACGAGGGTCGACTTGCCCGCGCCGGTCTCGCCGACGAACGCGACGGTCTGCCCGGCGGGGATGCGCAGGTCCACATCGCTCAGGGCGACCTCCGGCTTGTCGGCGGACCCGTACGCGAAGTCCACGTCCTCGAAGGCGATCTCGCCGCGCAGCGACGGCACCTCGCGGGGGCGTTCGGCGTTCTTCGTCGACGTCGGCTCGCGCAGCAGTTCCTGGATGCGGCCGAGCGAGACGGTGGCCTGCTGGTAGCCGTCGAAGACCTGGGAGAGCTGCTGCACGGGCGCGAAGAACAGGTCGATGTAGAGGAGATACGCGACCAGTGCGCCCGTCGTCAGGGTGCCCGCGTCGACCCGGTGCGCGCCCACCGCGAGGACGGCCGCGGTCGCCACCGCCGACAGGAGCTGCACGAACGGGAAGTACACGGAGATCAGCCACTGGCCGCGGATCCGCGCCTTGCGGTAACTGGCGCTGCCCGCGGCGAACTTCGCGCTGCCGTCCCGCTCACGCCGGAAGGCCTGCACGATCCGCAGCCCGGCCACCGTCTCCTGGAGGTCGGCGTTCACGACGGAGATCCGCTCGCGCGCCAGCTCGTACGCCTTGACGCTGGAGCGCCGGAAGAAGAACGTCCCGACGATCAGCGGCGGCAGCGTCGCGAAGACGACCAGCGCGAGCTGTACGTCGATCACGAGGAGCGCGACCATGATGCCGAAGAACGTGACGAGGGAGACGAACGCGGTGACGAGCCCGGTTTGCAGGAACGTCGAGAGCGCGTCGACGTCGGTGGTCATGCGGGTCATGATGCGACCCGTCAACTCCCGCTCGTAGAAGTCGAGTCCGAGCCGCTGGAGCTGGGAGAAGATCTTGAGCCGGAGCGAGTAGAGCACTCGCTCGCCGGTACGTCCCGTCATCCGCGTCTCGCCGAACTGCGCGGCCCACTGCACGAGCACGGCGACGAGGCCGAGCCCGGCCGCCGCCCACACCGCGCCGATCGCGAGCTGCGAGACGCCCTCGTCGATGCCGTGCCGGATGAGGATCGGCAGCAGCAGGCCCATGCCCGCGTCGACGGCGACGAGCGCGAGGCTGATCAGCAGCGGCGCCCGGAATCCGCGCAGCAGGCGACGAAGCCCGTACGACTCCTCGGCCGTGACGGCCCGCGTCTCGTCGACGTCGGGGGTGTCGGTGGCCGGTGGCAGCGCGTCGACCTGCGCGAGGAGTTCCGGCGTCGCGGGCGACCCGGCGAGCGCGGCGTCCCGCGGCTCGCGGTCGCCCGTCCACAGCCTGGGGGTGACGCCGCGCTCGGCGTCGAACTCGGCGTCGAGTTCGTCCCGTACGGAGGTGTCCTCCACCGGCTCCCCCGCGACGGGCGGGGTGTGTCCCGGTGACACTCCGCCCAACTCGTCGGGGTCGGTGAGCAGGCGCCGGTACAGCGGCGATCCTGCCTCCAGCTCCTCGTGCGTGCCGATCGCGGCGAGCCGCCCGCCGTCGAGGACGGCGATCCGGTCGGCGAGGCCGAGGGTGGAGCGGCGGTGCGCGATGAGCAGCGTCGTACGGCCCGCCATCACGTGCGCGAGCGCCTCGTGGATCTCGTGCTCGACGCGGGCGTCGACGGCGGACGTCGCGTCGTCGAGGACGAGGAGGCGGGGGTCGGTGAGGATGGCGCGGGCGAGCGCGACGCGCTGGCGCTGGCCGCCGGAGAGGGTGAGGCCGTGTTCGCCGACCGTGGTGTCGTAGCCGTCGGGCAGCGCGCTGATGAAGCCGTGGGCCTGCGCGGCGCGCGCGGCCGTCTCGATCTGCTCCTGCGTCGCGTCCGGGAAGCCGTACGCGATGTTGGCGCCGACGGTGTCGGAGAACAGGAACGAGTCCTCCGGGACGAGCCCGATCGCGGCGCGCAGCGACGCCGTCGTCAGCTCGCGCACGTCGTGCCCGCCGACGAGGACGGCGCCGTGCGTGACGTCGTAGAAGCGCGGGAGCAGCAGCGAGACGGTGGACTTGCCGGAGCCGGACGAGCCGACGACGGCGAGGGTCTCACCGGCCCTGATCCCGAAGGAGAGGCCGTTGAGGACGGGGCGGTCCTCGGCGTCCGCGTACGCGAAGGACACGTCGTCGAACTCGACGGTCGCGGGGGCGTCCGCGGGAAGCTCCTTCGTGCCGTCGGTCAGCGAGGGCTCGGTGTCGATGAGTTCGAGGACGCGCTCGACACCCGCCCGCGCCTGCTGCCCGACGGTGAGGACGACCGCGAGCATCCGTACGGGACCGACGAGCTGGGCGAGGTACGAGGAGAACGCGACGAACGTGCCGAGCGTGACCTCTCCGTGCACGGCGAGCCAGCCGCCGAGGGCCAGCATCGCGACCTGCCCGAGGGCGGGCACGGCCTGGAGCGCGGGGGTGTACTTCGAGTTCAGCCGGACGGTGCGGAGCCGTCCCGCGAAGAGCCTGCGGCCGACCGTCTTGAGCTTCCCGGTCTCCTGCTCCTCCTGCCCGAACCCCTTCACGACGCGGACGCCACTGACGGACCCGTCGACGACCCCGGCCACGGCGGCGGCCTGCGCCTGCGCGTACCAGGTGGCGGGGTGCAGCCGGGTGCGGCTGCGCTTGGCGATGAACCAGATGGCGGGGGCGACGGCGAGCGCGACCAGGGTCAGCGGCGGCGACAGCCACGCCATGATCACCAGGGAGATGAGGAAGAGCAGGACGTTCCCGATGGTCATCGGGAGCATGAAGAGCAGGCCCTGGATCAGCTGGAGGTCACTGGTGGCGCGCCCCACGACCTGCCCGGTCGACAGCTCGTCCTGGCGCCGGCCGTCGAGCCGGGTGATCGACCCGTACATCTCCGTACGCAGGTCGTGCTGGACGTCGAGGGCGAGCCGGCCCCCGTAGTAGCGGCGGACGAACGCGAGGACGTAGACGACGACGGCCGCGCCGATGAGCACGCCCGCCCACGTCGCCATGGACCGGGAGTGGTTCCCGATCACGTCGTCGATGATCACCTTCGTGATCAGCGGGACGAGCGCCATGACGCCCATGCCGCCGAGCGAGGCCCCGAGCGCGAGGACGACGTCCTTGGGATGACGCCATGCGTACCCCGCGAGTCGTTTCGCCCAGCCCCGTTGTTCCGCCACGCTTTCGCCTCCACGTCTCACCTGCTGCTCTGCCGTGAGGGCCAACGCGACCGGGAGCGGATTTCATCCCGCCGCAACAATCCGCGGCGCGATCCGCAGCGAGTAGAACCGGGTGATCTGGTTCGCGCTCTGGTTGTCGTCGCTGGCGAGGAGCAGGCGGAGGGCGCCGTGCGGCCCGCGGCCCGTCACGGTCATCGCCTCGATGTTGTCGAGCAGCGGGTTGGTCTGGGGCTGGTGGGAGGGCGCGCCGAGGGACGGGCAGTCCGCCAGGTCGGCAAGGAGCCTCTTGTGGGCGAGGCGGGTGTCGTCGCCGATGGTGTCGAGGTCCGAGGTGTCGGTGGCGCCGCGGAGATCGGCTTCGTACAGCCGGATCGTGTTGCCGACGCCGCTGGTGAAGCCGCGTTCCAGGACGAGGAGGCGGCCGTCGGGGGCGGCGGTGACCTCGGAGATGCCGAGGTTCGCGTCGGCGCGGTAGCCGTACTGGGCGGCGGGGGTGAAGTGGCCTGTGGGCGTGCGCCGCCAGGTCTGGAGCCGGTTGACGGTGTCGCCGGTGAGCGGGGACTCCATGGAGGCGAGGAGGGTGCGGCCGCCGGGCAGCAGGGTCAGTCCCTCGAACGTGGCGTTGGCGCGGGCCCGGCTCAGCAGCGCGGCCGGGACGGGCAGCCGGTCGAGGATGTGGGCGCCCGAGCGGTCGTAGCGGCGGATCGAGGGCTCGGTCTCGGACGTGACGAGGTACGTGCCGTCACGGTCGACGGCCAGGCCCTCGGAGTCGAGCGCGGCGCCCTTCTCGTCGGCGAGCGGCGCGACGGAGCGGGGCGCGAGCGTCCGCCCGTCCAGGGTGAACAGGGACGAGCGGTCGGAGAGCGCGGCGATCCTTCCGCCCCGGTCGGTGGCGAGCGCGGAGATGTTGCCGACGAAGGTGCCGTCGTACGTCGTCTTGTCGAGGGCGTCGGAGTAGCCGGTGACCGTCACGGACGGGGCGCAATTCCCCGTCGGGGCGGGCGAGTCGGCGTGTGCCGGGGCCGGGAGAGCCGTCAGGGAGGCGGCGGCGGAGAGGGCGACGGTGGCGAGTACGGAGCGTGCTGATCTGCGCGACATGGGGGCACGGTATGGCGTGGGCGGCGACGGCCGGGCGGACTTTCCGTGAACGATGCGGGCATCGGTGCGGGCGTCCCTCGCTGAACGACGAGGTGCTCGGTGACATGCACAGGTGACGCCCAGCCTCATCACAGCCCGCCCCCACCGTGGCCGTGCACCGTGCACTGGTGACCTCCATGACCGATACGCATTCCGACGCACCCGCACCCCCGCCACCGGTGGATCCGCCGGCCGAGCGCCGCACGCCGCGCTGGTCGCTGCCTGCGCTGCTCGCGATCCTCGTGGTCGCCGGGGTGCTGTACTCCTGGAACCTCTCGTCGAACAGCCTCAACAGCTTCTACAGCGCCGCGATCTACAGCGGCACGCAGAGCTGGAAGGCCTGGTTCTTCGGATCCATCGACGCCGGCAACTTCATGACCGTGGACAAGCCGCCGTTCGCCACGATGGTGATGAGCCTGTCCAGCCGGATCTTCGGCTTCGGCACCTGGCAGATGATGCTGCCGCAGGTCGCGGCCGGGCTCGGCTCGATCTGGGTCCTGCACTCCTCCGTGAAGCGGGTGTGGGGCCACGTGGCGGCGACCGTCGCCGCCCTGGTCCTCGCCCTCACCCCGATCACCGTCGCCATCAACCGGGACAACAACCCGGACACCATCCTGGTGCTCCTGATGGTCAGTGGCGCGGCCCTCGCGCTGCGCGCCACCCGCAACGGCAAGCTGCTCCCGCTGCTCGGCTCGGCGGTCTGCTTCGGGCTCGCGTTCAACACCAAGATGCTCCAGGGCTACATCGCGCTGCCGGTCGTCTTCGCCGTGTACCTGTACGCGTCGCAGCTGGGCTGGGCGAAGAAGGCCCGGAACCTGGTGCTCGCGGCGCTCGTCCTCGCGGTCTCCAGCTTCTGGTGGGCGACGGCCGTCTCCCTGATCCCCGCGTCCGAGCGCCCGTACATCGGCGGCTCGACGGACGGCACCGCCTGGGACCTGATCATGGGCTACAACGGCTTCGGCCGGATCCTCGGCGGCGAGGGCAACGGCGGGGGCGGTGGCGGAGGCGGCGGCTTCTCCGGCACAGCGGGCCTTGGCCGGCTCTTCAACGACACGCTCGGCGGCCAGATCTCCTGGCTGATCCCCTTCGCGGCGATCGCGCTGGTCGGCGGCCTGGTGCTGCGCGGCCGCGCCCCGCGCACCGACCTCACCCGCGCGGCTCTCGTGCTGTGGGGCGGCTGGCTGCTCCTGCACTACGTCACCTTCGCCACGGCCGAAGGCACCATGCACCCGTACTACACGACCGCGGTAGCCCCCGGCATCGCGGCGCTGTGCGGCGGTGGCGGCGTGATGCTGTGGCGCGCCTTCCGCGACGACAAGCGGTGGGCGTGGGTGCTGCCGGTCGCGCTCGCGGTGACCGGGATCTGGTCGGCGGTGCTGCTGCGCCGTGCGTCCGGCTGGAACGGCTGGCTGTGGCCGGTGATCGCGCTCGTCATGGCGCTCGCGATCGCGGGTCTGCTCGTCTTCCGTACGTCGACGGGGAGGCGGCTGCGGCTGCTCGCGGTGGCCGTGGCGGCGGCGGTCGTCGCGTCGGTGGCGGGCCCCGCGGCGTACGCCTTCTCGGTGCCGTTCGGGTCCGGAGCGGGCGGCGGCATGGGCGGGTCCAACCCGACGGCCGGGCCTTCGACGGGCGGCGGCATGGGCGGTCCCGGTGGGGGCGGTGGCGGCGGCCGGGGCGGGTTCCCCGGGGGCGGCGAGATGCCCAGCGGCGGCAAGCAAGGCAGCGGTTCGGGCCAGGGCAACGGCGAGATGCCGGGCGGCGGTTCGGGCCAGGGCCGCGGCGAGATGCCGGGCGGCGGCACGCCCCCGCGCGGCAGCGGCGACAGCGGCGGCCCCGGCGGCGGTCAGATGCCCGGCGGTGGCAAGTCCGGCAGCGGCTCGCAGAAGAGCGACGGCACGTCCAGCGGCAAGGGCGGTTCCTCCGGTACCAAGGGCGGCATGCCCGGCGGCGGTGGTGGCGGCATGGGCGGCAATGTCGACAGCTCCATGATCAAGTACCTGGAGAAGCACCAGGACGGCGCCAAGTGGCTGCTCGCGGTGTCCAATTCGCAGTCCGCCGCGTCGGTCATCCTGAGCACCAAGAAGCCCGTCATCTCCATGTGGGGCTTCACGGGCTCCGACGGCGGCATGACCGTCGCCAAGCTCAAGAAGCTGGTCAAGAGCGGTCAGCTGCACTACATCCAGGTCAGCGGAAGCGGCATGGGCGGCGGTGGCATGGGCGGCGGCAACGAAGCCAGCACCGCGGTCAACGCCTGGGTGAAGAAGCACGGCACGGCGGTGAAGTCGAGCGAGTACAGCAAGAGCTCGTCCGACTCCTCCAAGTCCTCCGACTCCCAGTCGCTGTACCGCCTGGACCCGTCCGACGTGAACTGACCCCGCAACTCCACCCACAGCAAGGGCCCCTGACAACCAGTCAGGGGCCCTTGTCGTCACACGATCGACGCTTCGCATTCACCCAATCCATACGTGTTCATGTCACGCTCCGTTCCACCAATCAACCCGCGTAGAACGGACGGACACCCCACATGCCCGGAATCCACATACGCACCGTCGCCCTCACCACCGCGGCCGTACTCGCCGCTTTCGCCCTCCCCGCGGCGACAGCGACGGCGACCCCACCCGCTGCCTCCACCTCCACCGCGTACGACGACACGTACTACCAGGACGCGGAAGGCAAGACCGGCACCGAGCTCAAGAGCGCGCTGCACACGATCATCAGCGACCAGACGAAGCTCTCCTACGACGCCGTCTGGGACGCCCTGAAGACCACCGACCAGGACCCGGCCAACAGCTCCAACGTGATCCTGCTGTACAGCGGCACCTCCCGCGCGAAGTCCGCCAACGGCGGCGACAGCGGCGACTGGAACCGCGAGCACGTCTGGGCCAAGTCGCACGGCGACTTCGGCACCGCGACGGGCCCCGGCACGGATCTGCACCACCTCCGCCCGGAGGACGTCACGGTCAACTCGATCCGCGGCAACAAGGACTTCGACGACGGCGGCAGCGCAGTCGACAACGGCGGCGGCAGCCTCACCGACGACGACTCGTTCGAGCCGCGCGACGCCGTCAAGGGCGACGTGGCGCGCATGATCCTCTACATGGCGGTCCGTTACGAAGGCGACGACTCCTTCGCCGACCTCGAACCCAACGACTCCGTGGACAACGGCAGCGCACCCAACATCGGCAAACTGTCCGTCCTGAAGACCTGGAGCGACGAGGACCCGCCGGACGCCTTCGAGCAGAACCGCAACGAGGTCATCTACGACTCGTACCAGCACAACCGCAACCCGTTCATCGACCACCCGGAGTGGGTCGGGTCGATCTGGTAGGCGCGGTCGTCCGCGTCAGCCCAGATGCGTAGGCGCGAACATCCGCAGCACCGCCGGGAGCACCACCACGCGCGGCCCCGGCGCCGCGAACGCCTCCGCCAGGTCGGCGCCGAGTGTCTCCGGGGTGGTGCGCACCCCGGGGACGCCGAAGGACTCGGCGAGGGCCACGAAGTCGGGGCGGGTCAGTTCCGTCGCGGTGGGCTCGCCGAAGGCGTCCGTCATGTATTCGCGGAGGATGCCGTAGCCGCCGTCGTCGACGATGAGCCAGGTGACGTCGAGGTCGTGCTGGCGGGCCGTGGCGAGTTCCGCGATGGAGTACAGCGCGCCGCCGTCTCCCGACACCGCGAGGACCGGTGTCGTCGGGTCGGCCACCGCCGCGCCGAGCGCCGCCGGGAACCCGTAGCCGAGGCCGCCCGCGCCCTGCGCCGAGTGCATGGCTCCCGGCCACGCGGACCACGCCCAGTACGCGAGGATCGTCATGTCCCAGAAGGACGGGGACGCGGCCGGGAGCGCCTCGCGGACGGACGCCAACACCTGTTGTTCCAGGGTGAGTTCCTGCGCGTCGATACGTTCCCGTACGGCCGCGAGGACCTTGGCCACCCGCTGCGGAGCAGAGTCGTCCGGGCGCTCCGCCACCGTCTCGACCAGCGCCTGGAGCGCGAGCCTGGCATCCGCGTGGATGCCGAGGGCCGGGTGGTTGGACTCCAGCTTTCCGGGGTCGGCCTCGATCTGGATGACGCGGCCGCGGGGCTTGAACGTGTGGTAGTTCGAGGAGAGTTCACCTAGGCCCGAGCCGACGACCAGCAGGACGTCCGCGTCCTCCAGGAAGTCCGTCGTGTGCCGGTCCTCCATCCAGGACTGGAGGGAGAGGGCGTGCTCCCAGGGGAAGGCGCCCTTGCCGCCGAAGGTGGAGACGACGGGGGCGTTGACGCGTTCGGCGAGCGCGCGGAGCTTGCCGGTCGCGTCGGCGCGGACGACGCCGCCGCCCGCGATGATCGCCGGGCGTTCGGCGCGCGCGAGCAGGTCGGCGGCCACGGCGGTGAGTTCGGGCCGCGGGACGAGTTCGCGCGGGGTGGCGTCCACCGCCGTGACGACCGGAAGCGTCGTCTCCGCGAGGAGCACGTCCTGCGGGATCTCCACCCACACCGGGCCGTGCGGGGCGCTCAGCGCCGATTCCCAGGCCGCGGCGATCGCCGACGGGATCTGGGACTGCGTACGCACGGTGTGGACGGACTTGACCACGTCGCGGAACGAGGCCTGCTGGTAACGGAGTTCGTGCAGGTAGCCGTGGCGACCGCCGCCGAGGCCCGCGACCGGGATCTGGCTGCCGATGGCGAGCACGGGGGCCGAGGCGGCCGCCGCCTCCTGGAGCGCGGCGAGCGACATCAGCGAACCGGGCCCGGTGGAGAGGAGCAGCGGCGCCACCTCTCCCGTGACCCGGCCGTACGCGTCCGCCGCGAACCCGGCGTTGTTCTCGACGCGCAGCCCCACGTACCTGAGCGACGACCGGCGCAGCGCGTCGAACATGCCGAGCGCGTGCTGCCCCGGCAGCCCGAAGACGGTCGCCGCGCCGAGACCGTGCAGGGTCTCGACGACGAGGTCACCGCCGTTGCGCCCGGCGGGCGGGTTGAGCGCCGCCGCGATCTGCTCGGGGGTGGGCGTCAGCTCAAGGTCGTGGTCGTGCGTCATGTGTCCAGTGTCTCCGCGGTCCGTGCCGGTATGGTCCGGGTCCTCTGCGTCAGCGACGACTCAAGACCGGCCGGCCTGCTTGTCCGGCTGGGGGTCCGGGGGTTATCCCCCGGGGGAATGCAGCAGGTCGTGGTCGTGCGTCACTTGGTGCCCGTCTCCTTCTGAGCGCGTATGTCTTACGCGCGTGCTTCCGCGATCTGGCGGGACATGATCGTCGTCAGCTCGTACGCGGTGTGCGAGGCGGCGACGGACGTGATCTCCGCGTGGTCGTACGCGGGCGCCACCTCGACGACGTCCGCGGATACCAGGTTGCACGAAGAAAGGCCGCGGAGGATCTCCAGGAGCTCGCGGGAGGTCATGCCGCCCGCCTCCGGCGTACCCGTGCCGGGCGCGTGGGCCGGGTCGAGGCAGTCGATGTCGATGGAGATGTACAGCGGGCGGTCGCCGATGCGCTGGCGGAGCTGGTCGGCGACCTCGTCGGCGCCGCGCCGGTAGACGTCGGCGGAAGTGACGATGCCGAAGCCGAGCTTCTCGTCCTCCGTGAGGTCGGAGCGGCCGTAGAGCGGGCCGCGCGTGCCGACGTGGCTGAGGGCGGAGGTGTCGAGGATGCCCTCTTCCACAGCGCGGCGGAACGGCGTGCCGTGCGTGTACTCGGCGCCGAAGTACGTGTCCCACGTGTCGAGGTGCGCGTCGAAGTGGAGCAGGGCGACCGGGCCGTGCTTCTTCGCGACCGAGCGGAGCAGCGGCAGCGCGATGGTGTGGTCGCCGCCCAGGGTCATCATCCGCGCGCCCGACCCCAGAAGATCATCGGCGGCGGCCTCGATCGTGTCGACGGCCTCGTTGATGTTGAACGGGTTGGCGGCGATGTCACCGGCGTCCGCGACCTGCGCGAGCGCGAACGGGGACGCGTCCTGCGCCGGGTTGTAGGGGCGCAGGAGGCGGGAGGCCTCGCGGATCGCGTTGCCGCCGAAGCGGGCGCCGGGCCGGTAGGAGACTCCGGTGTCGAAGGGGACGCCGACGACCGCCACGTCGGCGGCGTCCACCTCGTCGAGCCGGGGCAGGCGGGCGAACGTCGCCGGGCCCGCGTAGCGCGGGACGCGGGAGGAGTCGACCGGTCCGACGGCTCCGGCGGGGCCGTTGGGTACGCGGGGCGTCTCGTTGCTGTTCATTGCGCGCATGCCTTCTTTCCTACGAGTGCGTACAGGGTTCGTACGGGATTACTGCGCCGCGGCGGCGGGAGCCGGCTCGGGCTCCTCGGCGCCGCGTCCGGCAAGCCGCTCGCGCCAGTTGGCGAGGACGGCGGCGTCGGTGGGCCGAGTGGCCAGGGACCCGATCACGTAGACGACGAGCGACGCGACCAGGCCGTAGTACACGGGCTCGTTGGCGAGGATGCCGTAGCGCCACATCCCGCCGATGACGGTGAGGCCGCCGACGGTGACGGAGGCGAGGGCGCCGCTGACGTTGCCGCGCTTCCAGAGCAGTCCGCCGAGGATGGGCACGAGCAGCCCGCCGACGAGCAGGTTGTAGGCGACGGTCAGCGCCTCGACGACGTTGTTGAGGAGGATCGAGATGACGATCGCGACGATGCCGAGGCCGAGGATGAACATCCGGTTGCCCTTGACCTCGTCGTGTTCGTCCGCCCCGGACGATTCGGCCTTGACGCCGCGCAACCGCTTCCAGATGTCGTTGTTGGCGACGGTGGCGCAGGCGATGAGCGCTCCGGAGGACGTCGACATGACGGCGGCGAGCGCGGCGGCGAGGACGAGTCCGCGGACACCGACGGGCAGTTCGTCCTTGACGATCCGGGCGAACGCCTCGTCGGCGGTCCCGAGACCGGTCGGGTAGAGAACCTTGGCGGCGGTGCCGATCACCGCGCCGGCGATCGCGTAGACCAGGCAGTAGGCGCCGGAGAAGGTGCCGCCCCAGCGGGCCACCTTGTCGCCCCGGGCGGTGAAGACGCGCTGCCAGATGTCCTGACCGATGAGCATGCCGAACGTGTAGATCAGCACGTACGTGAAGATCGTCTCGCCTCCGATGCCCAGCGGGTCGAAGTACTCGGTGGGCAACTGCGCCTTCATCTCGCTGAAGCCGCCGGCCTTGACGATCGCAACCGGCAGCAGGATCAGCAGCACACCGATCGTCTTCACGACGAACTGCACCATGTCGGTGATCGTGATCGACCACATGCCGCCGAGCGTCGAGTAGGCGACGACGATGGTGCCGCCGACGACGATGGCGAGGGTGCGCGGCACGTCGAAGAGGACGTCGAAGATCGTCGCGTACGCGATGGTGGACGTGACGACGAGCATCAGCGTGTACGCCCACATCACGATGCCGGAGATCATCCCGGCGCGGCCGCCGCCGTAGCGCAGGTCGAGCATCTCGGAGACCGTGTAGACCTTCAGGCGGGCGATGCGCGCCGAGAAGAAGAGCGACAGGGCGAGGATGCCGAGGCCGATGGTGAACACCATCCAGGCGCCCGACAGGCCGTACTGGTAGCCGAGGCCGACGCCACCGATGGTGGAGGCGCCACCGAGCACGACAGCGGCCATGGTCCCGGAGTACATGGCGGGACCGAGGCGCCGCCCTGCGACCAGGAAGTCGCTCTTGGACTTGGCGCGGCGCATGCCCCACCAGCCCATCGCGAGCATTCCGGCCAGGTATACGACGATCACTACGTAGTCGACGGCCATGGGGCGTCCTCCTTTGGTCCACCTCGGTGGCGTGTCGTGCAGGGGGTGTCCGGCTGCGGAGCCCTGTCGGACCGTTTGGGTCCGTCGGGGCTCCTGGGGTGTCGGGGACATCCGCCCGTACCCGCACCCACCGGTCGGAAGAAATCTAGGTGGCCGAAAAGCGGTGCTGAAGTGTACGTTCCGTTCATCGATCTGGATTTGAGCAGAGGAATCGTCCACCCATGACCGTGACCGCGCCGCCCACGCAGGGCGTTCCGCTCGCCGCGGTGCTCGCCCGCGCCGACCTGGGCCTTCGCCAGATCGCGGGGCCCCCGGCCGCGGACGTCCTGGTGCACGGCGCGCACACCTCCGAGCTGACGGACCCGGAGCCGTACCTGCTGGGCGGCGAGCTGCTGCTGACGGCGGGCGTGCACGCGCCGGCGGCGCCCGACGACGGCTACTTCGAGGAGTACGCGGAGCGGCTCGCGCGGGGCGGCGCGGTGGCGCTCGGCTTCGGTGTGACGCCGGTCTTCGACACGGTTCCGCCGGAGCTGGTCACGGCCTGCGAGCGGCGCGGGATCCCGCTCCTGGAGGTCCCGCCACGGACCACGTTCAGCGGGATCGCGCGCGCCGTGTGGGAGCTGATGGCGCAGGCCAGGAACGCGGAACTGCGGCGGGTCACGGAGGCCCAGCAGGCGCTGGCCTCGGCGGCGGCCCGGCCCGACCCGCTCCCCTCCGTGCTGCGCCAACTCGCCCAGCGCACCGGCGGGTTCGCGGTGGTCGTCACCCCGGAGGGCGATGAGCCGCACCACGCGGGGAAGCGCCCCGCGCGCGCCGCGAGCGAGGCCCTCGCCGAGCTGACGGCGGTGGTCCGCCCGCACGCCACGCGCCTCTTCCCCACCCCGTCGTCGGCGGCGGACACGGTGGGCGGCACGCACCTGTCGGCGTACGCGCTTCAGCCGGGCGGCGCGCTCGGTCTCGCGACGCAGGCCCGCTCGCCGGGCGACCACACGATCGCGGGAGCGGCGGTGGTCCTGCTCTCACTCCTCACCGGCGAACACCGCTCGACGGGTGCTACGCGCCGCGCGGCGGCCCTGGTCGACCTCCTCCTCGGCGCGGACCGCGCGCAGGCGGCGACGGACCTGCTGGGCGCGGACACCACTTGGCGGGTGATCCACGCCCACCCCCTCGCGTCCCGCCCGGCCCCGGACCTGGCGACGCCGCTGACCTCCACGTCCTCCGGGGGTGATCCGCTCACCCGTGCCCTGGTCCCGGCCGACCAGGACGTCACGGCGCACACGGGCCACGTGCTCGGGGTCAGCGCCCCGGCCCTCGCCCGTGACCTGCCGCTCGCCGACGCCCAGGCGGCCCACGCCCTCACCCGCGCACGGGCCACCCGCAGCCCGCTGGCCCACCACCGCCCGGACGACGCCCCCGCGCCGACGCTGGCCGCGCTGTCGGACAAGCCGGCGCTCCTGGAAACCCTGCGCACCTGGCTCTCCCTGCACGGCAGTTGGGAGAGCACGGCCCTCGCCCTGACCATCCACCGCAACACGGTCCGCCAGCGCATCGCCCGATGCGCGACGCTCCTGGAATCCGACCTCGACGACCCGGACACCCGCATGGAACTCTGGTTCGCGCTCCGCGGGGCGAGGTGACGGTCCCGTTCCACTCCCCGGAACCGATCAACGGCCCGCCGCGGCCCCCGGCACAATGGGCGTATGCCGATACCCGGACTGCCCAGCGATACTCCGACCCGTGCCGCCCTCGTCGACCACCTCGTCCGCACCCGGATCGCGGGCGACGTGGCCACCCCACGCGAGAACAACCTTTCGCACTACCGAAGGCTCGCGAACGGCGACCGCCACTATTGGCTGGGCCTGGAACTCGGTGACCGCTGGACCGATGAGCAGGACGTGCTCGCCGTCATGGCCGAACGCTGCGGAGTCGTCCCCGACGCGGGGCACCGCTCCGGCCAGGACACCATCGACCCGGAACTGACGGTCGACGCGCTGGACCGCATGGCGACGCGCCTGCGCAAGGCGGCGGAGGATCGCCAGCGCGTGCTGTTCGCCACGGGGCACCCGGGCGGGCTCCTCGACGTCCACCGTGCGACGGCGACGGCGTTGCGCGCGGCGGGCTGCGAGATCGTGGTCATCCCCGAGGGCCTCGCCACGGACGAGGGCATGGTCTTCCAGTTCGCGGACGTGGCGATGCTGGAGCGCGGTGCGACGCTGTGGCACACGCACTCCCCGGACCCCATGGCCGCGATCCTCGACGGTCTCGCCCGTGACGGCCGCCCGCTGCCCGACCTGGTCGTCGCCGACCACGGCTGGGCGGGCTGCGCGGCCCAGCGGGGTCTGGACTCCATCGGCTACGCGGACTGCAACGACCCGGCCCTCTTCGTCGCCGAATCCGAGGGCACGATGCAGGTCACGATCCCCTTGGACGACCACGTCACAAGCCCGAGGCACTACGACCCGATGACGGCGTACCTCTTGGACACGGCGGGCCTGAGCTAAGCCCCTGCGCAATTTAAGCCCCTCCGGCGATTGAGGAGCGGGGTATGGGGCAGAGCCCCAATCTTTTGAGCGCGGCGCCGTGGTCGACGCCTCGGGGCTCCGCCCCGGACCCCGCTGCTCAATCGCCGCAGGGGCTTAAAAGGCTCGACCGCCGCAGGGGAAGGAACTCACCACGGGTTGAGCCCCTCCGTGCGGCGCGCCGCGAACCCCGGGGTCGGGTCCAAGAAGACTCGCCGCACCGCAGGAAACCGCTCCCGAATCCTCCGCGCCGCGTCTTCACACGCCCACTCGATCTGCGCCGCGGTGGACGCATCCCGAAAGTCGACCTTCGCCGCGACAAGCGCCTCCCGCGGCCCCTGCACCAGCGTCGTCAGCTCAAGCACGGCCTCGACGTGCTCGACCCCGAGCACGATCTGCCGGATCTCGTCCCGGAAGGGCTTCGGCAACGGCCGCCCCACCAACAGCTCCGCGTTGGACCGCCCGAGCACCCACGCGACCCCCAGCAGCAGCACGCCGATGCACAGGGACGCCACCCCGTCCCACACCCCAGAGCCGGTGAGCTGGCCGCCGAGCAGCCCGCCGGCCGCGAACACCAGACCGGCCAGCGCCGCACTGTCCTCCAGGACGACCGCCTTCACCGCCGTGTCGGGCGTGTGCCGCAGATACGTACCGAAGGGCACCCGAACCCGGGCCGCCTCGCCCCGCGCCTGCTTCACTGCGGTCCGCAGCGAGAACCCCTCCAGTACGAAGGCGACACCCAGCACCACGTACGACACGAGCGGATCGCCCAGCTCCTCGCCCGCGACGAGCGTGTGGATCCCGTCGTACAGGGAGAAGACGGCGCCGCCGACGAACGTGGCGACGGCCGCGAGCAGCGACCACACGTACCGCTCGCCGCCGTAGCCGAGCGGATGCTCCTCGTCGGCGGGCTTGTCGCTGCGCTTCAGGGAGGTGAGCAGCAGCAGTTCCGTGACAGTGTCGGCGAAGGAGTGCGCGGCCTCGGAGAGCATCGCGCTGGAGCCGCTGATGACGCCGGCGACGGCCTTCGCGAGGGCGATGCCCAGGTTGGCCGCCGCGGCGACGAGCACCGTGAAGACGCTCTCCCCGCCCGCTTCTTCCGTTCCGCTCGCGCCATCGTCCGCCCGTACATCCATGTACGGGACGTTATGTCCGATCAACGCGGAACGCGAACGACACCCTCCTGGATGACGGTGATCGCGAGCCGCCCGTCCTGCGTGTAGATCCGGGCCTGCCCGAGCCCGCGCCCGCCGGACGTGGACGGCGACTCCTGGTCGTACAGCAGCCATTCGTCGGCCCGGAACGGCCGGTGGAACCACATCGCGTGGTCCAGGGACGCGCCCACGACGTCGCCGACGGCCCAGCCGCCCCGCCCGTGGGCGAGCAGCACGGAGTCGAGGAGCGTCATGTCGGAGACGTACGTCGCGAGGCACACGTGCAGCAGCGGGTCGTCCGCGAGCTTGTCCCGCGCGCGGAACCAGACCTGGGAGCGCGGGGGCTGCGGATCGCCGACGAAGGCGAACGGCGGCGCGTCCACGTACCGCAGGTCGACGGCCTCCCGGGCCTCGAGGAGGCGCTGTACGACGTCGGGTTTCAGGACTCCGTCGACGTAGCGCGGGAGCATCTCCTCCGCGGTCGGCAACGACTCCGGGTCGGGCGCGGGCGGCATGTCCGCCTGGTGCTCGAGACCTTCCTCGTACGTCTGGAAGGACGCGGAGAGGTGGAAGATCGGCTGCCCGTGCTGGACGGCGACGACGCGGCGCGTGGTGAAGGAGCGGCCGTCGCGGATCCGGTCGACGGTGTAGACGATGGGCGCGCCGGGGTCGCCCGCGACGAGGAAGTAGGCGTGGAGCGAGTGGGCGTGCCGGTCGGCGGGAACGGTGCGACCGGCCGCGACCAGCGCCTGGGCCGCCACCTGCCCGCCGAATACGCGGGGGACGACGGAGGACCGGGACTGGCCGCGGAAGATGTCCTCCTCGATCTGCTCGAGGTCGAGCAGATCGAGGAGGGATTCGAGTGCGTGGTGCATGAGGTCAGTTGTACCGAGGAGACATTCTCGCCGGGTTACAGGCCCATGTTCTTCGCGATGATCGACTTCATGATCTCGCTGGTGCCGCCGTAGATGCGGTTCACGCGGTTGTCCGCGTACAGGCGGGCGATCGGGTACTCGTTCATGAACCCGTAGCCACCGTGCAGCTGGAGGCAGCGGTCGATGACGCGGTGCGCAACCTCGGTGCAGAACAGCTTCGCGGAGGCGGCCTCGGCAGCGCTCAGCTCACCGGCGTCGAGCGCTTCGAGGGCGCGGTCGGCGACGGCCTCGGCGGCGTCCACCTCGGCCTGGCAGGCGGCCAGTTCGAACTTGGTGTTCTGGAACGACGCCACGGTCTTGCCGAAGACGGTGCGGTCCTGGACGTACTCCTTGGCGAACCGCACGGCGGCCTTGGCCTGCGCGTACGCGCCGTAGGCGATGCCCCAGCGCTCGGAGGGGAGGTTCTTGCCGAGGTAGTAGAAGCCCTTGTTCTCCTCGCCGAGGAGGTCCTCGACGGGGACCTTCACGTCGACGAACGCCAGCTCGGCGGTGTCGGAGGTGCGCAGGCCGAGCTTGTCCAGCTTGCGGCCGATCGAGTAGCCCTCGGACTTGGTGTCGACGGCGAACAGGGAGATGCCGTGGCGGCGGTCCTCGGCGGTCGCCGCGTCGGTGCGGGCACAGACGATGACGCGGTCGGCGTGCACGCCACCGGTGATGAAGGTCTTCGAGCCGTTGAGCACGTAGTGCGTGCCGTCGTCGGAGAGCTTGGCCGTGGTCTTCATGCCGGCCAGGTCGGAGCCGGTGCCCGGCTCGGTCATCGCGAGGGCCCACATCTCCTCGGCGGTGACGAACTTCTCCAGGTAGCGCTTCTTCTGCTCGTCGGTGGCGAGCATCTTGATGTACGGCAGGGCGAGCAGGACGTGCACGCCGGAGCCGCCGAACGAGACGCCCGCGCGGGCGCACTCCTCGTTCTGGATGGCCTCGAACTTGTGGGTGTCCAGGCCCGCGCCGCCGAACTCCTCGGGCACGTTGATGCCGAACAGACCCAGGTCGGCCAGCTTGGAGTAGAGCTCGCGCGGCACGATGCCCTGCTGGAACCACTCGTCGTAATGGGGGACGACCTCGGCCTCGATGAAGGCGCGCAGGGTCTCCCGGAACGCCTCGTGGTCCTCATCAAAAACGGTACGGCGCACGGAGAACTCTCCCTCTACGACGAGTGTGCGGACGGCAACCAAGCGACTAAGCGCTTGCTCAGGGGCAGGTTACCCGCGAGTTGCAAGGAGCGTCCAGAGATACAGGTCACTCCGCGGCAGCCGTCGGCCTCACTCTGCGACAGTCGCCGCGAACGCGCCACGCGCCAGCTTGTGCAGCATCCGCGCGGTGACCGTCCGGCCGGGCAGCGAGCTCGGGCGGCTCAGGTGCGGGGTCGAGTTCAGCAGCCCGAACACCGCGTGCACGGCTACGCGCGCGTGCGCCTCCACCAGCTCGGGGTAGACCTTCCGCACCGCCTCCACCCACAACTCCACGTACTGGCGCTGCAACTGCCGCACCAGCTTGCGGTCGCTGTCGCGCAGCCGGTCGAGCTCCCGGTCGTGCAGCGTGATCAGGTCGCGGTCGTCCAGCGCGAAGTCGATGTGCCCCTCGATGAGCGAGTCGAGCAGCGCCTCGGGCCCGTGCTCGGCCTCGGCGACCCGCCGCTTGCCACCGGTGAGCAGCTGCCCGCTGATTCCGACGAGCAGCTCGGCGAGCATCGCGTCCTTGCCGGCGAAGTGCCGGTACAGGCCGGGGCCGCTGATGCCGACCGCCGCCCCTATCTCGTCCACGCCCACGCCGTGGAAGCCGCGGTCGGCGAAGAGCCGCGCGGCCTCGCTGAGGATCTGCTCGCGGCGGGTGGGGGCGTCGGTTCTCGTGGCCATGAAGCAATTCTAGACAGGGACGTTAGCGAGCGTTAACCTGATGGAAATCGGTTAACGCTCATTAACAAGCATGAGGGGCCGCCAGATGCAGGAAGCACCGGAGCTGACGAGTGCGGCGGAGCCCGCGTCGGAGGCCTGGCGGGCCAACGAAGCGGCGCACCGGGCACTCGGCGAGGAGCTGCGCGCCAAGCTCGCCGCGGCCCGGCTCGGCGGCGGCGAGAAGGCGCGGGCCCGGCACACGGCGCGCGGCAAGCTGCTGCCGCGCGACCGGGTGGACGCGCTGCTCGACCCGGGCTCCCCGTTCCTGGAGCTGGCCCCGCTGGCGGCGGACGGAATGTACGAGGGGCAGGCGCCGGCCGCGGGTGTGATCGCCGGGATCGGCCGGGTCAGTGGCCGCGAGTGCGTGATCGTCGCCAATGACGCGACGGTCAAGGGCGGCACGTACTACCCGATGACGGTGAAGAAGCACCTGCGCGCGCAGGAGGTGGCCCTGGAGAACCGGCTGCCGTGCGTCTACCTGGTGGACTCCGGCGGCGCGTTCCTGCCGATGCAGGACGACGTGTTCCCGGACCGCGAGCACTTCGGGCGGATCTTCTACAACCAGGCGCGGATGTCCGGCGCGGGCATCCCGCAGGTCGCGGCGGTCCTCGGCTCGTGCACGGCGGGCGGGGCATACGTCCCGGCGATGAGCGACGAGGCGGTGATCGTCCGCAACCAGGGCACGATCTTCCTGGGCGGCCCGCCGCTGGTGAAGGCGGCCACGGGCGAGGTGGTGACGGCCGAGGAGCTGGGCGGCGGCGAGGTCCACTCGCGGGTGTCGGGCGTGACGGACCACCTGGCGGAGGACGACGCGCACGCGCTGCGGATCGTCCGCACCATCGTCTCCACGCTGCCGGAGCGCGGCCCGCTGCCGTGGTCGGTGAAGGCCGCGATCGAGCCGAAAGTGGACCCGGCGGGGCTCTACGGGGCGGTGCCGGTCGACTCCCGGACTCCGTACGACGTACGCGAGGTCATCGCGCGCGTGGTGGACGGCTCCGCATTCGCCGAGTTCAAGGCCGAGTACGGGCAGACGCTGATCACCGGGTTCGCGCGGATCCACGGGCACCCGGTCGGCATCGTCGCGAACAACGGGATCCTGTTCGCCGAATCCGCCCAGAAGGGCGCCCACTTCATCGAGCTGTGCGATCAGCGCGGCATCCCACTGCTGTTCCTGCAGAACATCTCGGGCTTCATGGTCGGCAAGGACTACGAGGCGGGCGGGATCGCCAAGCACGGCGCCAAGATGGTCACGGCGGTGGCCTGTACGCGCGTGCCGAAGCTGACGGTGGTGATCGGCGGCTCGTACGGCGCGGGCAACTACTCGATGTGCGGCCGGGCGTACTCCCCCCGCTTCCTGTGGATGTGGCCCGGCGCGAAGATCTCCGTGATGGGCGGCGAGCAGGCCGCATCGGTGCTCGCGACCGTGAAGCGCGACCAGTTGGAGGCGCGCGGCGAGCAGTGGCCCGCCGAGGACGAGGACGCGTTCAAGGCCCCGATCCGCGCCCAGTACGAGTCGCAGGGGAACGCCTACTACGCGACGGCCCGGCTGTGGGACGACGGCGTGATCGACCCGATGGAGACCCGCCAGGTCCTCGGCCTGGCCCTGACCGCTTGTGCCAACGCGCCGCTGCCGGAGAAGTCCGCCGGCTTCGGTGTCTTCCGGATGTGAGGGGCGGACCAGACGTGTTCGAGACGGTACTTGTGGCCAACCGGGGCGAGATCGCGGTGCGCGTCATCCGTACGCTGCGGGCGCTCGGCATCCGCTCGGTGGCGGTGTACAGCGACGCCGACGCGGACGCGCGGCATGTGCGCGAGGCGGACGAGGCGGTGCGGATCGGCCCTCCGGCGGCCACCGAGAGCTACTTGGTGGCGGAACGGCTGATCGAGGCCGCGGCGGCGACCGGGGCGCAGGCAGTGCACCCGGGCTACGGATTCCTTGCGGAGAACGCGGCGTTCGCGCGGGCCTGCGAGGAGGCGGGGCTCGTCTTCATCGGCCCGTCCGCCGAGGCGATCGCGCTGATGGGCGACAAGATCCGCGCCAAGGAGACGGTGAGCGCGGCCGGAGTTCCGGTGGTGCCCGGCGGCCGCGACCCGGAACTGGCCGAAGCGGCCCGCAAATTGGGCGCGCCCGTCCTCCTCAAGCCGAGCGCGGGCGGCGGCGGCAAGGGCATGCGGCTCGTCCGCGATCTGACGACCCTGGAGGAGGAGATCGCGGCCGCCCGGCGCGAGGCCCGCACCTCCTTCGGGGACGACACGCTTCTCGTGGAGCGCTGGATCGACCGGCCACGCCACATCGAGATCCAGGTCCTGGCGGACGGCCACGGGAACGTGGTGCACCTCGGAGAGCGCGAGTGCTCCCTCCAGCGCCGCCACCAGAAGATCGTCGAGGAGGCGCCCTCCGTGCTCCTCGACGAGGCCACGCGCGCGGCGATGGGCGCCGCGGCGGTGGAGGCAGCGCGCTCCTGCGGCTACCGGGGCGCGGGCACGGTGGAGTTCATCGTGCCGGGCGACGACCCAGCTTCGTACTGCTTCATGGAGATGAACACGCGCCTCCAGGTCGAGCACCCGGTGACCGAGCTCGTCACAGGCGTCGACCTGGTGGAGTGGCAGGTACGGTCGGCGGCGGGCGAGCAACTCCCTTTCACGCAGGACGACATCACGCTCACCGGGCATGCGGTGGAGGCCCGCCTGTGCGCGGAGGACCCCGCGCGGGGCTTCCTCCCCTCCGGCGGCACGGTGCTGGCGCTGCGCGAACCCGAGGGCGAAGGCGTCCGGGTCGACTCCGGCCTCACCGAAGGCACCGAGGTCTCCAGCCTCTACGACCCGATGCTCGCGAAGATCATCGCGTACGGCCCCGACCGGGACACGGCGCTGCGCAGGCTGCGGGCCGCGCTCGCCCGCACGGTGACGCTCGGCGTGCCGACGAACGCCGGTTACCTGCGGCGCCTGCTCGCCCATCCGGACGTCGTGGCGGGCCATTTGGACACGGGGTTGGTGGAGCGTGCGACGGACGAGCTGGTCGACGCGGAGGTCCCGGCGGGGATCTACGCGGCGGCGGGCGCTCTGCGCCAGGAGCGGCTGGCCCCGGCCGTCAAGGAGGGCTGGACGGACCCGTTCGACCGGCCCACCGGCTGGCGGCTCGGCGGCGAACCGGCGTGGACCGTGCACCCCTTGCGGGTCCCGGGCCACGACCCGGTCGAGGTCCGGGTGCGCGGAGCGGAGGTTCTGGTCGACGGCGCGCCGACCACGCCCGCCCGCCTCACCGCGACCGCGGGCGGCTGGCTGGCGCGCGACGGCGACGCCTGGCACGTGCAGGACCACGACCCGGTGGCGGCGAACCTGACCGGGGCGGGGGCCGGCGGTGCGGGCTCCCTGACGGCGCCGATGCCCGGCACGGTGACCGTGGTGAAGGTGGCGGTGGGCGACCAAGTGACGGCAGGGCAGAGCCTGTTGGTGGTGGAGGCGATGAAGATGGAACACGTGATCACGTCCCCGCACGCGGGCACGGTGAGCGAGCTGGACGTATCGCCCGGGACGACGGTGGCGATGGACCAGGTACTGGCGGTCGTCGACCCGGCGGACACGGAGGCCGCGCGATGACCCCGACCCCCACGCCCCCGCTCCCCATGGTCGTCCCCGTCCAGGGCCTCCCGGCCCGCGTCCGGATCCACGAGGTGGGGGCGCGCGACGGGCTGCAGAACGAGAAGAAGGCCGTGCCCACGGAGGTGAAGGCGGAGTTCATCCACCGCCTGGCACAGGCCGGCCTCACCACCATCGAGGCCACGAGCTTCGTGCACCCCAAGTGGGTGCCCCAACTCGCGGACGCGGAAGCCCTGTTCCCACAGCTTCAGGAGCTCGGGGCCGACGGCGTCCACCTCCCCGTCCTCGTACCGAACGCGCGCGGCCTCGACCGGGCCCTGGCCCTCGGCGCGCACCGTGTCGCCGTGTTCGCCAGCGCCACCGAGTCCTTCGCCAAGGCGAACCTGAACCGGACCGTGGCGGAGTCCCTGGCGATGTTCGAGCCAGTGGTGACGCAGGCCAAGGGGCACCGGGCGCACGTCCGCGGCTACCTCTCCATGTGCTTCGGCGACCCGTGGGAGGGCCCGGTCCCCGTCCACCAAGTCGTTTCCGTCGCCAAGTCCCTGATGGACATGGGCTGCGACGAGCTGAGCCTCGGCGACACCATCGGCGTGGCCACCCCCGGACACGTACAGGCGCTCCTGTCGGAGCTGAACGAGGAGGGCGTGCCGACGAACGCGATCGGCGTGCACTTCCACGACACGTACGGCCAGGCGCTCGCCAACACCCTGGCGGCGCTGCAGCACGGCGTGACGACGGTGGACGCCTCAGCGGGCGGTCTCGGCGGCTGCCCGTACGCGAAGAGCGCCACCGGCAACCTCGCCACGGAAGACCTCGTCTGGATGCTGCGCGGACTCGGCATCGAGACCGGGGTCGACCTCGGCCGTCTCACCGACACCAGCAGGTGGATGGCCGGACACCTGGGCCGACCCAGCCCGTCCCGCACCGTTCGCGCTCTCGCACCCGAGGCCGACGCCGATGCCGACCAGGAGCAGTGAGGCAGCCATGGATCACCACCTCTCCCCCGAGCACGAGGAACTCCGCCGCACCGTCGAGGAGTTCGCGCACGAGGTCGTCGCCCCGAAGATCGGCGATCTCTACGAGCGGCACGAGTTCCCGTACGAGATCGTCCGAGAGATGGGCCGCATGGGCCTGTTCGGGCTGCCGTTCCCCGAGGAGTACGGCGGCATGGGCGGCGACTACCTGGCGCTCGGCATCGCCCTGGAGGAGCTGGCGCGCGTCGACTCCTCGGTGGCGATCACCCTGGAGGCCGGGGTCTCGCTCGGCGCGATGCCGATCCACCTCTTCGGTACGGAGGAGCAGAAGCGGGAGTGGCTGCCGAAGCTGTGCGCGGGCGAGGTCCTCGGCGCGTTCGGGCTCACGGAACCCGAGGCGGGCTCGGACGCGGGCGGCACCCGCACCACGGCCGTGCGGGACGAGGAGACCGGTGACTGGATCATCAACGGCACGAAGTGCTTCATCACCAACTCGGGCACGGACATCACGGGCCTGGTGACGGTGACGGCGGTGACCGACCGTACGGCGGACGGACGCCCGGCGATCTCATCGATCATCGTGCCGTCCGGGACGCCCGGCTTCACGGTGGCGGCGCCCTACTCGAAGGTGGGGTGGAACGCGTCGGACACCCGTGAGCTGCACTTCGACGACGTACGGGTACCGGCCGCGAACCTGCTCGGCGCGGAGGGCCGGGGCTTCGCCCAGTTCCTGCGGATCCTCGACGAGGGGCGGGTCGCGATCTCGGCGCTGGCCACGGGGCTCGCGCAGGGCTGCGTCGACGAGTCGGTGAAGTACGCCAAGGAGCGCCGGGCCTTCGGGCGCACGATCGGCGGCTACCAGGCGATCCAGTTCAAGATCGCCGACATGGAGATGAAGGCGCACACGTCCCGTCTGGCCTGGCGGGACGCGGCGTCCCGGCTGGTCTGCGGGGAGCCGTTCAAGAAGGAGGCGGCGCTCGCGAAGCTGTACTCGTCGACGGTGGCGGTGGACAACGCGCGGGAGGCGACGCAGATTCACGGTGGGTACGGCTTCATGAACGAGTACCCGGTCGCCCGGATGTGGCGGGACTCCAAGATCTTGGAGATCGGGGAGGGCACGAGTGAGGTACAGCGGATGCTCATCGCGCGGGAACTCGGCCTGACCAGCTAGCGCCGGTGCGGCCATTCAAGCCCCTGCGGCGATTGAGCAGCGGGGTCCGGGGCGGATCCCCGAGTCCGGAGGACGGCCCCCGTGCTCAAAAGATTGGGGCTCTGCCCCATACCCCGCTGCTCAATCGCCGCAGGGGCTTAAATGGCTCACCCGTGCGCGGGGGCTTGAAGGGCCGGGCCGCAGGCGCAGGGGCCCGGCCCCTGGACAACCGGGGAAGTTAGGTTAACCTACCCTGAGTTCCACACCCGCCCGGTCGCCGCCTCGGCACGTCCGAAAGTTGCCCACCATGCCCAACGCCCTGTCCCGCCCCACCCGCCGCGGCATCCTCGCCGCGACCGGCGCCATCGGCCTCGGAGCCGCGCTTGCCGCCTGCGGCGACGGTGGCTCCAAGGACGGGGGTTCGAGCTCGGCGGGTGCCGCCAAGAAGTCCGGCCCCTGGTCGTACAAGGACGACCGCGGCAAGACCGTGAAGCTGGACAAGGTTCCGACGAACATCGTCGCCTTCACCGGCATGGCCGCCGCGCTCTACGACTACGGCATCCAGGTCAAGGGCGTCTTCGGCCCGACCACCACGAAGGGCGGCAAGCCCGACGTCCAGGCCGGCGACATGCCCGTCGACAAGGTCACGGTCATCGGCAACGAGTGGGGCCAGTTCAACATCGAGAAGTACGCGGGGCTCGCCCCCGAGGTGCTGCTCACCACGATCTTCGACGGCGCGGGCACCCTCTGGTACGTCCCCGAGGAGTCCGCCAAGAAGATCGCCAAGCTCGCCCCGAGCGCCGGCATCTCCGTCTACGACCGCCAGCTCACGACACCGCTCGAGCACGTCTACAAGCTGGCCGAGTCGCTCGGCGCCGACCTGAAGGCCGACAAGGTCGTCAAGGCCAAGAAGCGCTTCGAGGACGCCGCCGCCCGGCTCCGCAAGGCGGCCAAGGCGCACCCCGACATCAAGGTCCTCGCGGGTAGCGCGAGCCCCGACATCTTCTACGTCTCGGGCACGAACCTCTCCGTCGACCTGGAGTACTTCAAGGCGCTCGGCGTGAACTTCGTGGAGCCCTCGGAGGGTGCGAAGAAGGCGTCCGGCGGCTGGTTCGAGAACCTGAGCTGGGAGAACGTCAACAAGTACAAGGCCGACATCATCATGATGGACGACCGCGCCCAGGCCATTCAGCCCGCCGACGTCGACGAGCCGACCTGGAAGAAGCTGCCGGCGGTCAAGGCCGGCCAGGTCATCGCCCGCTCCCCCGAGCCGATCCTCTCCTACGACAAGTGCGCTCCCATGCTGGAGAACCTCGCGAAGGCCATCGAGACGGCGAAGAAGGTGTCCTGATCCCATGACGACGACGACCGAAGCCCCCGCTGTCGCACCTTTCCGATTCTTCGATCTGCAAGTGGTCCGCACGCGGCGGCTCGGTCCGTCGCTCCTCAGGGTCACCTTCACCGGGCAGGACCTCGCCGACTTCCACGGCGGCGGCCGGGACCAGTCCCTCTCCCTCTTCCTGCCGCACCCGGGCCAGGACGCCCCGGTCATGCCGCCCGTCACGCCCGGCGAGGACGGCCGCGCCTGGCACGCGGCGTACCGGGCGATCCCGGACGGCGAGCGCGCGATCATGCGCTCGTACACGCTGAGCGGCCAGCGCCGCTTCCCCGCGGAGGAGGTCGACATCGACTTCGTGCTGCACGACGACGACCCGTCGACCTCGGGCCCCGCCTGCCGCTGGGCCCGCGCCGCGACCCCCGGGGACCGGGCCGTCGTGCTCGGCCCGGCGATCGCCGACAACGCCGCGGTGCGCTGTCAGCCCCACGACGACTTCGACCACATCCTCATGTGGGGCGACGAGACGGCGCTGCCCGCCGCGCTCGGCATCCTTGCCTGGCTGCCCGAACACGTCTCGGCGCACGTGTACTTGGAGGTTCCGCACCGCGCGGACATCCAGCCGATCATCACGCTCGCGGATGTGGACGTGACCTGGCTGGTCCGTGACGAGGGCGCACCCTCGGCCGTCGACGCCGTGCGCTCCGCGCGGCTTCCCGAGGCCACAAGTCCGTACGCCTGGCTGTCCGGTGAGTCCGGGGCGATGAAGGAGCTGCGGCGGCACCTGGTGCGCGAGCGGGGGTACGACAAGCGGGCGGTCACCTTTGTCGGGTACTGGCGGCGCGGCATGAGCGAGGACGCGCTGCGGGCGGCGTAACGCCCGTAGGCGACTGGACATTCCAGCCATACCAGCCACGGAACAGGGGGCGGGGTCGCGAGCCAAAGTTAGGTTAGGCTAACCTAATCCAAGGGCTCGCGACCCCGCCCTTTTCCTGCCCCACCCGGGAACCACCCCCCCACAAACCCGGAGGAACCGTTCATGCGCTCGCACCTGCTCAACGACACCACCGCGGAGCTCTACCGCAACTCCGTGACCGAGGGAGTCGAGCGGGTGGCGGCCAAACTCGCCACCACCACAAGGCCGTTCACCGGCGTCACCCCGGACGCTCTCGCCCCCACCGTCGACGCCGTAGATCTGGACGAGCCGCTCCAGGACACCATCGCCGCCCTGGACGAGCTGGAGGACGTCTACCTCCGCGACGCCGTCTACTTCCACCACCCCCGCTATCTCGCCCACCTCAACTGCCCGGTCGTCATCCCGGCCGTGCTCGGCGAGGCGATCCTCGCCGCGGTCAACTCCTCGCTCGACACCTGGGACCAGTCCGCGGGCGGCACGCTCATCGAGCGCAAGCTCATCGACTGGACCACCGGACGGATCGGCCTCGGCCCCGCCGCCGACGGCGTGTTCACCTCCGGCGGCTCGCAGTCCAACCTTCAGGCGCTGCTGCTCGCACGGGAGGAGGCCAAGTCGCAGGACCTGTCCACGCTCCGCATCTTCGCCTCCGAGGTCAGCCACTTCAGCGTCAAGAAGTCCGCGACGCTGCTCGGCCTCGGCCCGGAAGCGGTCGTCTCCATCCCGGTCGACCGGGAGAAGCGCATGCAGACCGTGGCCCTCGCCGCCGAGCTGGAGCGCTGCCGCGAGAACGGCCTCGTCCCCATGGCCGTCGTCGCGACCGCGGGCACGACCGACTTCGGCTCCATCGACCCGCTGCCCCAGATCGCCGAGCTGTGCGCCCAGTACGACACGTGGATGCACGTCGACGCCGCGTACGGCTGCGGGCTGCTCGTGTCGAACAAGAACCGGGACCGGATCGACGGCATCGAGCGCGCCGACTCGGTCACCGTCGACTACCACAAGTCCTTCTTCCAGCCGGTGAGTTCGAGCGCGATCCTGGTCCGTGACGGGGCCACGCTGCGGCATGCCACGTACCACGCGGAGTACCTCAACCCGCGCCGTACCGTCGCCGAGCGGATCCCCAACCAGGTCGACAAGTCCCTGCAGACCACGCGCCGCTTCGACGCGCTCAAGCTGTGGCTGACGCTGCGCGTGATGGGCGCGCAGGGCATCGGCGGCCTCTTCGACGAGGTGTGCGATCTGGCGTACGAGGGCTGGCAGTTGCTCGCATCCGACCCACGCTTCGACGTGGTCGTGGAGCCGAGCCTGTCCACGCTCGTCTACCGCTACATCCCGGCCGACGCCACGGACCCCACGGACATCGACCGCGCCAACCTCCATGCCCGCAAAGCCCTGTTCGCCTCCGGTGACGCCGTCGTCGCGGGCACCAAGGTGGGCGAGCGCCAGTACCTGAAGTTCACTCTGCTCAACCCCGAGACGACCCTCGAAGACATCTCGGCCGTCCTCGACCTCATCGCCGGCCACGCCGAGCAGTACCTGGGAGACACCCTTGACCGCGCATCCTGAGACGACGAAGAAGAGCGTCCACGACTTCATCGGGATCGGACTCGGCCCCTTCAACCTCGGTCTCGCCGCGCTCACCGAGCCGATCGACGAGCTGAACGGGCTGTTCATCGAGTCCAAGCCGGACTTCGAGTGGCACTCGGGGATGTTCCTCGAGGGCGCCCACCTCCAGACCCCGTTCATGTCGGACCTGGTGACGCTCGCGGACCCCACCTCTCCGTACTCCTTCCTCAACTACCTGAAGGAATCGGGGCGGTTGTACTCGTTCTACATCCGCGAGAACTTCTATCCGCTGCGCGTCGAGTACAACGACTACTGCAAGTGGACGGCCGCCAAGCTGTCGTCCATCCGCTTCTCGACGACCGTCACCGAGGTGCACTACGACGAGGCGGCCGAGCTGTACCTCGTGCACACCGACAAGGGCGAGACCCACCGGGCCCGCCGCCTCGTCCTCGGCACCGGCACCCCGCCGTACGTCCCCGAGGCGTGCCAGGGCCTCGAGGGCGACGGGGTCGTCCACAACTCCCGCTACGTGCAGCACAAGGAGCAGCTCCAGAAGAAGAAGTCGATCACGCTGGTCGGCTCCGGGCAGTCCGCCGCCGAGATCTACTACGACCTCCTCGGCGAGATCGACGTGCACGGCTACCGGCTGAACTGGGTGACGCGTTCGCCGCGCTTCTTCCCGCTGGAGTACACCAAGCTCACGCTGGAGATGACGTCCCCGGACTACATCGACTACTTCCACAAGCTGCCGGAGCAGACCCGCTACTCCCTGGAGGAGCGGCAGAAGGGCCTGTTCAAGGGCATCGACGGCGAGCTGATCGACGCCATCTTCGATCTGCTCTACCAGAAGGGCCTGAACGGTCCGGTGCCGACGCGTCTGCTCACCAACTCGGCGCTGCGCACGGCCGGTTACGAGTCCGCCACCGGCACGTACACCCTCGGCCTGCACCAGGAGGAGCAGGACAAGGAGTTCGAGCTCGAGACCGAGGGCCTGATCCTCGCCACCGGCTACAAGTACGCGACGCCCGCCTTCCTGGAGCCGGTCAAGGACCGCATCCGCTGGGACGGCAAGGGCCGCTACGACGTCGCCCGCAACTACTCGATCGACACCACGGGCCGCGGCATCTTCCTGCAGAACGCGGGCGTGCACACCCACTCGATCACCAGCCCCGACCTGGGCATGGGCGCCTACCGCAACAGTTACATCATCGGCGAGCTGCTCGGCACCGAGTACTACCCCGTCGAGAAGACCATCGCGTTCCAGGAGTTCGCAGCATGAGCACGACCACCCGCACGCTGGGCAAACTGTCCCTCCGACCCGTCGACGCACAAGGCGACGCCGAGCTGCTGCACCGCTGGGTCACCGACCCCAAGGCCGCCTACTGGCTGATGCAGGACGCGAAGCTCCAGGACGTCGAGCGCGAGTACATGTCGATAGCGGCGCACGAGCACCACGACGCGTTCCTCGGCCTGCACGACGGCGAACCGGCGTTCCTGATGGAGCGCTACGACCCGCGGTACGTCGAGCTGGTCGGCCTGTACGAGCCCGAGCCCGGCGACATCGGCATGCACTTCCTCACCGCGCCCTCCGACGTCCGCGTCCCGGGCTTCACGCGCGCCGTGATCACGACGGTGATGGAACACCTCTTCGACGACGCCTCGGTGCGACGCGTCGTCGTCGAACCCGACGTGGGGAACAAGGCAGTTCACGCCCTGAACGAGGCCGTCGGCTTCGTCCCCGCGCGTGAGATCGACAAGCCGGAGAAGAAGGCGCTGCTGAGCTTCTGCACGCGCGCCCAGTTCGAAGCGGCCACGGGAAGGACCACCGGAGCATGAGCATCGCCGACGCCGCCACCCACCTCTCCCCCGAGCGCTGGGCCGAGGCCAACCGCCTCCTCATCCGCAAGGCCCTGGCCGAGTTCAGCCACGAGCGGCTCCTGATACCGGAAGCGATATCCGGCGGCCGGTTCTCCGTCCTCAGCGACGACGGCCTGACCCGCTACGAGTTCACCGCGCGCCGCCTGCGCCTCGACCACTGGCAGGTGCCCGCCGACTCGATCACCCGCCACCGCGACGGCGCCGAACTCCCGCTGAACGCCCTGCAGTTCTTCATCGAACTGAAGGAGAGCCTCGGCCTCAGCGACTCGACGCTCCCCGTCTACCTGGAGGAGATCTCCTCCACACTCTCCGGCACCTGCTTCAAGCTGACGAAGCCGTACCTGTCCTCCGCCGAACTCGCCGCCTCCGGCGACTTCCAGGCGATCGAGACGGGCATGACCGAGGGCCACCCCTGCTTCGTCGCGAACAACGGCCGCCTCGGCTTCGGCATCCACGAGTACCTCTCGTACGCCCCCGAGACCGCAAGCCCCGTCCGGCTGATCTGGCTGGCCGCGAGCCGCGAGCGCGCGGCGTTCACAGCGGGCGTGGGCCTGGAGTACGAGTCGTTCCTGCGCGCCGAGTTGGGCGACGCCACCCTGGAGCGCTTCGACACGGTCCTGCGCGACCAGGGCCTCGACCCGGCCGACTACCTCCTCATCCCCGCCCACCCGTGGCAGTGGTGGAACAAGCTCTCCGTCACCTTCGCCGCCGAGATCGCGCAGCGGAACCTGGTGTGCCTGGGCGAGGGCGACGACGAGTACCTGGCGCAGCAGTCGATCCGCACGTTCTTCAACAAGAGCGAGCCCTCCAAGCACTACGTGAAGACGGCCCTCTCGGTCATCAACATGGGCTTCATGCGCGGCCTTTCGGCGGCGTACATGGAGGCGACGCCGGCGATCAACGACTGGCTCGCGAACCTCATCGAGAACGACGAGGTGCTCAAGGAGACCGGCCTGACGATCATCCGCGAGCGCGCGGCCGTCGGCTACCGGCACCTGGAGTACGAGGCCGCCACCGACCGCTACTCGCCGTACCGCAAGATGCTGGCGGCGCTGTGGCGGGAGTCCCCGGTGGACTCGCTCGGCGAGGGCGAGCGCCTGGCGACCATGGCGTCCCTCCTGCACGTGGACCGCGAGGGCAAGTCCTTCGCGGGGGCCCTGATCGAGCGCTCGGGCCTGACCCCGCGCGAGTGGCTGAAGCCCTACCTGAAGTCGTACCTGACGCCCCTCCTGCACAGCTTCTACGCCTACGACCTGGTGTTCATGCCGCACGGCGAGAACGTCATCCTGGTCCTGGACGAGCAGGGCGTCGTCAAGCGGTCGATCTTCAAGGACATCGCCGAGGAGATCGCGGTGATGGACCCGGACGCGGTCCTGCCGCCCGCGGTCGAGCGCATCAAGGCCGAAGTCCCCGACGACATGAAGCTGCTCTCCATCTTCACGGACGTCTTCGACTGCTTCTTCCGCTTCCTCGCGGCGAACCTCGTCGAGGACGGCGTCGTGGACGAGGAGACGTTCTGGTCGGCGGTCGCGGACTGCGTGGGCGACTACCAGGGCGCGATGCCCCAACTGGCCGAGAAGTTCGAGCGGTTCGACATGTTCGCCCCCAACTTCTCCCTCTCCGCCCTCAACCGCCTCCAGCTGCGCAACAACGAGCAGATGGTCGACCTGGCGGACCCGTCGGGCGCCCTGCAACTGGTGGGCGACCTGGAGAACCCGATCGCCTGACCCCATCGCCTGCCCCCATGACCGGGTAGGGGCTCGGGAGACGGTCCTCCCGGGCCCCTTTCCCGTACGAGGCCTTTCTCGTACGAGAATGGCGGCATGGCGGAAATCATCCAGCGCGACGGCACCTGGACGTATCTCGGCGACACGCTGCGGCTCGTGCCGGGGCGCGACAAGGGCGTGCACCCGCTCCGCAAGGCGCTGGGCGAGCTGACCGTGCCGCTGACGGCGCTCGCGGGCGCCTCCTTCGAGCAGGGCAAGAAGACGGGCCGACTGCGCCTGCGGGACGGCGCGGACCCCCTCCTCCACGCGACCGGCGGCAAGCTGACCGAGGGCGCGGACCCGTACCAGCTCACCGTCGAGTCGGACCGCTACGGCGTCGCGGAGTACTTCGTCGACGAGGTCCGCAACGCGCTGCTCCTGGACGAGATCCCCGCCTCGCCCTGCCCCACGTACCTCCTGCCGGGCCCCGCCGTACCGCTGTCCGTCTCCGCCGGGGACGGCACGGCGAGCTTCGACGGGGAGCGGGTGCGCCTGGAGTGGAACTGGAAGACGGAAGAGGCCAAGTCCTCGGCCGGCACCCGGGTCCTGGCCCTCTCCGACATCACGGCGGTCGAGTGGCAGCCGGCGATCGGCCTGGAGAACGGCTGCCTCCGCTTCACGGTCCGCTCCTCCCCGACGAAGGCACCCCCGAAATACGACCCCAACTCCATCGAACTCTGGGGCTTCAAGAAGGACCCGCTGATGGCCCTCGTGGCAGCGGCGGTCCAGGCCCGCCTTCCCCGTCCGGGGCCGACCGGGGCCGTGCCGCCGGTCCCGGTCCCGGAGAAGACTCCGCCGGAGGACGATCACGACGCCCTCCTCCGTCGCCTCCGGGAGTTGGGCGACCTCCACCAGGCCGGGGTCCTGACGGCCGACGAATTCGCCACGGCCAAGTCAGCGATCCTGAAACGCATGTGAGAGCGGCACCGCCCCAAAAGATCGGGGCTCTGCCCCGTACCCCGCTGCTCAATCGCCGCAGGGGCTTAAAAGACCAAGCCCCGCCGGCGATTGAGGCGCGGGGTCCGGGGCGGAGCCCCGTGGCCGTGACCAGCTACTAGGCCCGCACCTTCCGCGCCACCACGAACCGGTCCACCTCCGCCCCCGTCTCCGCAAGCCCCCGCACGGTGAGCCTCGCCATCCGCCCCACAGACGCCGGCTCCACATCCACCCGCAGGAACGAATAGTTGGTGTACCGCACCCGCGACCAGTCCACGGTTACCGCCTTCTTCCCACCCCCGTCCTGCGTCACATACGACGCGAACGGATCGACGACCTTCTCGTGCCCCTCGTACGAATCCTCGACCGGGAACTCGTAGAGCCCCTTACCCGCCGCCCCAGCGGTGACGTACACGACGCCATCCGTCTCCGGATACGCCGTCCCCCCGATCGGCAGCTCCTTGGTGACCTTGTCCCCCTTCAGCACATCCGTCCGCTCGTAGACGTGGTTGTGCCCGTTGATCACAAGGTCGACGGTGTACTTCTCGAACAGCGGCACCCACTCCTTGCGCACACCCCCCTCCGAGGCGTGCGCGGTGGCGGTGCAGTAGGCGCAGTGGTGGAAGAACACCACAACGAAGTCGATCCCGGACCCGGCGGCCCGGAACTTCCTCAACTGCCGTTCGAACCACGTGGTTTGGGTCCCCCCACTCACGCCGAGATTCGCCGGGATCTCGTACGAGACATCGTTCGCGTCGAGCGAGACGACGGCCGTGTTGCCGTGCACGAAGGAGTACGCGCCCGGCAGGTTCTTCGGGTCGGGCCCGTTCGTCGGCGGCGCGAACCGGGCCTCCTGGCTCCCGTACCCGTTCGGCGAGTACCAGGCCTCCATGTCGTGATTGCCGTACGACACCATCCACGGCACGGACTTGGCGACGGTCTCCGTCTGCGCGAGGAACTGGTCCCAGGTGCGCGCGTCGAACGTGTCCGTCGTCTTCCCCTGCCCGGAGGGGTCCGCGTACGCGATGTCGCCCGCGTGCAGGTGGAAGGCCGGGCCCTGCGCGAGGATCAGGCTGTCGTTGGCGAGCGCGTGGTAGCTGACGCCCTGATCGCCGAAGGCGGTGAAGGTGAACGGCTGCGAACGGGCCGGAGCGGTCGTGAACGTCCCGATGGTCCCCGCGAACCTCGGCGACGCCGGATCGAAGCCCCGGTGCCCGACCCCGTAGTAGTACGTCCTGCCGGGCTTGAGGTGGGTCAGCTTCGCGTGCACGTAGTACTGGGTGTGGTCGGCGCTCGTACCGACGCCCGCCGGGGTGTACAGCGCCCGCAGCTCCGCCGGGATCCTCCGCGACAGCTCACCGGCGCTCGACCCGACCCTGATGAACGGGTCCTTGACCGCGACCGGCACCTGCCAGGACACGGTCATCGCGGTGCGCGCGTCGTCGCCGTACGAGAGGTGCCGCCCGAAGGGCGCGACCAGCGCCCCGTCGACGGCCTCCGTGACGGCCGGGGCCGCCGCCGACCTCGCCGGAGCGGCGCTCGCGGCACCCGGCACGAACACACCGCCCGCAATCGCGCCGAGCGTGACGGCGCCGCCGCGCATCATGGTGCGGCGGGAGAACCGGCTGCGCAGATACTCGTGCTGCTCGGCGAGGGGCCGGTCGGCGAGCTCGGCGGGTACGCCCATACGTGGAATGTCCATGCCCGGAAAGATGTCCGAACCACCTATCCACCAGGAATACTCCGGATGAACGCGACCACACGATTGAGCCCCGCCGGCGATTGAGGCGCGGGGCCCGGGGCAGAGCCCCGCAACCGCACCCGACGACCACCCGAGCGAATTCTTGCCCGATATCGGGCAGATTTCTTGCGAAACCGACCCGCAACCCCGAGGATCGGCTGCGTGCACGAGGAACTTGTCGATCACCTGACGCGCAGCACCGCCCTGAGCCGGGGCGAGGCGCTGCGGGTGGTCCAGGACGTGCTCGCATACTTCGACGAGCCGACGGAGGACTACGTCCGCCGCCGGCACCGCGAACTCCAGGGTCAGGGCCTGGTGAACGCGGAGATCTTCGAGCGGATCCTGGCGGATCTGCGCTACCGGGCGGTGTCGCCGCCGGAGCTCTCCCTCCGCCAGCTGCGCCGCATCGTTTACGGCTGAGGGGAATTTCTCTACTTATGTGCGGAATCGTCGGTTACATCGGCAAGCGTGACGTAGCGCCGCTCCTTCTCGAAGGACTGCAGCGCCTGGAGTACCGCGGTTACGACTCCGCGGGAGTCGTCATCACCAGCCCCAAGGCCACCGGCCTGAAGATGGTCAAGGCCAAGGGCCGGGTGCGTGACCTGGAGGCGAAGGTTCCGGCCCGTTTCAAGGGCACCACCGGCATCGCCCACACCCGCTGGGCCACGCACGGAGCCCCCTCCGACCACAACGCGCACCCGCACATGTCGTCCGACGACAAGGTCGCGATCGTCCACAACGGCATCATCGACAACGCCTCGGACCTGCGCGCCAAGCTGGTCGCCGAGGGCGTCGAGTTCCTCTCCGAGACGGACACCGAGGTCCTCACCCACCTCATCGCCCGCTCCCAGCTCACCGAGCTCGAGGACAAGGTCCGCGAGGCGCTGCACCTGGTCGAGGGCACGTACGGCATCGCCGTCGTGCACGCCGACTTCCCGGACCGCATCGTGGTCGCGCGCAACGGCTCGCCGGTCGTCCTCGGCATCGGCGACAAGGAGATGTTCGTCGCCTCCGACATCGCCGCACTGATCACCCACACCCGCCAGATCGTCACGCTCGACGACGGCGAGATGGCCACGCTCAAGGCCGACGACTTCCGTACGTACACCACGGCCGGCACCCGCACCGCCAACGAGCCGACCACCGTGGACCTCGAGGCCGCCTCGTTCGACATGGGCGACCACGACACGTACATGCACAAGGAGATCTCCGAGCAGGCCGACGCCGTGGACCGCGTGCTGCGCGGCCGCATCGACGACCGCTTCTCCACCGTGCACCTGGGCGGCCTCAACCTGGACGCCCGCGAGGCCCGCACGGTCCGCCGCGTGAAGATCCTCGGCTGCGGCACCTCGTACCACGCGGGCCTGATCGGCGCCCAGTTGATCGAGGAGTTGGCCCGCATCCCCGCGGACGCCGAGCCGGCCTCCGAGTTCCGCTACCGCAACGCGGTCGTGGACCCCGACACCCTCTACATCGCGGTCTCCCAGTCGGGCGAGACGTACGACGTCCTCGCGGCGGTCCAGGAGCTGAAGCGCAAGGGCGCGCGGGTCTTCGGCGTGGTCAACGTCGTCGGCTCGGCGATCGCCCGCGAGTCGGACGCGGGCGTGTACGTCCACGCGGGCCCGGAGGTCTGCGTCGTCTCGACGAAGTGCTTCACGAACACGACAGTCGCCTTCGCCCTCCTGGCCCTCCACCTGGGCCGCATCCGCGACCTCTCGGTCGCCGACGGCAAGCGCATCATCGAGGGCCTGCGCAAGCTGCCCGCCCAGATCACCGAGATCCTCGCCCAGGAGGCGGAGATCAAGAAGATCGCCGAGGAGTACGCGGACGCCCGCTCGATGATGTTCATCGGCCGCGTCCGGGGCTACCCGGTGGCCCGCGAGGCGTCCCTGAAGCTCAAGGAGGTCTCGTACATCCACGCGGAGGCCTACCCGGCCTCGGAGTTGAAGCACGGCCCGCTGGCCCTCATCGAGCCGGCCCTCCCCACGGTCGCGATCGTCCCGGACGACGACCTCCTCGAAAAGAACCGCGCCGCGATGGAGGAGATCAAGGCCCGCTCCGGCCGCATCCTGGCGGTCGCCCACCAGGAGCAGGAGAAGGCCGACCACACGATCGTCGTCCCGAAGAACGAGGACGAGCTGGACCCGATCCTGATGGGCATCCCCCTTCAACTCCTCGCCTACCACACGGCCTTGACCCTCGGCCGCGACATCGACAAGCCCCGCAACCTGGCCAAGTCCGTGACGGTCGAGTAGGCGGATAAGCCCCGCCGGCGATTGAGGCGCGGGGTCCGGGGCAGAGCCCCGCAACCGCAACCCCGCCGCCGCGCAACAAAAACCCGCCAAACGGGCCCCGTACGCGCCACCATGCGCACGGGGCCCGTTCCGAGAGGGCCGGGGCCGCCCATTGCCCCGCCCCTTGGCCCACTGCCCGGCACCCCGTATTTACCCTTCACAAGGGCACAAAGCACCTCTACGCGGCAGTAGATTTATCCAACGACGCGCCGTCAACCACACTCCCCCGAGCGGGACTTGCGCACCGACTACGGAATGACGATGACAGGCCGCTGCGCCCGCCGCGCCAGCCGACCCGCGACCGAGCCGAAGAGCCGCCCGACGAGCCCGTGGGTCGACCCCACGACGATGGCGTCGGCCGAGTACTCGTGCCCGACCTCCTCCAGCTCGTGGCAGATGTCGCCACCACGCTCGACGAGGATCCAGGGCACCTCGGACAGATACTCCGCACAGGCGAGCTCGAGCCCCAGGACTTCCGTCCGGTGATCCGGCACGTCCACGAACACGGGCGGTTCACAGCCCGCCCACACCGTGGTGGGCAGCCGGTTGGCCACATGGACGATGATCAGACCCGAGCCCGAACGATGGGCCATGCCGATCGAGTACGCGAGGGCCCGCTCGCTCGATGTCGAGCCGTCGAAACCGACGACGACCCCGTGCTTGAACGCGGGGTCACAGGCTTGACGTGTCTCTTCCGCCGCTCGGGGCGTCGCCGTGGGATCGGCGACCTGCCGCTTGCGGTCCGCGGGTTCAGGGATTTCGTGACCGGCCATGAGTGTCTCGGCGTGTACCTCGTGGGCCTCAAAAGAGGGGACGAAAACTGATCGGCGGAGCTGTGTCCGGGAATCATCTTCCCAACCCCATACCCCCAAGGGTACGGCGACACTCCTTCTCTGCCCAGACTCTGCGTCCGAGCCCAGAGCCGCGCCTTCGTTCGTCGATGGTCTCGCTCCGCCACGTTCAGGGGAGCATGCACGAGGGCCGACCGTATGGCAATGGTTGCTGCCCCGTACAGGCGGATTGCGCACTCAACTGGGCGTCCGCCGTCCTTCGACCCAGTGACCCCGGTCGGTCGGCGGCGTTGAACTCGCGTACCGAACGACACAGGGGAGCGCGCAGTGCCCGGACCGACCATCGCCCAGCGTCGGGGCGTCCCGGCCCGCCCCGACGCGCCCCTGCCCGCACGCTGGGCCGCGTTCAGCTGCGTCCTGGTGCCGCTCGTGCTCGTCTGGTACGGCTCCTCCGCCGCGGGCGCCGGCGGCGCCGCCCTGGGTCTGGCCGCGATCACCGCGGCGTGCCGCGTACTCCTTGGACAGTCGGAGCGCGGGGCTGCACAGTTGCACAGTGAACAATGCCGGGCGCATGGTGACGGGAGCGGCGGGGCCGGACATGACGCACAGGACGACACGCGCCCGGCCGGGTGGGATACGCCCGTTGGCTGACCGGTTTCAACGCGGCGCTCCGATAATTTTCAGCCAACTTGGGCCAGCGGACCTTCCCTTGCGTTTCACCTCCTCCAACCCCCTTGCCACCAGGGCGGAAACCGCGACGAAAAGCGCTTCCGCCCTACGGGGACCGGCCACGGAGTTGAGGCCCACTTCCCAGCAACGCCCCTGAGTGCGACGCTTCGTGATCGACTGCTTCACGCCAAGTTGCCTTGTCGACAATCTGTCAGGTTCTTAACTGGTCACGACGGCACCATGGGACGCAGTAGATTCGATCATGACTGTCGATCTGAAGGCGGCGGGGGACTTCGTGCATCACCGAGGGGAAACGTGCAGGAGCGAACAACCCGTCAAAATATTGAGGGAGCCGGGATCACCGAGGGGGGCTTAGCAGCATGAGCCACGACGCCACCACCGCGCCGGAGGCGGCGGCTCGCAAGCTGTCGGGGCGCCGTCGACGAGAGATCGTCGCGGTGCTGCTGTTCAGCGGCGGACCCATCTTCGAGAGTTCCATTCCACTCTCCGTGTTCGGCATCGACCGGCAGGACGCGGGAGTTCCGCGCTATCGATTGCTCGTGTGCTCCGGCGAAGACGGGCCCCTGAGGACCACGGGGGGACTCGAACTCACCGCGCCGCACGGACTCGAGGCGATATCGCGAGCGGGCACGGTCGTCGTGCCCGCCTGGCGGTCCATCACTTCTCCGCCACCGGAGGAGGCGTTGGACGCCCTGCGCCGCGCCCACGAAGAGGGCGCACGCATCGTCGGCCTGTGCACGGGAGCCTTCGTGCTCGCCGCGGCGGGCCTGCTGGACGGCCGTCCGGCGACCACGCACTGGATGTACGCACCGACCCTCGCCAAGCGCTATCCGTCGGTCCATGTGGACCCGCGCGAGCTCTTCGTGGACGACGGCGACGTACTGACGAGCGCCGGCACCGCGGCCGGAATAGACCTGTGTCTGCACATCGTGCGCACGGACCACGGCAACGAGGCGGCCGGAGCGCTCGCCCGCCGTCTGGTGGTCCCACCGCGCCGCAGCGGCGGCCAGGAGCGCTACCTCGACCGGTCTTTACCGGAGGAGATCGGCGCGGACCCGCTGGCCGAGGTCGTCGCCTGGGCCCTGGAGCACCTCCACGAGCAGTTCGACGTGGAGACGCTGGCCGCCCGCGCCTATATGAGCCGACGCACCTTCGACCGCCGCTTCCGGTCGCTGACGGGGTCCGCCCCGCTCCAGTGGCTGATCACGCAGCGGGTGCTGCAGGCGCAGCGGCTCCTGGAGACGTCCGACTACTCGGTCGACGAGGTGGCGGGCCGCTGCGGCTTCCGCTCCCCCGTCGCGCTGCGCGGGCACTTCCGGCGCCAGCTGGGCTCGTCCCCGGCCGCGTACCGGGCGGCGTACCGGGCGCGCAGGCCGCAGTCGGGCGACGGCCAGGGGAACCACGGAAAACCCGAGAAGCCCGACAGGACGGTCGAGCTCACGGGCATGCCCGGCGCCGAGGGGACGCCGGTCCCCGCGCAGTCCCGGCGCACCGCGGCCGCGACCGCGCTCGGCCCGCACGCGGCCTCGATGCCCACGGGCCACTCGGGACTGCCCGGCCCGCGCACGGCTTTGTAGCCCCGGAACACGGCGCCGGGAGCAGGAGCCGACGACCGTCGTCTGCCAGTGGGAAGGTCGGACCCGTAGGGTTGGGCGCATGAACGATCGCATGGTGTGGATCGACTGCGAGATGACCGGTCTCTCGCTGGCGAACGACGCGCTCATCGAGGTGGCCGCACTGGTCACCGATTCGGAGCTGAACGTACTCGGCGACGGTGTGGACATCGTGATCCGCCCGCCGGACGAGGCCCTGGAGACAATGCCCGAGGTGGTGCGCAACATGCACACCGCCTCGGGTCTCCTCGACGAGCTTGCGGGCGGCACGACGCTCGCGGACGCCGAGGAGCAGGTCCTCTCCTACGTACGTGAGCACGTCAAGGACGCGGGCAAGGCCCCGCTCTGCGGGAACTCGGTCGGTACCGACCGCGGATTCCTGCTGCGTGACATGCCGACGCTGGAGGACTACCTCCACTACCGGATCGTCGATGTGTCCTCGGTCAAGGAGCTCGCCAGGCGCTGGTACCCGAGGGCGTACTTCAACAGTCCGGACAAGAACGGCAACCACCGGGCGCTCGCCGACATCCGCGACTCCATCGTCGAGCTGCGCTACTACCGTGAGGCGGTCTTCGTCCCACAGCCCGGACCGGACTCGGACACCGCGAAGTCGATCGCGGCGAAGCACGTCCTGCCTGCGGAATAACCCCTCGTAAGCCCCTGTGTACGGGGTCCGGACCCCCTCGGGAAAAGGTGTGCGCGAGCACCCCTCCGGACCCTGTACACTTTTTCTCGGCCGGTCCGAAGAAAGACAAACGACCGGACATGGTGGGTGTAGCTCAGTTGGTAGAGCACCTGGTTGTGGTCCAGGTGGCCGCGGGTTCAAGTCCCGTCACTCACCCTGAATGATCAAGGCCCGACCTGCGAAAGCAGGCCGGGCCTTTTTCGTGCTCGCGTCCGTGGGAACATCGGGACCTGCCGTCGCAGGCCACCGGCGTCATGCCGGAAGGCCACCGCACCGCTGCCCGTGCAGCAGCAGGAGGGCGGCCACCGCGTTCGCCGACCTGATCTCCCCGCGCGCGATGAGTGCCGGCACCTTCTCCAGCGGCACCCACTCACGGCGCGAAGACTCGAAGTCGTCCTGCGGGATCTCCCGGACCTGCTCGGCCGCGTCCGACCAGTACACGCGGTGGTGCGAGGTAGAGATTCCCGGCATGGGGTCGACCGCGAGGAGCAGCCGCATCGGGCCCGGCCGCCATCCGGTCTCTTCCTCGAACTCGCGGGCCGCCGCGACGGCGGGATCCTCACCCTCGCCGGTGCCCCCGGAGGGCAATTCGTACCCCCACGCATCGGTGATGAACCGGTGTCGCCACAGGAGCAGCACCTCGTTCGCCTCGTTGACGACCGTGGCGACCGCGACGGGCCGGAGCCGGATCACCGTGTGGTCGAGGTGCCTGCCGTCAGGGAGCTCGACGTCGGCCATGTTCACGGTGCACCACTTGTTCTCGTACACGGTGCGCTCGCCGAGATTCCGCCACACTGACACGCTGCCGCCTCTCGTCGGGTACGCCTTCCATCCGGCCACACCGGCTACAGCGGAATGCGGAGGGTGTCGTCGATGCGGCCGACGACCTCGCGCACGGAAGCGCTCCGGGTTGTCGCCAGACTGCGCCGTACGCCGGCGAGACGGTCGTACAGGCGGTGGGACTCCATGCCCTGCACGGTGTCGAGCATCCGCTCCGCGGTACCTGCCGCCTGGTCGACCCCGCCGGCGCGCAGCTCGCAGTCGGCGAGGGTGGCGAGCCTGTGCACCCGGCCGCGCGCATGCGCGTGGATCTCTACTGCCTCTGCTGCATAACGCTGAGCGGGCCCGTTGTCACCGAGTCGCATGAGGGTGTCGGCGAGCGCGTTCTCCAGGAGACCCGGCTGAACGTATCCGGTCTCCGCGGGCTCCTCGTCGAGCCGGATGAGCCCCGCCGCCGTCTCGGTGTGACGGATCGCACGGCGGGCGCCACCGTGATCTCCCATGCGGGCGAAGGCCTTGGCCTGCATGGCGTTGAGGTCGCAGGCGAGCGCGGGTGAGATCGCGTGTCCGGCCATGCGGGAACCGTCCTCCTCAACACCGGCAACTACCTCGGGGTGCCTCGCCTCGGCAGGAAACGCCCGCCCGGCTCCTACTGGAACGTGCCGCCCCGGTACCCCGGCGACCTGTGCACGGTGGCGGCCGTCGCCACGCTCGTCGAGACCGGCAGCCCCCAACCAGGCGGGCCAACTTCCTTCTCACACACGGAGATTACCGTGAGCACACCGGATGAGCCCCAGCCCATGCCCGCCCCCCCGAACCCCGGCCCTGTCCCGGTCATCGCCCGCATACTCGTCCCCGACACGGTCTTCGAGAGCTGCCGCGGGACCGTACTGGATGCCAACGCGGACATGCCCGGCGAGATGGCCGGCCGCATCGTCGAGGAGGCGCTGAAGTTCGTGACCGCCTGCGCAAAGAACCCGGGCACCGGGCTCGCACCGTCGCGCATCGTCGACGAGGGATGGCACGCACTCCTGTTGCACAGCGCGCCGTACGCCGAACTGTGCGAACGGCTCGGCGAGTTCGTCCACCACTACCCGGGCTACGACCCCACGAACTACGACCCGGAGATCCTCAACCGCACGCGGGCGAACATCGCGGCGCTCGGGTGGGAGGCGGACGCCGAGCTGTGGGGGCCACCTTCCGACGAGACACTCGTGTCGGTGGCGGCGAAATGTCAGCATGCCCCCGAGTGCACGATCCGCCCCATGCCCACTCCCCAGCCACCCACCGCGCCCGTAGGGTGATGGCGGAGGCGACGCATGGCCGAGTGGATCGACCCCCGATACGCGGAGCTGGTCGCGGCGTGGAAGCGCACGCAGCAGCCGGCGTCGCGTGACCCGGAACCGAAGCCCGTCAGGGGTTTCGTGATCCCCACCAAGGGCTGAGCCCTTGCAGGTGCCCGGTTCGCATAGAGCCGGGCGCCTCTCCATGCGTCGACAGGGGCACGGCGGCGTGTCTACGACGAGGCGCGGACCACCAGTTCCGACGGGAGTACCAGGTGGCGCTGCGTGCCCCGGCGGACGGAGGAGCGCTTGCCCTGGGCGGCGAGGGCGATCTCGTCGAGCAGGAGTTCCGTCATCGCGCGGCCCATGTCCAGGGTGGGCTGGCGCACGCTGGTGAGGCCGGGCTCCATGTGGCGGGCGATGACCGAGTCGTCGAAGCCGACCAGGGAGACGTCGTCGGGGATGCGGCGGCCCGCCTCGCGCAGCACCTGGCGGGCGCCGGAGGCCATCAGGTCGGAGCAGGCGAAGACCGCGTCGAGGCCGGTGCCGCGCTCCAGGAGTTCCGCCATGCAGCGGCGGCCGCCCTCCTCCGTGAAGTCCCCGTAGGTCACCAGCTTCTCGTCGTAGGAGATCCCGCTCGCGGCCAGCTCGTCCTGGTAGCCGACGAGGCGGCGCTGGGCCCCGTACACGTCGAGCGGGCCCGTGATGATCGCGACGGAGCGGCGGCCGCGGGCGACCAGGTGCTCGACGGCGGAGCGGGCGCCCGCGTAGTTGTCGGTGTCGACCGAGGGCAGTGGCTCGTCCGCGGAGCGGGGGCCGCTGATCACGGTCGGGATGTCCATCTGCATGAGGCGGTCCGCGAGCGGGTCGTCGGAGTGCACCGAGACCAGCAGGACGCCGTCCACGCGGTGGGCGGTGAGGTAGGTGGCGAGCCGGTCCTGTTCGCGCTCGCCGCGGGCGAAGGTGAGCAACAGCTGGAGGTTGGTCTCGGCGAGGGCCAGGCCGACGCCGCCGACCATGCCGGAGAAGTACGGCTCGGAGAAGAACCGGGACTCGGCCTCCGGAACCACCACGGCTATGGAGTCCGAGCGGTTGGCCGCGAGGGCACGGGCCGCCGTGTTCGGTACGTAGCCGAGCTCGGCGACGGCCTCCTCCACCGCGGCGCGGGTGTGGTCGCTGACCCGCGGCGATCCGTTGATGACGCGGGAGACCGTGCCCCGGCCGACGCCCGCCCTGGCCGCGACCTCCTCGAGCGTCGGGCGCCTGCTGTGCGTGCCGTGAGCCACCATGACTCCTACCTCCCCAGATCTTGAGCGGAATCTAACAGCCCGATAACCGCACGAACTTGTCGCCGCCGAGTGTCTTGACACCCCGGGTTCGAGCGACGACCCTTCAACTCATCACGAGTGGGAGCGCTCCCACCCTAGTGGACGCATACAGAAGCCGCACGTTCCCCGCCCGAGCCGCAAGTGAACGAACGGGCCCAGTACAGCAATTGGCAGTTGGCCGGGGTCTGCAGGTCTCAGCATCAAGAGCACATGAGCACTTGGAGGACGCAATGCGCACGACTGCCCGTACGTCCCGTCGCGCGATGACCTTCGCGGTCGTCGCCGCCCTGGCCACAGGGCTGCTTGCCGGCTGCGCGGCCGATGACGGCGACGATGGCTCCGGAGACGCCGGGGGTTCCGGCGGCAAGCAGGGCGCCACCACGCTGACCGTCGGCACCTTCGGTACGTTCGGTTACAAGCAGGCCGGGCTCTACGACGAATACATGAAGCTGCACAAGAACGTCACCATCAAGGAAAACGTCACCACCAGGACCGACGTCTACTGGCCCAAGACGCTCACGCGCCTGCAGGCCGGTTCCGGCACGGACGACATCCAGGCCATTGAGATCGGCAACATCACCGAGGCCGTGCAGACGCAGGCCGCGAAGTTCGTCGACCTGGGCAAGGAGGTCGACAAGTCGCAGTGGCTGGACTGGAAGAACAAGCAGGCCACCAGCAAGGACGGCAAGCTGATCGCGCTCGGCACGGACGTCGGCCCGATGGCGATCTGCTACCGCAAGGACCTCTTCAAGAAGGCCGGCCTGCCGACCGACCGCACCAAGCTCGCCGAGATGTGGAAGGGCGACTGGTCGAAGTACACCGACGTCGGCAAGGACTACATGAAGAAGGCGCCGAGCGGCACGAAGTTCGTGGACTCGGCCGCCTCCGTCTACAACGCGGCGCTCGGTGGCGCGAAGGACCGCTACTACGACAAGAGCGGCAACGTCATCTGGGACAAGTCCCAGGGCGTGAAGGACTCCTGGAACGCGGCGATGGACGTGGCGACCAGTGACATGTCGGCGAAGCTGAAGCAGTTCGACAAGCCCTGGGACCAGGGCTTCGCCAACGCCAAGTTCGCCACCGTCGCCTGCCCGGCCTGGATGATCGGCTACATCCAGGAGAAGTCCGGCAAGTCCGGTGAGGGCCAGTGGGACGTGGCGGCGGCGCCGACCGCGGCCAACTGGGGCGGCTCGTTCATCGGCGTGCCGACCGCGAGCAAGCACCAGAAGGAGGCCATCGCCCTGGCGAAGTGGCTGACCGCTCCCGCGCAGCAGGCGAAGGTCTTCGCCAAGCAGGCCAGCTTCCCGTCGACCCCGTCGGCGTACGAGACCCTGAAGCCCAAGGCCGAGACCACGAAGTACTTCTCGGACGCGCCGCTCACCCAGATCTTCTCCGACTCGGCGAAGACCATCCCGGTGCAGATCTTCGGCATCAAGGACCAGCCGATCAACACCGGAATCACCGACACCGGCATCCTCCAGGTCGAGCAGAAGGGCAAGTCGCCCGAGCAGGGCTGGGACGCGGCCACCAAGGAAGTCAAGGACGTGCTCGGCCAGTGACCAGCTCCAACGAGGCTCTCGCGCACGACGCGTCGAGCGCCGACGCCGCGTCCGACTCCACCAAGGAGTCGGGCGCGGCCCGGGGCGCTCAGGGTCGCGGCACTCCGCCGCCGGGCACCTCCTCCTGGCGCAGCCGGCTGTACCGCTGGGACATGAAGGCGTCCCCGTACGCGTTCATCTCCCCCTTCTTCATCATCTTCGGCGCCTTCTCGCTGGTGCCGCTGCTCTACACCGCGTGGTACTCCCTGCACAACGTGCAGCTGTCCTCCCTCGACAGCCAGACGTGGGCGGGCCTGGACAACTACAAGAACCTGTTCGACTCGGAGTTCTTCTGGAACGCCCTCGGGAACACGTTCACCATCGGTGTGATCGCCACCGTGCCGCAGTTGATCGTGGCGATCTGGCTCGCCCACATGCTCAACTACCGGCTGCGCGGCTCGACCGTCTGGCGCGTCGTCATGCTCACCCCGTACGCGACCTCGGTGGCGGCGGCGACGCTCGTCTTCGTGCTGCTGTTCTCCCCCGACAACGGGATGGTCAACTGGGTCCTCGACCTGTTCGGCATCGACCCGATCAACTGGCGTGAATCCACCTGGGGTTCACAGTTCGCCGTGTCGTCGATCGTGATCTGGCGGTGGACCGGCTACAACGCGCTGATCTACCTGGCGGCGATGCAGGCCATCCCGGCCGACCTGTACGAGTCGGCGGCCCTGGACGGGGCGAACCGCTGGCAGCAGTTCCGGCACGTGACCGTCCCGATGCTGCGTCCGACGATCTTGTTCACGATCGTCGTCTCCACCATCGGCGCCACTCAACTCTTCGGTGAGCCCCTGCTGTTCGGTGGGGTCAGCGGCACCAAGGGCGGCTCCGAGCACCAGTACCAGACGCTCGGTCTGTACATGTACGACCAGGGCTGGATCGTCGGCAACCTCGGCAAGGCGTCCGCGATCGCCTGGTCGATGTTCCTGATTCTGCTGATCGTCGCCGCGGTCAACATGCTGATCACCCGACGGCTGAGGAAGACCCAATGACCATCACCAACAGCGAAACGCCGCCCGCAGCGCCGCTGCCGGTCGAGGACGCCGGGCCGCCGAAGCGCTTTCGCGTCCTGGGCGCGGGCAAGCAGCTGCACGCGGGGCCCGTCACCTACGTCGCGCTGATCGTGTTCGCCGTGATCTCGCTGGCCCCGCTGGTGTGGACGGCGATCGCGGCCTCGCGCACCAACGAGCGGCTCGCGCAGACGCCGCCGCCGTTCTGGTTCGGCGGGAACCTGTTCAAGAACCTGGAGACCGCCTGGAACCAGGCCGGCATGGGCACCGCGATGTGGAACAGCATCCTCGTCGCGTCGGCCATCACCGTCGGTACGGTGCTGTTCTCCACGCTCGCCGGGTTCGCCTTCGCCAAGCTGCGCTTCCGGTTCTCGACGACGCTGCTGCTCATGACCATCGGCACGATGATGATTCCGCCGCAACTGGCCGTCGTACCGCTGTACTTGTGGATGTCGGACCTCGGCTGGGCCAACCAGTTGCAGACGGTCATCCTGCCGACCCTCGTCTCCGCCTTCGGTACGTTCTTCATGCGGCAGTACCTGGTGCAGGCGCTGCCGAGCGAGCTCATCGAGGCGGCGCGGGTCGACGGGGCGAGCAGTCTCCGGGTGGTGTGGCATGTCGTGTTCCCGGCCGCGCGGCCCGCGATGGCCGTGCTGGGGCTGCTGACGTTCGTCATGGCCTGGAACGACTTCCTGTGGCCGATCATCGCCCTCAACCAGGAGAATCCGACGGTTCAAGTCGCCCTGAACGCGTTGGGGACGGGGTACATCCCCGATGATTCGGTGATCATGGCGGGGGCGTTGTTGGGGACGTTGCCGTTGCTCGTCGCGTTTCTGCTGTTCGGGAAGCAGATTGTGGGCGGGATTATGCAGGGGGCGGTCAAGGGGTGACCACGGGGGTGGGCGGGGCGTTTCTGTTGCGCCCCGTCCGGTCCTACGTCGCGGGGCTCTGCCCCGGACCCCGCGCCTCAATCGCCGGCGGGGCTTGAATTGCCCACTCGTTGATCGGCCGTCCGCAGAATGCGGCCTCATTACTCACCATGGGAGCGCTCCTATGACCACCACGAACAACACCGGTCCCATCCTCGCCACCGCTCCTGTCCATACCCGGTTTCCCGAAGGGTTTCTGTGGGGGGCGGCCACTGCCTCGTATCAGATTGAGGGGGCCGTGCGGGAGGACGGGCGGACGGCGTCGATCTGGGACACGTTCAGCCATACGCCGGGGAAGGTGCTGAACGGCGACACAGGGGACGTCGCCGTGGACCACTACCACCGGTGGCGCGACGACGTGCGGCTGATGGCCGATCTGGGGCTCACCGCGTACCGGTTCTCCGTGGCGTGGCCGCGGGTGCAGCCGACCGGGCGCGGGCCCGCCGTGCAGCGTGGGCTCGACTTCTACCGGGGGCTCGTCGATGAGCTGCTCGCGAACGGGATCAAGCCCGTGGCGACGCTCTACCACTGGGATCTGCCCCAGGAGTTGGAGAACGCGGGCGGCTGGCCCGAGCGGGACACCGCGTACCGGTTCGCGGAGTACGCGGGGCTCGTCGGCGAGGCGCTCGGCGATCGCGTCGAGAGCTGGGTGACCCTCAACGAGCCCTGGTGCAGCGCCTTTTTGGGCTACGCCTCCGGGGTGCACGCCCCCGGGCGGACGGATCCGGCGGCCGCCCTGCGCGCGGCGCACCACCTCAACCTCGGTCACGGGCTTGCCAGTTCGGCCCTGCGTGACGTGTTGCCGGCCCGCGCCAAGGTCGGTATCAGCCTGAACCCGAGCGTGGTGCGGGCCCTCACCGACGCCCCCGCCGACCTCGACGCCCGGCGCCGGATCGACGCGCTCGCGAACCGGGTCTTCACCGGGCCGCTGCTGAAGGGCGCCTACCCGCGCGACCTGATCACCGACACCGCGGCCATCACGGACTGGTCGTTCGTGCGGGACGGGGACACCGCGGCGATCCACCAGCCGCTCGACTTCATCGGCCTGAACTACTACACGCCGGCGGTCGTCTCGGCCCCCCGCTCCGACCAGGACGGCCCGCGCCTCGACGGGCACGGCGCCAGCGAGCACGCCCCGTGGCCGGGCGCCGACGATGTCGTCTTCCACCGCGCGTCGGGCGAACTCACCGCGATGGACTGGCCCGTGGACCCGACGGGTCTCACGGACCTGCTCCTCGACTACACCGCGCAGGCACCGAACATCCCGCTCTACGTGACCGAGAACGGGGCCGCGTACGAGGACGTCGTCGACGCCGAGGGCCGAGTGCACGACCCGGACCGCGTCCGCTATCTGCACGCCCACCTCGCCGCCGTCCACGACGCCATCGAGCAGGGCGCCGACGTCCGCGGTTACTTCCTCTGGTCGCTGCTCGACAACTTCGAGTGGGCCTACGGATACGGCAAGCGGTTCGGCGCCGTGTACGTCGACTACGAGACGCAGGAGCGCATCCCGAAGTCCAGCGCCACCTGGTACTCCCAGGTCGCGCGCAACGGGGGGCTGCCCGCCGAATCCTGACCCCCGGCGGGCAGTGGGCAGGTGTGTGCCGCGTGGCAGCGGCACACACCTGCCCTTATTTTTCGCCTATGCACGCTACTTACCGATATGAACGGTCCTGAGGCGCCATGGGTGTCCTCAAGGACCATCCCGAACTCGTCCTGTTCGTAAGCCTCGCGCTCGGCTACCTCGTGGGGAAGCTGCGCGTGGGGCCGCTGACGTTGGGCGGCATCTGCGGGACGCTGATCGTCTCGCTGCTGCTCGGGGCCTGGACCAAGGCCCATGTCTCCGACGACGTGAAGACCGTGTTCTTCGCGCTGTTCATCTTCGCGCTCGGCTATATGGCCGGGCCGCAGTTCTTCCGCAACCTCAACAAGAAGAGCCTGCGCTTCTTCGTGCTGTGCGGCATCGAGCTGGTCTGTGTCATCGGCATCGCGCTCGGCCTGGCGAACTGGTTCGACCTGGACGTCGGCACAGCGTCCGGCATCCTGGCCGGCGCCGCCACCGAGTCCGCCGTGGTCGGCACGGCCACCGAGTCCATCGGCAAGCTCGGCAACCTCAGCGCCGCCCAGATCACCGAGTACCAGGGCAACGTCGCCACCGCGTACACGGTCTGCTATCTCTTCGGACTGATCACGATCGTGCTCTACACGAGCCAGATCATGCCGATGATGATGCGCATCAACCTGCGCGACGCCGCCCGCGAGCTGTGGGAGAAGACGCGCAGCCGCGGCAGCCTGGAGTCGGACGAGCGCCCCGCTCTGCCGGGCATGGTCGGCCGCACCTATCTGGTGACCACCGCTGACGGCCGTACGGTCGACGACCTGCGGTCCTCGCTCGGCGAGCGGGTCACCATCGAGGCGGTCAAGCGCGGCAGCAAGGTCCTCGACGTCGCGCCCGGTCTGGAGCTCACCCTCTCCGACCTGGTGCTCCTGGTCGGCCGCCGGGCGAACGTGATCGACGCGGGCCGGATCGTCGGGCCCGAGACGCCGGGCGTGCCGGGGCTCGACTCGCCGCTCGCCTCCCGCCAGGTGTCGGTCACCGACAAGGCCCTGGAAGGGAAGTCCATCGACGAGCTGCAGCAGGAGCACCCCGAGTTCTACCGAGACGGCGTCTACGTCACCGACATCAGCCGCGGCGACCAGGACATGCCCGCCAACGGCGACACGACCCTGGCCCGGGGCGACGTGCTGACCCTGGTGGGCGCGCGCTCCGGTCTGAACAAGTTGGTCGCGCGGATCGGCTCGGTCGTCAAGAACGATGCCACCGACTTCATCTATCTGGGGCTCGGTATCGCGGCCGGTTCACTGCTCGGGCAGGTCGTGGTGGAGTTCGGCGACATCCCGATGTCGCTCGGCACCGGCGGCGGCTGCCTGATCTCCGGTCTGCTCTTCGGCTGGTTCCGCTCACGCTCGCAGACCTTCGGCGCGTTCCCTCCGCAGGCCGCGTCGACCATCAAGGACATGGGGCTCGCGGTCTTCATCGCCTGCACCGGCCTCGTCTCCGGGCCACAGGCCTGGCCGCTGATCAAGGAGTACGGGGCGCTGCTCCCGTTCGCCGGGATCGCCATGGTGCTGATCCCCGCGACGGTCTCACTGGTCGTCGGGCGCAAGCTGCTCAAGATCGAGAAACCGCTCCTGATCGGTGCCATCGCGGGGCAGCAGTGCTCGACCCCCGCGATCACCGCCGTCACCCAGGTGGCGCAGTCGTCCGTGCCGATGCTCGGCTACACGATCACGTACGCCCTCTCCAACTTCCTGCTCCCGCTGACCGGCCCCGTGCTCGTCGGCATCCTCGGACACTGAGAGGGCGGTCCCCGGCGTGATCGACTTCCTCAACCGGAACATCTTCCAGCCCTATCCGGAACTCCTGGTCTTCCTTACGGTCGCCTTCGGCTTCCTGCTCGGGAAGGTCCGCTACAAGGCCATCGCGCTCGGCGCCGTCACCGGCTGCCTCATCGCGGGCCTGCTGCTCGGCGCCTGGACCGGGGTCGAGATCAACGGCACGGTGAAGAGCCTGTTCTTCATCATGTTCCTGTTCGCCCTCGGCTACAAGGTCGGCCCGCAGTTCTTCCGCGGCCTCAAAACGGACGGCCTGCCGCAGGTGCTCAACGCCGTCGTGGTCTGCGTGTCCGGCCTGCTGATCTGCTGGGTCTTCGCCGCGATGCTCGGCTACGGTCCCGGGCTCTCGGCCGGACTCCTCGGCGGCGCGCTCACCCAGTCCGCGGTGATCGGTGTCGCGCAGGACGCCATCGGCACCCTGCCGGGCCTGTCCGCCTCGGCGGCCAAGAGCGAGGCGAACTTCGTGGCGATCGGCTACGCGGTGACGTATCCGCTCGGCACGATCCTGTGCGCGATGCTGCTCGCGAACATCCTGCCGAGGCTCTACAAAAAGGACCTGGCGGCCGAATCCGCGCTGATGGCAAAGGAGTTGGACGCGCCCGGAGGCGACCCGGACCTCGCCGAGGGCTACTACGAGGTCGTGCTCCGCGCCTACACCATCCAGCGCCCCGACATCATCGGCCGCAGCATCGAGGACTTCGAGAACCAGCAGCGGGAGCTCGGCCACCGCATCTACCTCACGCGGGTGCGCCGGGACGGCCAGATCCTCGACCACTCCCAGCAGACGGTGCTCCGCGAGGGCGACGTCGTCGCGGTGAGCGCGCTGCGCGGCTCGCTCGTCGACTACGACGCCCGCACCCACATCGGCATGGAGACCGACGATGTGGAGCTGCTCGGCTACCAGACGGAGTCGCTGCACGTCGTGGCGTCGGAGAAGGCCCAACTCGGCAGACCCGTATCCGAGTTGCGGCGCGAGCCGTTCATGGTCGGCGTCTACATCGACAAGATCTACCGCTCGGGCGCCGAGTTCCCGTACCGCCTCTCCACCAAGGTCGAGCGCGGCGACACACTCGTCCTCACCGGGCCCAAGCGCCTCGTGGACCCGGCCGGCGCGGCGCTCGGCAAGCCGGTGCCGACCTCGTTCGCCACCGACATGGTCTGGGTGGGCCTCGGCATCTTCCTCGGCGGCTGCCTGGGCATCCCGGCGCTGACCGTGTCCGGCGTCCCGATCTCCCTGTCCACCTCCGGTGGCGCGCTGATCATGGGCCTCGTCTTCGGCTACATCCGCGGCAAGTATCCGACGTACGGCAATGTGCCGCCGGGCGCCCAGTGGTTCATGGACACGCTCGGCCTGTGCATGTTCGTCGCGATCGTCGGCATCAACGCGGGCCCGAGCTTCACCTCCGGCCTCTCCGAAGCCGGTTGGGGCCTGCTGGTCTTCGGCGCGGTCGCCACCGTCGTCCCGCTGATCGTCGGCTTCCTGTTCGGCCACTACGTGCAGAAGATCCGCTTCCCGATCCTGATGGGCGTCCTCGCCGGCGGCCAGACGACCACCGCGGCGATCGGCGCGATCAACGAGGCCTCCCGCTCGCAGGTGCCGACCCTCGGCTACACGATCCCGTACGCCGTCGGCAATGTGCTCCTCACCATCTGGGGCGCCGTGATCGTTCTCCTCCAACACTGAGCCCCCACACCGCAGTTAAGGACACACCATGCCCAAGACGACGCTCACGCGCGAAGAGATCCAGCAGTACGCCCAGCTCTCCCCCTTCGAGCTGAAGAACATCTTCATCGACCTCGCCGAGCAGGCGCAGGCCGACGAGCCGGGCCAGAAGGAGAAGTCCAGCCGCCAGATGCTCAACGCGGGCCGCGGAAACCCCAACTGGGTCGCCACGGGGCCCCGCGAGGCGTTCTACTCGCTCGGCTACTTCGCCCTGACGGAGTCGCGGCGCGTATGGACCGCCGACAACCTCGGCGGGATGCCGGAGAAGCACGGCGCGTACGAGCGCTTCGACACCTTCGTACGGCAGAACCCGGGCCTGCCGGGCATCGAGCTCCTCGCCCAGTGCGTCCAGCTCGGCATCCAGCGCTTCGGGTTCGACAAGGACGAGTGGGTGCACGAGCTGACGGACGGCATCACGGGCGACAACTACCCGGTGCCCGACCGGATGTTGGTCCACAGCGAGCAGGTGGTGCGCGGCTACCTCGCGGACGAGATGTTCGACAAGAAGGCGCCCGCGGGCAACAACCTGTCGCTGTTCGCCACCGAGGGCGGCACGGCGGCCATGTGCTACATCTTCGACTCCCTCATGAAGAACGGGCTGTTGAAGAAGGGCGACAAGATCGCGCTGATGGTCCCGGTCTTCACCCCGTACATCGAGATCCCCGAACTCGACACCTACGAGTTCGACGTCACGTACATCTCGGCCGACAAGTTCGCCGAGACCGGCGTGCGCGAGTGGCGCTACCCCGAGGAGGAGGTCGCCAAGCTGGAGGACCCGGAGATCAAGCTGGTCTGCCTGGTGAACCCCTCCAACCCGCCCTCCCTGGCGCTGAGCACCCGGGTCGCGAACCAGATCAAGGACATCGTCGCGAGGAAGAACCCGAACCTGCTGCTCGTCACCGACGACGTGTACGGCACGTTCGTGGAGGGTTTCCGCTCGATCGCCGCCGACCTGCCGCGCAACACCCTGCTCGTCTACTCGTACTCGAAGCACTACGGGTGCACGGGGTGGCGGCTCGGCGTGATCGGGCTGCACGACGACAACATCATCGACGAGCGGATCGCCCAGCTCCCGCAGGAGGAGAAGGACCGGCTGAACAAGCGGTACGGCTCGCTGACCCTGGAGCCGGAGAAGATCAGGTTCATCGACCGGCTCGTCGCGGACTCCCGGCAGGTGGCGCTCAACCACACGGCGGGCCTGTCGCTGCCGCAGCAGGTGATGATGAGCCTCTTCTCCCTGTTCGACATGTTGGAGGAGGGCCAGGCGTACAAGGAGAAGATCCGCTCCATCGTGCAGCAGCGCCTCGACCTGCTCCTCGAAGGCGCCCAGATGAAGATCCACCAGGATCCCCACCGGGCCGCCTACTACATCGAGTTGGACCTCCTCGCCGAGGCCGAGCGCGTCCACGGCACGGCGTTCGCCGAGTTCCTGGAGAAGAACTACGAGCCGGTCGACGCCCTGTTCCGGCTCGCCCAGCAGACGGGTGTGGTCCTCCTCAACGGCGGCGGCTTCGACGGACCCGAGTGGTCGGTCCGCGTCTCGCTGGCCAACCTCGACAACATGGACTATCTGAAGATCGGCCACCATCTGCGCGGCATCTTCGACGACTACGCGGAGGAATGGCGGACCTCGCAGGAGTAGGTCCCGCGTGCCACGGAAGCCCCGGCCGGGTGGGGGGTGGAGCCGGCCGGGGCTTCCGCTTGTGTGGGGGGCGGGTGTGTGGGGCGGGGCTACTTGAAGGCCGCGAACGCCTTCTGGAACGCGTCCGCCTCCTGCTCGATCGAACTGCACGTCGGCTGCGCCGAGTCGGAGGCGCCGCCCTCGCAGGCCTTGTCGCGGGTCGCCGACCACATGAACAGGCCGCCGAGGCCCTTCTCCTTCGCGAAGGAGACGAGCTGCGTGGCGTCCTCGACCTTGAACACCTCGGACGAGACGTCGTTGACGCCGATCATCGGGGTGATCGCGACGGCCTTCCAGGCGTCCGCGTCCGACAGGCCGAGAGCCGACTCCACCTGCGCCTGCGTCGCGGTGGCCGCCTGCTCGGCGTAGTCGCCCATGTCGCCGCTGTAGGACGCCCCGTAGTCCATCGCCATGACGTTGACGAGGTCGGGCGAGGCGCCGTTGTCCTTGGCGTTCTCGAGGAAGTTCACACCGTCCTGGGTGAGCCCCTCCGGCATCACCGGCAGCGTCACCGAGACGTTCAGGTCGGCGTTGTCCTTCTGGAGCGTGGCGATCGCCTCGGCGCGCTTGGTGTTGGCCGCCGTGTCGGGCAGCGCGCCGCCCTCGATGTCGAAGTCGACCTTGGTGAGGTCGAACTGGTCGATGACCTTCTGGTACGCCGCCGCCAGGTCGGAGGCCGAGGAGCAGGCCTGCGCCAGTTCGGTGCCGGAAGCGCCGCCGAAGGAGACCCGGACGTCTCCGCCCGCTGCCCTCAAGTCGCCGATCTGCGAGGCGACTTGGTCACCATCGAGGTCGGTGACACCGCCCCACTTCGGGGCGCAGTCGCCGCCGGAGGTGATGAAGGCGAGGTTGTACTCCTTGACTCCGGTGGCCTTGGCGGAGGCTGCCAGGTCGAACGCCGGGGTGAGGGAGGTGTCGACGTAGGGCGCGAAGCCGGCGGCCGCCACCGGGGCCGCGGACGCCCCGAAGGAGAAGAAGAACGCGCCACCGCCCACGACGGCGGCCGCCACGGCACCGCCCATCGCCTTCTTCCTGCCGCTGAACCTGCGCCGGTGCGTGCTGCTGCTCATCGCGTGCCTGCCTTAGCTGTACGTGGGGGGTGGGGGGTACGTGGCAGCACGCTAGCGATCGTGAACCCGTCAATTCGGGCAAGTGGGCGGAGGGTTGAGGTTCTTAGGGTTCGCTTAAGAGAGGGATCGGGACCGGTTAAAGGTCGATACCAATCCGTGTGCGAGCGATTTCTTACGGCTGCCGTTCCCGCCCTTTCGGTCCCGGCCACGCCGCCCGTGCCCGCGACTCCCCGCGACGGGCCGGTGCCCCTCCAGCTGCAGCCAGATCCGCACCTCGGTGCCGCCGAGCACGGACGCGCCGAGGCGCACGTCGCCGCCGGTGGACTCGGCGACCCGGCGCGCGATGTCCAGCCCGAGCCCGGTCGAGCCGACTTCCGCGCCCCCGGTGCCGCGGGCCAGCGCGGCCTCCGGGTCGGCGATCCCGGGGCCGGCGTCGGAGACGAGCACGATCACGGCCCCGTCGGCCCGGTGCACGTCGACCGCGAACGCCGTGCCCTCCGGGGTGTGCCGGAACACGTTGCCGAGCAGTGCGTCGAGCGCGGCCGCCAGCTCACCGCGGGCGACCGGTATGCGTACGGGGCGGTCCACCCCGGCGACCCGCACCTTGCGGCCCTCGTCCTCGGCGAGCGCCGACCAGAAGTCCATGCGCTCACGGATCACCTCGGCGGCGTCGCAGCCTGCGCCAGGTCCTGCGGCAGCGGTCTGCGGCTTGGCGTCCCTGGCCGTCCGGATGATGGTGTCGACCTCGTGCTCCAGCTGCTCCACGGCGGCCCGGGTCTGCTCGGCGGCGGGCCCGTCCCCGAGCGAGGCGGCATTGAGCCGCAGCACGGTCAGCGGGGTACGCAGCCGATGCGACAGATCGGCGGCCAACTCCCTCTCATTGGCGAGCAGTTGAACCACCTGATCGGCCATCGAATTGAACGCGACGGCGGCGAGCCGCAGCTCGGTGGGACCGTCCTCCGGCACGCGCGCCCCGAGCTTGCCGTCCCCCAGAGCGTGCGCGGCGCCCACGAGCCGCTGCGCCGGCTGCACCATCCGTCCACCGAGCCGGTCCGCGACCGCCACGGACCCGATGATCAGCGCGATGCCGACACCACCGAGCACGAACCACGCGGTCGTCACACCATTGGTGACCTCGGCCTCGGGGACGTACACCTCGACCACGGCGATCTTGCCCGTGCTCACCGCGATGGGCTGCAGCCACACCGAGCCGCCCGGCGCGTCCGCGACGGTGGCCTGCCGGATGTCGAGCTCGTCCGAGTCGACCCGCTGCTCGCCGAGCCGGATCGCCCCGCGCCCGCCACCGGCCGGAACGTAGACGGACATCCGGTCCTCGCCGCCGGTCTGCGCGGTGGCGAGGGCGCGGGCGAGCTGGTCGCGGTCGGTGGTGATGGAGAGGGTGGGGCCGATGGCGGCGGCGGTCCGCTCGGCGTTGGAGAAGGCCCGGTCCCGCGCCATCTCCTTGATCACGAGGCCGAGCGGGACGGCGAAGGCGACCACCACCATCGCCGTGACGGCGAGGCACACCTTCACCAGCGCCCACCTCATGCCGGCGGCTCCAGCTTCACACCGACGCCGCGCAGGGTGTGCAGATACCGCGGCCGAGCCGCGGTCTCCCCCAACTTCCTCCGCAACCACGACAAATGCACATCAATGGTCTGATCGTCCCCATACGACTGCTGCCACACCTCGGCGAGCAGCTCCTTGCGCGCGACGACCACGCCGGGCCGCCCCGCGAGGAACGTCAACAGATCGAACTCGCGCCGCGTCAGATCCAACGGCGCACCGTCGAGCTCGGCCTGCCGGCGCAGCGGATCGATGGCGAGCCCGCCGACCCTGAGCACCCGCGAGGGCGGCTCGGCGCCGGTGCTCCCCCGCGAGCGACGCAGCACGGCGGCCATCCGGGCAGACAGATGCTCGGGCGAGAACGGCTTGGTCAGATAGTCATCGGCACCGTCATTCAACAGCCGGACGATCTCACCCTCGTCGTCCCGGGCAGTGGCGATGATCACGGGTACGTCGGTGATCCCGCGCAGCATCTTCAGCGCCTCGGCGCCGTCCAGATCGGGCAGACCGAGATCGAGGATGACGACATCGAACCGGAAATGGGCGACCTCGCGCAGCGCCTCCAGGGCCGTGCCGACGCTGCGCACGGTGTGCGCCGCGTCGGTCAGGTGCCGGATGAGGGCCGAGCGTACGAACTGGTCGTCCTCGACCACGAGCACACTTGCCATGGGACGGCACCGTACGCCATCCGGCGGTTTCCGGGCCTCTTTCAGGTGGTCGCGGGCCTTGCGGGACAGCCGGGGCGGGTGTGGTGCAGTATGGCCCGCGATGCACGAGAGCCCGCCGCCTCCGTCCCGGAGCCAGGATCACCCCGGCCGTCGACGGCTCACCCACGGCGTCGCGTGGCTGCTCGCCACCGGGGCCTCGGTGACGCTGTCGTGGTGGGGCGTGCACACGGTGATGGCGGGCACGGTGTACGACCCGCCGCAGGCGCTCCCCGTCGCGGTGACGCAGGACGAGCAGCACGACCGGAGCGCGCGGCAACCGGAGTCCTCGTCGACACACCGCCCCTCCCCCTCGACCTCCCCCTCACCTCACAAGCCGTCGGCATCACCGAGCCGTACGCCCCGCTCCCCCTCCCCCACGCCCACCCCGCGCACGACGTCCCCCGCGCCACCGCCCTCCGGCTCCGTCAAGAGCTACGCGACGGCCGGCGGCCGCGCGGTCTTCGACCTCCGGAAGACCTCGGCGACCCTCGTCTCCGCGACACCGGCGGCGGGCTGGTCGGTCCAGGTCTGGAAACAGCCGACATGGATCCGCGTCGAATTCACCTCGGGCGAACAAAAAGTCTCAGTCTTCTGCACCTGGCACGACCACGAACCATCAGTCGAGGTCGCAAACTACTGACCACGCTTAAGCCGCATATCAAGCCCCGCCGGCGATTGAGGCGCGGGGTCCGGGGCAGAGCCCCGCGACGTGGGCAACGACTAGCGAAACACGGATGGCGGCGGCGCCGGAGACGCCTTGGCCGACACATCCCCCACCGCAACCGCCCCACCCGCAAAATCCAAAAGCGCCTTACCGTACTCAACCCGCCCCGGATGCGAATCCCCCGCCGCCCGCCGCCTCAACTCAGCCACAGCCAGCCCACCCGCGGCCCCGACCAACACCGCGTTCCCGAACCGCTTCCCCCGGAACACCGTCGGATCAGCCACGAGCGCAAGCTCGGGAAATACCGCCGCCGCAGTGGCAATCTGCCCCCGCAGATACGCGAGCGGCGGGCCATCCGCGATATTCGCCACATACGTGCCGGCGGGCCTCAACACACGCCGCACCTCGCCCAGAAACTCCGTACTGGTGAGATGCGCGGGCGTACGCGCCCCACTGAACACGTCGGCCACCAGCACATCCGCCCAGTCGTCGGGCAACTTCCCGAGCGCCTCACGGGCGTCCGCCGTCCGTACCCGGATCCGAGCCCCCGCATCCAACGGCAAGTGCTTGCGCACGAGTTGGACCAACGCCCCGTCCCGCTCCACGACCTGCTGCGTGGACCGTGGCCGGGTCGCGGCGACGTAACGGGCCAGCGTGAACGCCCCGCCGCCGAGGTGCACGGCCTGCACGGGACGGCCCCGCTCGGCGGCCAGATCGATGACGTGGCCGATCCGGCGCTGGTACTCGAAGGAGAGGTGGGCGGGGTCGTCGAGGTCCACATGGGACTGCGGCGCGCCGTCCACGAGCAGCGTCCAGCCGGCCGGCCGGTCCCGGTCGGGCACCAGCTCGGCGAGCCCTCCGTCGACCTCCTCGACCACGGCCTCCCGCCCCGCGCGCCCCTGCCCCTGCTTCCCTCGTGACCTTGCCATTCGGCCATTAAGACAGGTTCATCGGACCCGAGCCACTCCGGGGGCCCGGACCCCCGGCACGTACGGGATCAACGGCAGTTGTCCGCCGCCTCGATCATGCGTGCCGCCTCGTCGAGCGCGGCCCGCAGCACCGTGGGGTCGGTGACCAGGTCCGTGGGCCGCTCCGCGGGGTCCGGTGGGAGCAGCCAGCCCGTGCCCTCGACCGGCGGATCGGTCCGGGCGCCGAGCGCGAGGCCGCGGCCCTGCGTGTGCGTACAGTCGCTGCCGGGCACGTCCCAGCCGTCGGCGGTACCGGGCGGGACGAGGAAGCCGAGGGTGCCGCCGCCCCCGTCGTGCAGCACGGGGCCAACCGTTTCCGTACAGCCGCGGCGCAGGATGTCGACCGCCTCGAGGCCCTGTCGGGCCGGCACCGTGACCAGGTCGCAGCCGCCGGGCGGCGCCGCGCTGCACTCCTCGCCCGGTCGATGCCGCACCGTCGTGGGGGTCGTGGGAAGTGACAGCATCGGCTTGGTCGCGTCCAACACGTCGGCAACTCCTCGCTCGTGGGGTTTCGCCGCATGGTTCAACGCGCACACGCTGTCAACAGCTACGGCGGCACGCCGCCGCAAAGGATGGCAGTTCATGGCGGATCGTGGGTGAGATATCCGTTTTGTAGCCAAACTCTGCGTGTCGCGGTCGTGACAGCCGGTACCTTCGAGCCTCGCCGGAACAAGGAAGTTGCGGCAGCCCTCCCTCTCGGGATCCCGGGCGCTCCCAACTTCCCTGCCGTCCGGCACGGTTCGCACGGGAGGACCCGCTCATGACGTCGTCGCCGATGGCCTCGGACACCTCGACGCCGCAGTCTCCACGACCGAACCTCGCCTTCCGGGAGCTGCGCGGCCGGCGCTCTCCGGGCGAGTTCGCCGCCGCGGTGCGGCGCGCGGCCAGGGAGATCGGTGAGCGGGTCAGCTGCGACGCGCGCTACATCGGACGCGTGGAGGCCGGCGAGATCCGCTGCCCCAACTACGCGTACGAGCGGGTGTTCCTGCACATGTTCCCGGGCCGGACCCTCGTGGAGCTGGGGTTCGCGCCCCGTTCCGCGGTACGTGGCCGGGGCGCGCGCCCTGCCACCACCGCCACCGCCGACCCGCAGCACCTGTACGACGAGGAGAGCGACGTGCGACGTCGCGCATTCATGACCGGCATGACCGGCTCGACGGCCACCGTGGCCGTCGCCGCCCTGGCGCCCTTCGGCGTCCCCGCGCTCCCCGCGGACCTCGACCGGCATCCGGCGCGGGCCGGGATCGGCGCCGTCGAGGAGGCGATCCGGCGGATCCGGCTGCTCGACGACCGGCACGGCGCCGACGGCCTGTACCGGCGGGCCTCGGCCCCGCTGCGTACCGCCTTCGAGCTGCTCGACGCGGGCACGGCCCGGCGCGAGGTCACCGAGCGCCTGCAGACCGGAGCGGGCGAACTGGCCATCTCGGTCGGCTGGTTGGCCCACGACTCGGGCCGCTTCGACGACGCGCGCTCGCACTACGCGGAGGCGCTCGCGACGGCGCGGATGGCGGGCGACGAGGCGTTGGAGGCGCACGCGTTCTGCAACACGGCGTTCCTGGCGCGCGACGCGGGGCGCCCGCGCGAGGCGGTACGCGCCGCCCAGGCGGCCACGCGCGTGGCGTCCCGCCTCGGCTCCCCCCGCCTGCTCTCCCTCCTCGCCCTGCGGGAGGCGGGCGGCTGGGCGGGGTTGGGCGACCAGTCCTCCTGCGAACGTTCCCTCGCCCGCGCGCAGGCGCTGTTCGCGCGGGGGGTCTCCGACGCGGATCCGGAGTGGATGTCGTTCTACGGGGAGGCCGAGCTGGAGGGCCTCGAGGCGCAGTGCTGGTCGGCGCTGGGCGGCTGGGACCGCGCGTCCCTGCACGCGCGGCGTGCGGCGGCTCTCCAGGATCCGCACTTCACGCGCAACATGGCCTTGTACACGGCCGAGTTGGCGGACGATCTGGCGCGGGCGGGGCAACCCGACGAATCGGCCTCCGCCGGTATGCGCGCCCTCAACCTCCTTGAGGACGTCCGCTCTTCCCGCATCGAGGGGATGCTGGCGGCGACGGCCCGTGTACTGCTGCCGCACCGGCGGTCGACCGGGGTCTCGTCCTTCCTGGACGCCCACGCGGTCGCTCGCCGCTCAGCCTGACCCCGGCACCGCCCCTACGCCACGGGGCTCCGCCGCTCAATCGCCACAGGGGCTAAAAGATCGCCTCAAACGCCGACGGGGCTTGATTTTGCCGCAGGGGCTCGATCATCAAGCCCCTGCGGCGATTGAGCGGGCCTTTCAAGCCCCTGCGGCGATTGAGCAGGCCCGTCCGGCAGGACTTTCGGGAAGGGGCGGGGTGGGGGAGAAAGACCCCGATGCCGCGCAACAGCACCCCGGGTCAGCTCACCGCCAGGTGGCCCGTTTCGTTCCAGGACTCCAGAGCCGGCTCCCCGTACGCCCACCCCAGCACGGACAACGACGTCGGGTTCAGGCGGATTCGCGCGGCGAAGTCCAGCGGGAGCCCGAGCCAACGCGCCCCGATCGAGCGCAGGATGTGGCCGTGAGCGAAGACCAGGACGTCACGGTCGGCGGAGCGCGCCCACTCAACGACCTCGTCGGCCCGCGCCGCCACCTCGCCGAGCGACTCCCCCTCCGGCACCCCGTCCCGCCAGATGAACCACCCGGGCCTGCGCTCCTGGATCTGCGCCGGCGTAAGCCCCTCGTACGCCCCGTAGTCCCACTCCAAGAGCGCGTCCCACGTGGCCGCCCGCTCCCCGAACCCGGCGAGCTCACACGTCTCACTCGCACGCACCAGCGGAGACGTCCGCACCTCCACCCCGTCGAGCCCGTCGTACGGCGCGCGCCCGAGGCGCTCGCCGAGCAGTTTCGCGCCGCGCCTGCCCTCTTCCAGGAGTGGAATGTCCGTCCTCCCGGTGTGCCGTCCGGACAGCGACCATTCGGTCTGTCCGTGCCGGGCCAACAGGATGCGCGGTGCCATAGAGGAGGCCTCTTTCGAAACTACGAGCAACTACAAGGGGCTAAGGGTGAACATAGGACGAGCGGGAAGGATCGCCCCGTCCATCATCCCGCAATCCACAGGGAGGTCGCCCGGGGGGCAACCCGCAGCGTGATCGTTGCGTCTAGGAAGGTCAGGGCTCGCCCACGCAGAGCCCCATATACACCGTAAAGCGAGGCCGTGGCCAGAGGCCGCCGCACGAGCGAAGAGGGGGAGCGGCCCGCATGTCGCAGACCGACGAAGCACCGCGCACGGAAGCGATACCCGGCGCCGGGCTCCGCTGGTGGACGGAACTGCCGCTGATCCTCCTCGTGTACGGCGCGTACTCGGCGGGTCGGCTGCTCGCCGGGGGCAACGTGGAGCAGGCCGTCGACCACGGCCTCGCGATCCTCCGGGCCGAGCAGGCCGTGCACCTCAACTTCGAGCACCCGCTGAACCGTCTCTTCACCCACGAACCGTGGATCGGCGTCCCCGCCGACTTCTGGTACGCCTCGCTCCACTACCTGGTCACGCCGATCGTCCTCGTCTGGCTGTTCCGCCGCCGCGCCGAGATCTACCGGACGGCCCGCACGTGGCTGATGACCTCGACGGTGATCGGCCTCGTCGGCTTCATCCTCCTTCCGACCGCCCCGCCGCGGCTGCTCGCCGCGGGCCACGGATTCATCGACACGATGGCCCACTACAGCTCCTACGGCTGGTGGGGCGACGCGGCAAGCGCACCCAAGGGCATGGGCGACATGACCAACCAGTACGCAGCGATGCCCAGCCTGCACGTCGGTTGGGCGCTGTGGTGCGGCATCCTGCTGTGGCGGCACGCCCGCTCCCCGTACGTGAAGGCGCTGGGGGTCGCGTACCCGCTGCTCACCACGCTCATCGTGATGGGCACGGCCAACCACTACTTCTTCGACGCGCTCGCCGGGGTCGCGGTGATGGCCGTGGGCCTGCTCCTGACGAAGCCGGTGCGGCTCGTCGCGGCGCTCCTGAAGGACCGGGCGTACGGCGTGCTCGCGGGAGCGGGGGGCACACCTTCCGCCCCGCGGACCCCGATTGTCAGTGGAGAGTGCCAGACTTTCCCGGGTGAGCGAATTCCCCGACAGCGCGAGGCAGCCAGGTCGCAGGACAGCGGCGACGGGGCTGCGGCACCGGCTCGCTGAACTGCGCGGCCCCGACCATCCGCCGCGTCCGCTGGACGCCCGGGCCCTGGCCGCCCTGGCCGCGAACCCGGGCTGCCGAAGGCGGGCACTCCTGGACGGCGCGGGGGTCGACAAGGCGCGCATAGCGGACGCGTTGGGCGCACCGTCCTCGTTCGGCCAGTCCCAGTTCGCCCTGGCCCGCGGCAATGTGTTCGAGGCGCGGGTGAAGTCGGACGGCGGCTCGGAGCTGGTCAAGCTCGTTCACGCGCGCGTGGACGGCGCCGCGCCCGAGCCGACCCCCGATCTCGTACGGGCCCCGGACCTGTCGGCGATCGGCCCAGAGGGGCGCACGGCGCGCACGGCGCTCGCCCTCCGGGAGGCGGCCGAAGCGGCGGGTACGCCGGATACGCCGGGCACATGGACGTTCCTCGACCACCCGATGCTGGCGCTCGACGTGGCGGGCAGTCCGGCGTTCCTGGAGCCGGACGCGGTGGTGGTGCATCCGGACGGCAGCTGGACGGTCGTCGAGATCAAGTCGTTCCCGATGATCGACGGCGCGGCGGACGCGTCGAAGGTCGGCGCGGCAGCCCGCCAGGCGGCGGTGTACGTGCTTGCCCTGGAGGAGGTCGCGGCCCGGATGCCGGACGCGGGGGTCCGGGTGCGGGACCGGATCGTGCTCGTGTGCCCCAAGGACTTCTCGAACCTGCCGGCGGCGTCGGCGGTCGACGTCCGCAAACAACGCGCGGTGACGCGCCGGCAGTTGGCGCGCCTGACCCGCGTGGAGGACATCGCGGCGGCGCTCCCGCCGGGCACGGTCTTCGATCCGGAGCTGCCCGAGGCGGAGCTGACGGCGGCGGTGGAGTCGGTTCCCGCGACATACGCGCCGGAGTGCCTTGCGGCGTGCGAGTTGGCGTTTCACTGCCGTGATCGGGCGCGTGAGGGCGGGGCGGTGACGGCCCTCGGTCGGCCTCTGCGGGCTGAGCTCGGGGCGTTGACCACGGTCGAGTCGGTGCTGGCCGCTGCGCGGGGCGAGGCGGGGGATCCGGCGGATCCGACGGTGGCGGCGTTGCGGCGTGCGGTGGCGTTGCGGGTGGAGGCGTTGGGGGGTGTGCGGTGCTGAGCCTGATGCGCGGCACAGTGCCCACGTCACGGGGCTCTGCCCCGGACCCCGCGCCTCAATCGCCGGCGGGGCTGAAAAGGCCTGCTCAATCGCCGCAGGGGCTTAATGTTCGCGGCGCAGAACCCCGTAAGGAGACTCACCGGTGAGTCTGATCAATCACCTGGCCCGGCTGGAGGCCACCGACACGGGGCGGGCCCAGCGGATCGCCACCGTGCGGCACCGGCACCTCTCCCAGCGACCACTGGTCCTCGTGCCGCTCACGACGGCCGGTGAGACGGGCGCGCCGCTCGGCGCGCTGATCGGCACCGAGCGGACCTCGCCGCGGCTCCTGGTCGTCCCGCAGCCCCGCGACCGCGACCTCCGCTTCGCGTTCCTGACGCAGCTGGCCGACGAGGTCCTGCCGTACATCGACACGTACGCCACCGACGTCGAGGCCGCCGAGCGCAGCGAGGTCGACCCGGAGACCGGCAAGAAGGTGAAGGTCGAGGTCGAACTGTGCGCGGACGCCCCGCAGATGATCGTGCCGGGCCGCGCGGGCATCGAGTTCCTCCGGCTCCTCGGCCGCTCGATGCGCTTTCGCCGCACCGCGGAGCAGGATCCGGAGACGCCCTACCCCGCGCCGCCGCACGTCCCGCTCCTCGGCCGCTGGCTCACGCACTTCGGGGAGCGCGCACGCGTACCCGGCTCGTCCCTGCTCCTCGCGATGACGGACCTCCTGTCGTGGCACTGGGCGACGGGCCAGTCGAGCCTGGAGGACCAGCACTTGGGCGCGCTGCTCGCCTGGATCGAGGCACCGGAGGGCACGTCGGGCGCGGCGGCCGCGCTCGGCGCCGAGCTGGACCGCGACCGGCAGGGACAGTTGCTCTGCCCGCCGGCGGGCCCCGCCACGGACCCCGCGTTCGACAACAAGCTGCTCGCGCCCGCGATCGAGCGCTACGACAAGGCCCGCACCCGCCACGCGGCGGCGGACGACGCGGTCGAGGCCGAGGGCCGACTCGCCGAACTGACCGCCGCCGAGCGGGAGATCCACGCCCTGGTCGAGTCCCGCACGCGGCCCACGTGGGACGCGGTGTGGCGCGGCCTCGACCAGCTGTGCACGCTGCCCGAGGGCGGATACGCGGCGGAGCGCTGGACCCGCGACCGCTGGTCGTTCACCGGCCACCGCGACCGGGTTCTGGCGGGCGAACCCCCGCAGCCGCGCCGCGACGACGCGGTGACGGCGGCGAACAAGCTGGCCACGCGCGAGCGCGAGCAGGCCCGCCTGGACGCGCAGGAGGCGCTGGACGACCCGCTGGTGATGGCGGGCCGCCGCCTCTCCGGCGAGGCGTTCACCGGTGAGGTGACCGAGGTGGCGGCCGCGTACAACGAGAAGAAGCGGCCCCGCCCGCTCGTCACCCTCCGCACGGCGGACGGGCCGCGCCTCGGCGCGGGCGTGAAGGTGTACCGCACGCTCGAAGGCAAGCCGCAGACGGCCGAGTTCGTGGAGTACGAAGACGGAGGCAGGGCCGTCGTGCTGCGGGTCCTGGACAAGATGGGGCGCGGCAAGGAACCGGCCGAGGGCTCGCTGCCGGAGAAGGGCGAGCGGGTGTGCTGGACGCTGTTCGAGCACGAGCAGCGCGGCGGCCCCAAGCTGCCGGACCCGGAGGAGACACCGTGGACGCACGGCGGCCCGCCGGGGACGGACGCGGAGTCGCCCGACACCGTGACTTCGGAGGACGTACTGTGACCGCGCCGACCATGCCGACCACCGCCCTCAGCCCGTCCGATGCGGCCGGGCAGGCCACCGCCGCCATCCTCCGCGACACGCTGCACGGCACGGCGCGCGGCATCGTCGTCGACTCGCCTCCCGGCGCCGGAAAGTCGACCCTCGTGGTGCGGGCGGCGCTCGAACTCGCCGAGGCGGGCCGCCCGTTGATGATCGTGGCGCAGACGAACGCGCAGGTGGACGACCTGGTCCTGCGCCTCCACGTGAAGAACCCGGAGCTCGTGGTCGGCCGGCTGCACAGCAGCGACCCGGACGCGTACGACAAGGCGCTCGACGACCTGCCGAACGTCCGCCTGTCCACGAAGGTCGGCGATCTGGCCCCGCTGCCGATCGTCGTGTCGACGGCCGCGAAGTGGGCGCACGTCAAGGCCGACGACGCGGGAGGGCCGTGGCCACACGCGATCGTCGACGAGGCGTACCAGATGCGCTCCGACTCCCTGCTGGCCGTCGCGGGGCTGTTCGAGCGGGCGCTGTTCGTGGGCGATCCGGGGCAGTTGGACCCGTTCTCGATCGTCGGGGCGGAGCAGTGGGCGGGCCTTTCCTACGACCCGTCGGCCTCGGCGGTGTCGACGCTGCTGGCCCACAACCCGCAGCTGCCGCAGCACCGCCTCCCGGTCTCCTGGCGCCTCCCGGCCTCCGCGGCGCCGCTGGTCTCCGACGCCTTCTACCCGTACACACCGTTCCGCAGCGGCACGGACGAGGGCGACCGTGAGCTGAACTTCCTTACGGAATCGGACGGTTCGGGCCCCGACCGCGTCATCGACGAGGCGGCGGCCGCCGGCTGGGGCCTGCTCGAACTGCCCGCCGCACACACACCGCGTACGGACCCGGAGGCGGTCCGGGCGGTGGCCCTGGTCGTACGGCGGCTGCTCGACCGGGACGGTGTCACGCGCTCCGAGTCCGGCGAGGGCCCGCTGACGGCCGAGCGGATCTGCGTCGGCACCGCGCACCGCGACCAGGCGGCGGCGGTACGGGCGGCGCTGACGGACCTCGACGTCCACGACGTCACCGTGGACACGGCGAACCGCCTCCAGGGCCGGGAGTACGACGTCACCGTCGTGCTGCACCCACTGTCCGGCCGCCCGGACGCGACGGCGTTCCACTTGGAGACGGGCCGACTCTGCGTCCTCGCGTCGCGGCATCGGCACGCGTGCGTGGTGGTGTGCCGGGCCGGCGTCGCGGACCTCCTGGACGAACACCCGTCGGCGGACCCGGTACAACTCGGCGTGACCGTCAAATTCCCGGACGGCTGGGAAGCCAACCACTCCGTCCTGTCCCGCCTGACCGAACACCGGGTCCCTTTTTAAGCCCCGCTCTTTGGACGAGAGCCAGCGGGGTACGGGGCAGAGCCCCGATCTTTCACCCCGGCCCACCGGGCGGAGCCCACCCGCCCTCTTGCGGGCCGACGGACAATGGAAGGTGGCCCGACACGGAACCGCGGGCCACCCCGGCAACAGGAGGCCGCACCATGGCGGAGCCCGACCGTACCCACCAGCCCCGGCTACGACCCGCCCCGCTGATCTTCGAACCCGCGGAGGCGTCCGCCGACCCGGAGCACTTCTTCGACCTGGAGTCCATCGAGGACCCCCGCGAGCTGCTCACCCGCGCCACGGAGCTGACGCACGCGTTCCGCTCGGCGGCGGACCGGTCCATGGAGTTCCAGGCCGTCGCCGCGGCCCAGCTCGCGGACCCGCGCCGCTTCGACCGGCTCACCACGGCGGACATCGCGGAGCGCGCGGACTGGACCGAGGACTACGCGAAGAGGATGGTCGAGTTCGGCCGTGATCTGCTGCGCGGGGCTCAGGAGCGGACGCAGTAACGAGGGTCGTGACGGGGGCGTACCGCGAGGGCCACGGGCACCAGAAAGATCATTTGGCATATGCCAGTGGGCAAGATACTCCACCCCGCCCACTCCTGTCCCGATTTTCCGCAACCCATGGCGATCGCGCCTTCACCCCCTGTAGATGTATGAGGCATGAGTACTGCGACGCCTCCGTACACCCCCCACGACCCGTCGGCCACGACCCCTGGCAAGCGCGACCACTTCGACATCTGCGACGTCACTCCCGAGGGCGCCGCCTGGCTCGCTTCCGCCGGGGCGTACCCCCGCTCCACGCTCGCCCACTGGGAGGCGCGGCCCACGGCCCCCGTCGTCCTCCCCTGCGGATCCGCCTTCGACGTGGTGAACGTGCCCGCGATCTTCGGCCGGCGGATGTTAGACCGGCTCTGGTCCGAGGGGCCCGGATCGGGGCCCGTCGCCACGCACCGGGGCCGCATGCTCCTGTTCACCGCGCCGGGCACGGCGCAGCGCCTGCCGGCCCTCCTCCACTGGGAGGAGTGGGGCCCCTCGGTGCCGCCGCTGCTCTACCACGGCGCCGGCGACGCGGTCACCGGCCCGGCCCCCACGACCCACGCCGCCCTCCGGCCCGACCAGCGCCAGGAGTCCCGCTGGGTGGTCGCCCCCGACACCCGTCACCCCTGGCTCCCGGGGCCCGAGGTGATGCGCTGGGCATGCGTCAGGGCGGCGCGCGCGAGTGCGCAGGCCGCGGTGCGGATTTCGATTTTTCCTGCCCCCGATCCTGGTGCTAATGTCTACGACGTCAACCGGCGCCATTAGCTCAGTTGGTTAGAGCAGCGGACTCTTAATCCGCGTGTCCGGGGTTCGAGTCCCTGATGGCGCACTTGAAAGACGAAGGCCCTCCGCAAGCGCGGGGGGCCTTTGCCGTGCGCTCGGAGTCACCCCGGCGCCGACAGGCGCGGCTGGGGGTCCGGGGGTTATCCCCCGGGGAATACAGCATCCGCGAGTCCGGGGTTCGAGTCCCTGATGGCGCACCTGAAGACGAAGGCCTCTCGCTACGGCGGGGGGCCTTCGTCATGTCCGCCGTCGTTGCGGCCGCGAGGCTCCGCCCCGGACCCCGCGGCTCAAGCGCCGCAGAGGCTTAAAAGATTCGCCTCAATCGCCGGCGGGGCTTGATAGATCAAGCCCCGCCGGCGGCTGATCTCTCAAGCCGCGCCGGCGGTTGTTTTTAAGCCCCGCCGGCGATTGAGGCGCGGGGTCCGGGGCGGAGCCCCGCGACCGCAACGACGGTGCCGGTGCACGATCAACCCGACGTCGTCACCCGCACCGTCCACGCCCCCGACGCCGTCCGGCCCTCCGCCTCGACGCGGATGTCGTCGCCCGGCACCGTGAAGGTCTCCCCCACCCCCACGGGCGCGTCGGCCAGGGGCGGGTAGACGGACTCGCCGTAACAGGCCTCCGTACGGGGATGCGCGTCCAGGACCTCCATGGGCCCGCCCCCGGACGAGGAGTCGCTGCGTACGCGGTACACGAGGACACCCCGACTACAGGTCGCCGCATCATTGCCGGACCCACCCCGCGCCTCGAGCGCGATGGCACTGTCGACCCCCGTACGAATGACGGCGAGCTTGGTGCCACCCCCCGTACCGAACGGCGCCCCCGCCCCCCGCTCCCCCGAACTCAACGGCTCCAGCGTCAACCGCGTCTCACCACTCCGCTTCACACACGCCACCTGCCGCCGCTCCAGCCACCCCAGCTTCCACTTGTGCCAGCCGAACAGATCCGGCGACAGGCCGAACTGGCTGCCCATGACGTCCCAGTCCCCGACGTACGTGTCCCAGTCCCCCTTGCCGTCGGTGGGCCGGTGGTAGAGGTCGGGCAGGTCGAAGACGTGACCGGTCTCGTGCGCGAGGACGTTCCGGTCCGGCGGATGGCGCTCGAAGACGGTCACGATGCGACGGATGTCCGTGCCGTCCGCGCGCATCGGCCGGTCGAAGTTCACGACCTTCGTCGCGTCGGAGTCGACGCCGGGCGCGTCCGGGTCTGCGACGAAGTAGACGACGTCGTACTTACTGAAGTCCGTGTGCGGATCCGCCGCCTTCAGGGCATCTTGCAGATATGCGCTGCGGTGCGCGGCGTCCCAGTCGCGCTGTATGGCGTACGTGGTCGATGCGTGCGGCATCCGGGTCCACCGCCGCTGCGGATGCGGGACCAGGGAGAACTTTCCGTACGAGGCCCGGTCGAAGAAGCGGCTGGTGGCCGGGAAGTAGTCGGAGGCCAGCTCGTCCGGCGTGGCCAGCGGCCGCGAGTCGGGGAACGAGAGGAAGACCATCACGGCGTTGAGGGTCTTCTCGGGCTTCGAGTACGCCGGATTCCAGGTGTCCAGGCCCTCGGAGTGGTGCGCCGGAGTGCGCTCCAGGGCGCACGGCCCCGCGAACGGAACGGCCGAGGCCGGACCGGCGAGGAGTCCCATGGCGGCCACGGCGGCGAAGGCGGTGAGCGCCGCCGCGAGTGCGCGCGGGCGTGGCGTGGCCACTCCCCCGAGTGGCTGCGGACGCGGCAAGTCGACCTCCGGGACGGGAATGCGGGACACCGAACCCAGAGTGTTGGCATTTGATGTGCTATGCCCTGTTTATCTGGCCCGGATGAGTGAGCGCACGACACTCCAGCCGATAACGGAACGTCACAGACGATCGGCCGCGATCGGGGAGCGACAGGAGGTGGGGCAGCAGCGAGCAGAAACGATCTACCGGGGCGGGCGCGGCGGCCCGGAACCCACGCACCCCGTGATCCAGGCTGGATAGGCCGTTCGACCTGGCCCTATGATCGGCACACTTTCCTGCCGGGACCCGGCCGCAGCAGATCACGCAACCATCCGACGCACCACGGGAGCGAGCGGTGAGCGCACAGCCCGAAGGGCCCACGACCGCGCACTGGGTGGCCCCGCCCGGCCTGCGCCACGACCCCCTCGCGGAGTTCCGGGGGTTCACGGAGACCTCCGAGAACTCCGCGAACTCAGAGGCCACAGAGCCCTCGGTCAGCACAGAGCCCTCAGTGATCACAGAGCCCTTGGGCATCACGGAAAGTGACGGCGTGCGGTCGGCCTTCGCGACGTCGCCGCTGGCCATGGCGGTCGTCGATCGCGCCGGCGTGATTCGCGGCGCCAACGACGCCGCGTGCGCCCTGCTGTGCGAGGAGAACACCGGCGGAGGTGCCCGGCAGCTCATCGGCCGCGCTGTCGACGAACTGGTCGACCTGCACTCGGACCCGCGCACCGCGGACGCCTACCAGGAGATCCTGCGCGGGCGGCAGGCCCGGCTCAGCCGCACCCGCCGCCTCAAGCACCCCTCGGGCCACTCGATGTGGCTGCGCGTCACGGTGTCACCGCTCCCGGACGCGGAGGCGGTGCTGCTCTCGCTCGGCGACATCACCGCGCACCGCGGTCTCCAGGACCGGCTGCACCACCTGGAGCTGCACGATCCGCTGACCCGGCTGCCCAATCGCGCCCTGTTCTTCGAGCGCGTCTGCACCGCCCTGGAGACGGGAGCGTACGAGAGCCCAGGGGCGTACGAGAGTGCGGGGGCGACCGGGCGGGTGGGGCTCTGTCTGCTCGATCTCGACGGGTTCAAGGCGGTCAACGACTCGCTCGGGCATCCCGTCGGCGACCGGCTGCTCGTCGCCGTCGCCGAGCGGCTCACGCACTGCGCGGACCATGCGCAGAACGCCACGGGCGCCCCGCTGGTGGCCCGGCTCGGCGGGGACGAGTTCGCGCTGCTCGTCGAGGACTCCACCGGTACGGAGCAGCTGGCCGCGCTCGCCCGCGCGGTGCTCGACGCGCTGCGGGAGCCCTTCGACCTGGCCGGTCACCAGGTGTCGGTGTCCGCCTCCATCGGCGTGGTCGAGCGGCAGGTCACGGGCACCAGCACGACGGCCCTGATGCAGGCGGCCGACACCACGCTGTACTGGGCGAAGGCGGACGGCAAGGCCCGCTGGACCTTCTTCGATCCGGAGCGCAACGCCCACCGGATGACCCGTCAGGCCCTGTCGTCGAGCCTGCGGCCCGCGGTCGACCGGGGTGAATTCACCCTGGAGTACCAGCCGTTGGTGGAGATGGCGGACGGTGCGCTGCGCGGCGTCGAGGCGCTGGTGCGCTGGCGGCACCCGCAATTCGGCCTACTGACGCCGAATCGGTTCATCGCACTGGCCGAAGAGGACGGCTCCATCGTGGAGTTGGGGCGGTGGGTGCTGCGGACGGCGTGCGCGCAGGCGCGGCGCTGGCAGGTGGAGCACCCCGAGGCGCGGCCGGTGTTCATGAGCGTCAATGTGGCGGTGCGTCAGATGTGGGACTCGGACCTGGTGTCCGACGTCGCGCAGATCCTCGCCGAGACCGGACTCCCGCCGGAACTCCTCCAGTTGGAGCTGATCGAGTCCGCCGTGATGGGGCCGACGGGCCGGCCGTTGCAGGCGCTCAGGGCGCTGAGCGACATGGGGGTGCGCATCGCCATCGACGACTTCGGCACCGGGTACTCCAACCTCGCGTACCTCAGCCGGCTGCCGGTGTCGGTGCTCAAGCTCGACGGGGCGTTCGTGCGGGGGTTCCAGGGTGACGGGACCGCGCCCGCGGAGCCGGCGGACGCGATGATCGTCGAGGCGCTCGTGCAGTTGGCGCACCGGCTCGGGCTCACCGTGACCGCCGAGTGCGTGGAGACGGCGGAGCAGGCGGAGCGGCTGCGCCGGCTCGGGTGCGACACCGGGCAGGGGTGGCTCTACTCGCGGCCGGTGGCGGCGGATCGCATCTCCGGGCTCCTCGCGGAGCGCGGATGATCCGCCGCCGCTACCGCGTCAGGCGCGCGGCAACCCGTAGGCGTCCGCGATGAGTTCGTAGGAACGCAGGCGTACGTCGCCGCCGTGGGCGTTGGCCGTGAGCATCAACTCGTCCGCGCCCGTGCGCTTTTGCAGGTCGTCGAGGCCGGCGCGGACCTCGTCGGGGGTGCCGTGGATGACGTTGGAGTTCCAGGAGTTGATGAACTCCTGCTCCATCTCGTTGAACTGGTACGCCTCGGCCTCTTCGGGGGTCGGGACGAGGCCGGGACGGCCGGTGCGCAGCCGGACCATGTTGAGGGCGGCCGCGAGGACCTGGCGGCGGGCCTCCGTGCCGTCGTCGTCCGTCGCGAGGGCCGAGACGCCGATGACGGCGTAGGGCTCGGAGAGCAGCTCGGACGGACGGAAGTTCTCGCGGTACAGGTCGAGCGCCGGGATGGTGTTCTGCGCCGAGAAGTGGTGCGCGAAGGCGAACGGGAGGCCGAGGGTCGCGGCAAGCCGGGCGCTGAAGCCGGAGGAGCCGAGCAGCCAGACCGGCGGGCGGTTCGGGTCCTGTACGCCGCCGGGGGAGGTGGCCTGGACGGGGCCGGGGACGGCGTGGATCCGGGAGTACGGGTGGCCGTCGGGGAAGTCGTCGTCGAGGAAGCGGGTGAGCTCGACGAGCTGCTGCGGGAAGTCGTCCGCGCCCTCGTTCAGGCGGTCCGAGCGGCGCAGGGCGGCGGCGGTGGCGCCGTCGGTGCCGGGGGCGCGGCCGAGGCCGAGGTCGACGCGGCCCGGGGCCATCGCTTCCAGCGTGCCGAACTGTTCCGCGATCACGAGCGGGGCGTGGTTCGGGAGCATGACGCCACCGGAGCCGAGGCGGATGCGGTCCGTGTGGGCGGCCAGGTGGGCCAGGATCACGGCGGGGCTGCTGGAGGCGACGCCCGGCATCGAGTGGTGCTCGGCGACCCAGTAGCGGTGGTAGCCGCGGGACTCGGCGAGGCGGGCGATGTCGACGCTGGTGCGGAGGGCGTCGGTGGCCGTGCGACCCGCTCCGACGGTGACCAGGTCCAGGACGGAGAGCGGGGTGGGTGCGGTCCCGAGGGCTGCGCCGCGGATCACGGGTCCTCCTGCGAATACGTTTGTTACGGGTGGGTGGCTCGACCCCTGCGTAACGGAGGCCTACTCCGCTTTATTCCCCCACCCCACCCCTTCCCGAAAGTCCTGCCGGACGGGCCTGCTCAATCGCCGGAGGGGCTGAACAGTGTCCTGCCGGACGGGCCTGCTCAAGCGCCGCAGGGGCTTGATAGATCAAGCCCCGCCGGCGATTGAGGCGCGGGGTCCGGGGCGGAGCCCCGTGGCGTCACACCTGGACCAGCGGCTCCTTCGTGAAGAGCGCGCCCAGGGCCGGCGCGTTGACCCGGCGGTCGACCAGGCGCAAGGACTCCCACACTGTGACCTGGTTGGCGGTGAGTACCGGCTTACCGAGGTCCGCCTCCAGGTCCCGGACATACGCCGCCGTGTGCAACGCCGTGTCCGGCAAAAGCACCGCCTCCGCGTCGGCGTGGTCACCCGCACGGGCCATCGCCCGCACCTCGTCCCACCCCCACGTCCCCACCTCGGCCGCCGTGACGATCCCGCTCCCCCGGACCGAGGCCACCTCCGCCCCGGCCGCCTTCAGGAACGCGGCGAAGTGGTCCGCCACGTCCTCCGGATACGTCGCGGCGACCGCCACCCGCCGCGCCCGCACCTCCCGCAACGCGTGCGCGAAGGCGAAGGACGTACTGGAGGCGGGCAGCCCCGCCGCCATCGCGAGCCCGCGGACCTGCTCGTGCGCGCCGTCCCAGCCGAAGACGAAGCTTCCGGACGTGCACGCCCAGACCACCGCCTCCGCGCCGGAGAGCCGCAGCTCCTCGACGCCCGCGGCGAGGCGGTCGGGCGCGCCCATCTCCAGCAGCGCGTCGACACGGTGCGCGTCCTCTCCGATGTCGGTGTGGACGACGGACAGCCGCACATCGCTGTCGATCAGCATCTCGATACGCGGATAGTCGTCCTCCGCGGAGTGTCCGGGGTACAGAAATCCCAGCGAGGTCATGTCCTACGCCCACCCTTCCTGTTCCTTCGACCGTTCCCTCGGCAGATCCTCCGGAGGCATCGCCTGCGGCAGCTCCGCCGGGGGCCACACCCGCGCCGCCGGATCGAGCAGCGCCTGGTAGGGGCCCACGGCACGGGTACCCAGTCGGGCGAGTGCTGCCCACATCGTGGCCTGATTGGCCGAGATCACCGGGATCCGCAGCTCCGCCTCGAGCTGCGGGATGACGTCGTACGTCGGCAGGTTGGTGCAGCTGATGAAGAGCGCGTCGGCCCCGGAGCGCCCCGCTTCCCTGGCCATCTCCGCCACGTCCCGGTAGGGCACCTTCCAGATGTGCCGGGTCAGTCCGAGGAAGGCCCGCCCGGTGACCGTGATGCCCGCCTCCGCCAGATACTCCTCCAGCGATTCGGTGACCGAGCGCGTATAGGGGGTGACGAGTGCGACGCGGCGCGCGCCCACCTCGGCCAGGGCCTCGAGCATGGCGCCCGACGTGGTGACGGCGGGCAGTTCGCCGGCCCGCCGCATCGCCGCGCAGAGCGCCCGCTCCCCCGCGACACCGCCGACGAAGCTGCCGGAGGCGCAGGCGTACGCGAGGACTTCAGGACCGGTGGCGCCGAGCGCGCGCACCGCCTCGCCGAGCGTCTCGTGCTCGCTGACCAGGCGCGCCAGATCGAGACCGACCTCGACGGGCACGAATGGAGTACGGGTGAGGTGGAGGGAGACGTGGTCGGGCACCCAGCGCCACAGCTCGCGGTCGAGAGCGAAGTCGAACGGGGCGACGACGCCCACACCGCGCTGCGGTTTCGGTCCCCCCAGGAATGAGACGTCCATGAGCAGGCCCCATGTTCAGCTGACTGATCAATGCCGGTGTGGTGCTTGAGCCGGCGAACCGCCGGGACGTCGGGACAGCGACAGCGCGAAACAAGGTGCAGGAACCCGGTTGAGTACCTCTGTTGTCGACGGTAGGTTCCGGTGCCTGCGGGGTCAATCCGCACATGTCGGCAGGTGTTGTGGACCCTCCCGACTTCTCGCGTCCAGGAAAACGGATCTTCATTGCCGGACGGTTTCCCCGCGATGTCCGTGCGTCACGAGGTGATCCTGGGTAGGCCCCCGGCAACGTAACGCGAGCACTGGTGCTGGAGGGCGGATGACGGGCGAGCTCATCGGACTGACCGCGCAGGACCTCATCGAGGGATATCGCAAGGGAGAGTTCAGTCCGGTCGACGCGACGCGCGCCGTGCTCGCGAGGATCGAGGAGACGGACCCGGCGCTGAACGCCTTCGTACGGGTCGACGCGGAGAGGGCGCTCGCCCAGGCGGAGGAGAGCTCGCGGCGGTGGCGCGAGGGCGGGCCGACGGGCCTGGTCGACGGGGTGCCGGTGTCGGTGAAGGACATCCTGTTGCAGAAGGGCGCGCCGACGCTGCGCGGCTCCAAAACCGTCTCCACAGAAGGGAATTGGGACGAGGACTCCCCCTCCGTGGCCCGGCTGCGCGAGCAGGGCGCGGTCCTCGTCGGCAAGACGACGACACCCGAGTTCGGCTGGAAGGGCGTGACCGACTCGCCGCTGTCCGGCGCGACCCGCAATCCGTACGACACATCGCGTACGGCGGGTGGTTCGAGCGGCGGGAGCGCGGCGGCGGTCGCGGTGGGGGCGGGGCCGCTGTCGCTCGGTACGGACGGCGGGGGTTCGGTGCGGATCCCGGCGTCCTTCTGCGGGATCTTCGGCCTCAAGCCGACGTACGGGCGGGTGCCGCTGTACCCGGCGTCCGCGTTCGGGACGCTGTCGCACGTGGGGCCGCTGGCCCGCACGGCGGCCGACGCGGCGCTCATGATGGATGTGATCTCGGGCCCCGACGCGCGGGACTGGTCGGCCTCCGGGCCGCCGTTCGGCGGCTTCCGGGAGGCGCTGCACGGCGGGGTGCGCGGGCTGCGGGTCGCGTACTCGCCGACGCTGGGCGGGCAGGTGGCGGTGCGGCCCGACGTCGCAGCGGTGGTGCGCGCGGCGGTGACGCGGCTCGCCGAGCTCGGTGCCTATGTGGAGGAGGTGGATCCGGCCATCCAGGTCGGGCACGGCGCGGGTGCGGTCGAGGCATTCCACACGCTGTGGTTCAGCGGGGCGGCCCGCGTGGTGCAGCATCTCCCGGCGTCCAGGCGACAGTTGCTCGACCCCGGACTGCGGGAGATATGCGCCCGGGGCGCCCGGTACAGCGCGCTCGACTACCTGGCGGCGGTCGACGCGCGGATGGAACTCGGGCGGCGGATGGGCGCCTTCCACTCGACGTACGACCTGTTGGTGACGCCGACGGTGCCGATCACCGCGTTCGAGGCGGGAGTTGAGGTTCCGGGGGGCTCCGGGCTGCACCGGTGGACGGGCTGGACCCCGTTCACGTACCCCTTCAACCTGACCCAACAGCCCGCCGCCTCCGTGCCCGTGGGGTTCGACGGGGACGGACTTCCGGTCGGCCTCCAGCTCGTGGCCGCGCGGCACAGGGACGATCTCGTACTCAGGAGTGCGCACGCGTTCTACGAGGCCGGAGTGGCGAGTCACTCCACTCCCAACACGGCCCGAATCGCGCGAAGTTAGGATATGGCCGTATTGCTATGAATTCAGGTCTCGGCTTTATCAAGGGCTGAAAACGATAGGCATACCTCTCGGGGCTTCGGGTAATGGCGCGCCATGGCTCCACCACTTGGTAACAATGAGGGATTCATCGCCAGACCAGTACGCCGCCGCTCTCTGCTCTACGGTGCGGGAGCGGCGGCGCTGGGTGTGTTCGGCACCGCGGCCTGCTCCCGCGTGCCGGAGGAGGGGAAGGTCGAGGGCGGGGACCTGCTGGACCGGATGCGCGACGCGGGCGAGGTCAAGATCGGTGTGGCGGGCGAGGTCCCGTTCGGCTACATCGACGAGAACGGCGAGGTCACGGGAGAGGCGCCGGCGATCGCCAAGGTGATTTTCCCGCGCCTCGGGGTGCCCAAGGTGAAAGCGGTGCCGACGCAGTTCAGCGCGCTGATTCCCGGGCTCACCCAAGCGCAGCAGTTCGATGTGGTGTCGGCGGGGATGTACATCAACCCGGACCGCTGTGCGCAGGTGCTGTTCTCGGATCCGGACTATCTGATGCCCGACTCGTTCATCGTGCGCAAGGGAAACCCGCACGGCATCAAGACGTACAAGGAAATCGCGGACAAGAAGCTGAAGTTCGCGACGGGCACGGCCTACGCGGAGATCGATACCGCCAAGGCCCTGGGCATCAAGGACATGCTGATCCTGCCCGACCAGGTCGCCGGGCTCGACGCCGTGCGCCAGGGCAGGGTCGACGCCTTCGCCGGCACGGCCGTCACGGTCCGCACGGTGATCAAGGGCAAGAGCGGGGTCGAGGCCGTCGAGCCCTTCCAGCCCTACGTGGACGGAAAGCCGGTCTACGGAGCAGGCGGATTCGCGTTCCGGAAGTCGGAGAAGAGCCTGCGCGACGCTTTCAACAAGGAGCTGCACAAGCTCAAGGACAGCGGTGAACTCCTGCGCATCATGCGGCCCTTCGGCTTCACCGAGAAGGAGATGACCGACCTCACGGTCGAGAAACTCTGCCCTCCTGCCAAGGGAGCCGCCTCATGATGTCCGCCAAGTTCTTCGAGAACTGGTTCCTGCCGGGTATCTGGATCACGCTCGAGGTCACGATCCTCAGCGCGGTCATCGCCTTCGTCGTCGCGTTCATCATCGGCGTCCTGCGCACGTCCAACGTATGGATCGTGCGCTTCCTGTCCGGGGCGTACTTCGAGATCTTCCGCAGCACGTCCTCACTGGTCTTCATGTTCTGGATCGCGTTCACCGTGCCGATGCTGTTCCAGATCAGCTTCCAGCCGATGTTCGCGGGCATCCTGGCGCTCAGCATCACCTACGGCGCCTACGGTTCGGAGATCGTGCGCGGCGCACTCGCCGCGGTGCCGCCCGCGCAGCGCGAGGCGGGCATCGCCCTCAACTTCACGCGCACCCAGCGCCTGCGCCGCATCGAGATCCCGCAGGCCTGGCCGGAGATGATCCCGCCGTTCAACAACCTGCTGATCGAGCTGCTCAAGGGAACCTCGCTTGTGTCCCTCATCGCGGTGGCCGACATGACGTTCGCGGGCAACCTCAAGCGGCTCGTCTCCGGTGACAGCGCGCCGGTCTACACGCTGCTGCTGGTCCTGTACTTCGTGTTCGCCTTCGTCTTCACCCGCCTCATGCGCCTGCTTGAGCGGCACGCCAAGAACCGCGTCGGCCAGGCGCCCGAGCAGGGCGGACTGCGCGTGTTCCTCGGCGGTATGCGCTCCAAGTCGACGATCGACGCCGTCACCGGTGCCGGAGGTGCCAAGTGAACTGGGACTGGTCCAACGTCGCGGACTTCATGCCGCAGTTCTGGGACGGCGTACTCGTCACGCTCCAGGCCCTCGTCTGGGGCGCGATCATCGCCTTCGTCCTCGGCCTGGTGTGGGCGATCGCCCAGCGCTCGGAGCAGAAGTGGATCAGCTGGCCGGTGACGGTGCTCACCGAGTTCATCCGCAACACCCCGCTCCTGGTGCAGCTGTTCTTCCTCTTCTACGTCGTTCCTTCCATGGGCATCTCGATGTCCCCGCTGACCACCGGCATCGTCGGGCTCGGCCTGCACTACTCGACGTACACGTCCGAGGTCTACCGGGCGGGCATCGAGGGCGTGCCCGTCGGCCAGTGGGAGGCGGCCACGGCGCTCAGCCTGTCCAAGGGCCGCACCTGGCGCGCGGTGATCCTGCCGCAGGCCGTGCGCAGGGTGATTCCCGCGCTCGGCAACTACGTGATCGTCATGTTGAAGGAATCGCCGCAGATCATGGCGATCGGCGCGCTGGACATGCTGGGCGAGGCCCAGGGCTTCAGCCAGACCACCTTCACCTTCGAGGCCATCAGCATCGTCGGTGTCGCCTTCATCGTCATCGCCTACCCGGCCTCTCTTCTTCTGCGAGTTTTGGAGCGTCGTCTTGTCCGCTGACAGCAGCACTTCCCAGGAAACTCCCAATCCTGCCGTCGACGGCAGCGAGCTCATCCGCTTCGACAAGGTCACCAAGCGGTTCGGCAGCAACACCGTGCTCGACAACCTGGACTTCTCCGTCGACTCCGGCAAGCACGTCACGCTGATCGGCCCGTCCGGATCCGGCAAGACCACGATCCTGCGGCTCCTGATGACGCTGATGAAGCCCGACGAGGGCACCATCAAGGTGGGCGGCGACTACCTCACGCACGAGCAGAAGGACGGCAAGCTCGTCCAGGCCGGCGAGAAGCACATCCGCGAGATCCGCAAGAACATCGGGATGGTCTTCCAGCAGTTCAACCTGTTCCCGAACATGAACGTGCTGCGCAACATCACCGAGGCCCCGGTCAATGTGCTCGGCCTGTCCAAGGACGAGGCGGAGCAGCGGGCCAAGGAGCTGCTCGACATGGTCGGGCTCGGCGACCGATGCGAGGCGTACCCCTCGCAGCTCTCCGGCGGCCAGCAGCAGCGTGTGGCGATCGCCCGCGCGCTGGCGATGCGGCCGCAGGTGCTGCTCCTGGACGAGGTCACGTCGGCGCTCGACCCGGAGTTGGTGGCGGGGGTGCTCGACGTCCTTCGTGACATCGCGCGCACCACGGACATCACCATGCTGTGCGTCACGCACGAGATGAGCTTCGCCCGCGACATCTCGGACCAGGTCCTGATGTTCGACTCGGGGCGCATCATCGAGTCCGGTTCGCCGGAGAAGATCTTCAGCGAGCCGGAGCACGAGCGCACCCAGGAATTCCTGAGCGCCGTGCTGTGACCAGCCGCTCACCGAGTGGTGCATGACTTTGGCATATGCCATGGTGGCGCGTTCCTGCTGAGAGGCATGGGGCGCGCCACCAATCTCCCCAACCACCGCCCCCAAAGGGGGTGTTGGCGGCTATCGTGGACTCCAGCCCAGCTGTCCGGAACCGGTCCATGCAGGGGGAAGAACCGTGGCGCTGAAGCACGAGCAGGGTGCGACCCCGCACCAGCCGCACGAGGCGGTGCAGCACGCGTTGCGCGTACTGGAGACCGTCGCGCACCGGGGCAAGGGCATCACCGACACGGAGCTGGCGAGCGCCACCGGGCTGCCCGCCGACCAGCTGACGGCCCTGCTGCGCATGCTGCGCCGCGAGGGGTACGTCCAGCAGGTCGCCGACGGGGCGTACGTCACCGGCGAGACCCTGACCCGGCTCGGCGCCGCCGAGGGCCAGGCGGCCGCGCTCACGGCCAAGCTCCAGATCACGCTCGACCGACTGCGGGACGACGTGGGCGCGGCGGTCTACATGAGCCGTTACGTCGACGGGGAGATCCGGATCACGCAGATCGCGACGGGGCCGCAGACGCCCGCGGTCAACGAGTGGGTGGACTTCCGCGTCTCGGCGCACGCGAGCGCGATCGGCAAGAGCCTCCTGGGCCAGCTGGACATGAACGGGCGGCGCGACCACCTCTCCCGCCACAAGATGGCGCGGCTCACCTCGCGCACGATCACCAGCGAGAAGGTGCTGCTGTCCCGGCTCGCGGCGCAGCCGTCGACGGTGCCGGTGCTCGATCTTCAGGAGTACGCGGTGGGCACGGTGTGCGCGGCGGTTCCCATTACGGCGGGGGCGGCGGTGGGGTGCCTGGCGCTTTCGCTGCCGCTGGAGCATGCGCACCGTTTGCACGACGCGGCACATCAGCTCAACAAGGAGGCGGCGCCGGTCCTCCTGTCCCTGGCCATCTGACCCCACACCGGCACCGTGACTGCGCACCCGGGGCTCCGCCCCGGACCCCGCGCCTCAATCGTCGGCGGGGCTGGGAAGTGGGCCATTCCAGCCCCAGCGCGTCATTCACCGGCAGGGCTTGATCTATCAAACCCCTGCGGCGCTTGAGCAGATCTTTTAAGCCCCTGCGGCGCTTGAGCCGCGGGGTCCGGGGCGGAGCCCCGCGGCCGCAACGACGGCGGACATGACGAAGGCCCCCGCCGTAGCGAGAGGCCTTCGTCTTCAGGTGCGCCATCAGGGACTCGAACCCCGGACACGCGGATGCTGTATTCCCCGGCGGATAACCCCCGGACCCCCAGCCGCGCCTGCCGGCGCCGGGGTGACCCCGAGCGCACGGCAAAGGCCCCCCGCGCTTGCGGAGGGCCTTCGTCTTC
>NZ_JBSFVM010000014.1:122972-164025 GCF_053592315.1 Streptomyces sp. NPDC002754
GGTGACCCCGAGCGCACGGCAAAGGCCCCCCGCGCTTGCGGAGGGCCTTCGTCTTCAAGTGCGCCATCAGGGACTCGAACCCCGGACACGCGGATGCTGTACTCCCCGGCGGATAACCCCCGGACCCCCAGCCGCGCCCGTCGGCGCCGGGGTGACCCCGAGCGCACGGCAAAGGCCCCCCGCGCTTGCGGAGGGCCTTCGTCTTCAAGTGCGCCATCAGGGACTCGAACCCCGGACACGCGGATGCTGTACTCCCCGGGGGATAACCCCCGGACCCCCAGCCGCGCCTGCCGGCGCCGGGGTGACCCCGAGCGCACGGCAAAGGCCCCCCGCGCTTGCGGAGGGCCTTCGTCTTCAAGTGCGCCATCAGGGACTCGAACCCCGGACACGCGGATTAAGAGTCCGCTGCTCTAACCAACTGAGCTAATGGCGCCGGTTGACGAGGTAAATACTACCCGGCCCCTGGGGGTGCTTTTGACCACCGGTGTCACGGGGGCGTGAGGAGATTCGCGCGGCCGCGTTCCCGGTACTGCGCCGTCAGGCCCACGTGGTCGTCGGTGGTCAGGCGGCGGTAGCCGGGGGCGCCCGGCGGGTGCCACCACAGGTCGCCGCCGCCCCAGAAGCCCTCGCGGCGCAGCTCCCCCCGCCGCACCTTGTTCGTCGCGGTGACCGGCATCCGCTCCACCACCCGGACGAACCGGGGCGCCATCTTCGTACCGAGGTCGGGCTGGGAGCGGAGGAAGGCGTCGAGGCGGGCCGGGTCGAAGGCGCGGCCCTCGCGGAGCGCGACCGTCGCCATCACCTGGTCACCCGCCACCGGATCCGGCACCCCGTAGACCGCGACGGCCGCCGCGTCCGGCCAGCGGGCGAGGATGTTCTCGATCATGGCGGGGGCGAGGTTCTCGCTGTCGACGCGGATCTTGTCGTCGCCGCGCCCCGCGAAGTAGAGGAACCCGTCGCCGTCCCGGTAGAAGTGGTCGCCGGTCCAGAACCAGCCGTGTTCGCGGACCCGCTCCGCGTACGCGGCGTCGTTGCGCCAGTAGCCCTCGAAGGGGGAACGGCCCCGGTTCACCAGCTCCCCTATGGCCTCCGCGCCATTGAGGAGGCGCCCGCCCTCGTCGAAGCGCGCCGGCGGGCACTCCGCCTTCGTCTCGGGGTCGAGCACCGCGAGATCGCTGCCGGGGGCCGCCAGGCCGATCGCCCCCGCCGGGGTGCCGGACGTGCGCTGCACCGCGGCGCCGCCCTCCGAGGACCCGTACCCCTCGACGAGCCGCACCCCGAACCGTTCCTCGAACCGCGCCGCGTCCACGGCCCCGGCCTCCGTACCGAACCCCACCCGGAGGGGGTTGTCGCGGTCGTCCGGCCGTTCCTCGGTGGCCAGGATGTACTGGACGGCCCGGCCCACGTAGGTGAAGTACGTGGCACCGAACCGACGTACGTCGCCCAGGAATTGGGACGCCGAGAAGCGACGGCGGAGCGCGACCCCCGCCCCCGCCACGACGGCCGGCGCCCAGTCCGCGATGACCGCGTTGCCGTGGAAGAGGGGCATGCAGATGTAGTGCACGTCGTCGGCACCGACTCCGAAGTTGGCGACCAGGGACTGTCCGGCCGCCGCAAGCCGACCCTGCGTGCACAGCGCCGCCTTCGGGGCCCCGGTCGACCCGGACGTGAAGTAGAGCAGCATGCGGGTGTCGGGACCGACCCGACCGTCGGACTCCGGCTTCGCCCCTTCGTACGGCGCGAGCAGCTCCTCGTAGGCGCCGGTGTCGGTCACGAGGATCCGGACGCCCGGCAGGTCGAGCCCGTCGAGCAGCGGGAGGTGGGCCCGCTCGGTGACCAGGACCCGGCACTCCGTGTGCGTGATGTCGCGGGCGAGTTCGGCGCCGCGTCGGGTCGGGTTGAGGCCGGCGACGGCGGCGCCGGAGAGCGCGGCGGCGCCCAACCACTGCGGAAATTCCGGGGTGTTGTCGAGAAGCAGCCCGATATGGGGGTCCGCCGCCCGCGGCAGCAGCTCACCGAGAAGCGCCGCGCGGGCCGCCGCGCCGGCCGCGACCTGGTGGTGACTGAACACCTGGTCCTCGTACGCGAGCCCGGGCCTGTGGTCGCCCCAGCGCCCCTGGATGAGTTCCGAGAAGGTCTGCCTCGTCATGGTTCCCATGACGGAGAACGGTAATTGACACACCGTCAGATGTAGAGGGCCCTGCGAAGGGCTTGGCATTTCAAGCCCATGAGCGGCGAGTGAGGAAATCAAGCCCCTGCGGCGATTGAGTAGGCCTTTCAAGCCCCGCCGGCGTTTGAGGCGCGGGGTCCGGGGCGGAGCCCGGAGGCGTGTGGCCCGGAGGCCCCGGCGCACCGTGGGGCGGCACACCGGGGCCACCCACTCAGAACGTCACGTCCGAGCACGCGTAGAACGCATTCGCCGTGTCCGCAACGTTCCACACCGCGAGAATCACATGATGCCCCGACTTCCCGGAGGGCAACGTGCCGGAGTGCGACAACGTCGCCGGCGGCTGCCCACTAAACGGAACCGTGAGGAACGGCGCCGTCTGAAGCGCCGACCGGGTCAGTGGCTGCGACTGGTCCCAGCCGTCCTTGGTGATGTAGTAGCGGAAGTCCGTGGTGGAGTGCCGCGCGGTGAACTGCCAGCGGAACGTCTGACTCTGACCGCCCGTCACCTTCGTGGTCGGCCAGGCATTCCCGTTCGGCTGCTTGGCGGCGTCGAGCGCGCTGAAGTTGCCGTGCCCTGCCGAACAGAGCTTGCCATCGGCGGGCCCCGCCGCCGGGAAGCCCTTGGCCCCCTCGACGCTCTGCGGCTCCCACTGGATGTCGCCGCAGCCGCTGACGCCACCGTTGGCGCACAACTTCTGTCTACTGACGGGCAGGTCGGTGTACCCGTGACCACTGGCCCCGCCCGCGGAGAGCGCGAACGCTCCCGCGGTCGTCAGGCCGAGCAGGGCCGTGTACGCCTTCGTACGCCTTGAGGTCTTTCGCATGCTGCCGCTCCTGGGGGTGTTGGGGGTGCCGGAAGCCGTACGCACAGCGATTGTCCAGGTCTAGACCAACGCACAATCTAGGACCGCCAGTTGGGCATGTCCAGACCAATCGCAATTCCCGGCACGAGCGCCTCCGCTCACCCCCAGCGGCTCACTCCCCGCGGCCCGTGTAGAACGCCACCGTCAGGTCCTTCACGAGCAACTTGCGCTCGTAGTCGTCGAGATCGACGAGCCCGCGCGCTGTCAGCCGGGTCACCGTGTCCTCCACCGAGTCCACGACGGAGGTGAGGACCGTGTCGCGGCGGCGCGCGTCGAGGGTCGCGATCCGGCGGCGCCGCATCGCCGCGGCCACCTCCGGCTCGTACTCGATCCGTGTGGGCTGCGCCGAGAACACCTCGATGCCGACCGGCGCCGCGTCCTCGGCGAGGCGCCGGGTGAGCAGATCGCCGAGTGCCTCGGCGTTGCGCAGCACGGGCGCGTCCCGGTCGCCGACCACGGCGGGCAGCCGGGACAGCACGCGCGCGAGGCCCGTCTCCACGCACTCGCGCAGATACGTCTCGTGGTCCTCGGTCCCGAGCGCCGCCCGCGCCGTGTCCTTGATCCGCCAGGCGACGAGCACGACGACGCGCAGCGCCTCGCCATTGGTGTCGACCGCCGGCATCGGCTCGCTGCGCCAGTGCCGAAGGCGCAGGTCGACCCGGCGGCGCGCGAGCAGCGGGTTCAGCCACAGCAGCCCCGCCCTGCGCACGCTCCCGCGGTAGCGGCCGAAGCGCGTGAGCACCCAGGCCCCGCCGGTGCGCCCGCGTGCGAGCCCGCCCACGCCGAACAGGGCGAGCGCGCCCGATCCGGCGAGCGCCGCCCACTGCGCGGGCCCGAACCCGGCGCCCATGTACGCGTCGAGGCCCGCGAGATGGTCGGTCATGATCCGGGGCAGCGCGCCCGCCCAGCCGAGCGAGGCCGCGGCCCCGGCCGCGCCCACCGCACCGCCGAACACTCCGAGGGCGCCGGGCAGCGCCCGGCAGGACCGCTCCTCCAGGCCGGGGTCGACGGAGGGTGCGGACCGGCGCGGAGTGCGGGCGGGCGCGGGGCGGTTCGGGGTCTTCGTGGTCGAGCGCTCGACCTGGGCCTTGGTGACCACCGCGGGCCGCAGCGGCACGGCGACCGGGTCCGGGTCGTCGCGGAAGAGGAGGTGGACCGGGATCTCGGTGGTGGACTCATTGCGGATGAGCCGCGCGGCGCGCGTCCCTCCGTCGGTTTCGCTCATGGAACCCTCCGCGTTGCGTTCACGAGCCGTGGCGGGCAGCCCGCCCTCGGTTGTTTCGGAGCCGTGGCGAGCCGGATGCCCTTCGGTTGTTCCGGTCGTCACGAGAACAGCCGCCGCCAGGTCTCGGGGCCGGGGTAGCCGTCCGCCGCCTTGCCGCGCCAGCCCTGGGCCCGCTGGAAGGCCTCGACGTTGCGCCGGTCCGCCTCGCTCCAGCGCGGTCCGGGGCCCTTGGTGTAGAACTTGCCGAATCCTTTCTTCACGAGCTGCTTGCCGAGCCGCGTGACGTCGGAGTTCTCCGCGCCGGGCCGGAACTTCGCCGTGCCGGGGAAGGCGGAGGACCCGGTCTGCCCGGCGCCGCCACTCCCGGTGGCCGGGATGCTCCGCCCCTGCCCGGTCGACAGGTACGACCAGGTCGTGGGCCCCGGGATGCCGTCCGCCGCGGACCCGCGCCAGCCCTGCGCACGCTGGAACGCACGCGTGGCCTGACGGTCGGCGTCGCTCCACTGCGGGCCCGGCCCGACCTTGTAGAACCGCTTGCCGCCCCGCTCGACGAGCATCTTGCCGAGCCGTGTCACGTACGCGTTGTTCTTGCCGGGGCCGAAGTACTTGGCGCCGGGGAACTTCGTCGTCGACGCGCTCGAGCCCGAACTGCCGTCCGTGACCGCCCTGTACCGGTACGCGACGTAGCTGCTCGAGTGGCTCCAGTACGCGTACGGGGTGGCCTGCGCCCGCGTGCCCGGCTTGGTCTGCTCGTACGCCATGTACTGGGTGTGGGACGCGTTCGCCCAGCCGCCGAAGATCGTGACGTGCGAGCCCTTCTCCGGGTCGGCCGGGTTGTGGAAGAGCAGCATGTCGCCGGGTTGCAGCTGCGCCTTGGTGATCCGGGTGCCGTACTGGGCGAGGGAGCCGGTCCACTCGTTGCCCGGCAGCCCCCAGGCCATGGACACGAAGCCCGAACAGTCCTGGCGGTAGCCGTCCTTCCAGTACTTGTTCATGTCGTAGGGGACCTTGGCCGCGACCCACGTCCTGGCGCGGTCGAGGATCGCGGCCCGGGAGGTCTTGCGCAGAGCCTTCGCCTGGGCCATCGACACGGATCCGGCGGTCGGGGCGGGCGCCCCGTGCAGCGGTCCGGCGCGGCCCTGCGGTGTCGTGCCGGCCTCGTCACCCGGGGCCGGGGTCAGCGGCCTGGCCTCGTGGTGTTCGGCCGCGGCCGCCGGGGTGGTCTGGAGACCACCGATGACGGTGCCCGCGGCGGCGGCGAGGACCAGGGCGTGCCGGGCTCCCACCTTGGTCCGCACCGGGTACGGCACCGCGCGCCGCCACGCCTCGCAGCCTGCGCAGTCACAGTCCTCGGCCGGGTCGATGTCCTCGAAGACCGGGGCGCCCATCGGCTCCGCCGTGTCCCCGTGCTGCATCCGCTCCATGCGATTCCCCTCACACTCCGGTGCCGGACTTTGGAATAACGAGCCTCGATTCCGCACGCTGGAAGCGTCTCAACTGTCCGGGTAAATCGCATGTTGACGGTCCGAATGATTGAAATCATCAGATTTCACCCTTCCTCCCGGCGCGTCGAGTGGTCAAAGGCACCCCAGAGGGTCGGGTAAAGTTGTGCGGGTCATCCGGCGCCATTAGCTCAGTTGGTTAGAGCAGCGGACTCTTAATCCGCGTGTCCGGGGTTCGAGTCCCTGATGGCGCACCTGACGACGAAGGCCTCTCGCTACCGCGGGGGGCCTTCGTCATGTCCGCCGTCGTTGCGGCCGCGGGGCTCCGCCCCGGACCCCGCTGCTCAAGCGCCGCAGGGGCTTGATTTGCCCACTCCCCGCTCATGGGCTCAAAAGATCTGCTCAATCGCCGCAGGGGCTTGATGGATCAAGCCCCGCCGGCGATTGAGGCGCGGGGTCCGGGGCGGAGCCCCGTGGCCGCAACACCGGGGTGGCGCAACCCCGTATCAAGACCGGTAAACAGCACGTTTCGCTGCGTATCGGCCTTGCGATCATGAACCGGGTCACAGCACTCTGTCATGGAGCCATTGGCTCCCAAGATGCTTACGGTACAAGGCAGTTGAAATGGGCACCGTGTCACACCGGGCCCGAGCCGGTTGCCGAGCGCGCGGGGAGGGGGCCCCGCTCATGAAGCGATGTCGAGGGGGGCATCATGCAACCGGAAGGCCGCCGTACCAGTCTTATGTAAATAGGTAAGGGTGGGACGGTGGCCCGCCAGTGATACGTCCGGGGGCACGGTCAGGGGGCCCGTTCCCGGGCGCAGGACCGACGACCACGCGGTGACGCGTGCGGGGGGATGACTCATGACGTCGACGCCGACAGGCGCCCGGCCAGAGCGGGAATTCGACCCGTCCGAAACGACCCAGCTGCGCGTGCCACCGCACCGCACGGGCGGTTTCCGGCGCATCAGGAAATCGTTGCCGCGCTACGACTACGAGCACTACAGCCGGCTCGCCGGGCCACTGACCCAGCCCGACCCCAACAAGCCGTACAGGGTGCGCTATCGCTCGCTGCTCTCACAGGAGACGCACAGGATCCGGGCCGCGCTGATGCTGGGCGCGGCCCCGCTGCTCTCGCTCGTCCTGCTGTTCTGGCTGCTGCAGCCCGCGCACTGGACCGAACGGGACTACCCCGCCTACGACTTCCTGCCCGCGCTGGACATCGTGATGCTCGTGGCGATCGGGCTCATCGAGTTCTTCCGCTGCATGAACGTGCTGTCGAACGCGCACGCGACGCTGGTCGCCCGCGACCCCATCCCGGTCGTGCCGGAGACCGGCACCCGCGTCGCGTTCCTCACCTCGTTCGTGCCCGGCAAGGAGCCGCTCGAGATGGTGACGAAGACCCTGGAGGCGGCCGTGAAGCTGCGCCACCGGGGCCTGCTGCACGTCTGGCTGCTCGACGAGGGGGACGACACCGCGGTCAAGGAGGTCTGCGAGCGGCTCGGCGTGCAACACTTCTCCCGCAAGGGAGTCGCGAAGTGGAACCAGCCGAAGGGCCCGCACCGCGCCAAGACCAAGCACGGCAACTACAACGCCTGGCTGGACGCGCACGGCGACGAGTACGACTTCTTCGCCTCCGTCGACACCGACCACGTACCGCTGCCCAACTACCTGGAGCGGATGCTCGGCTTCTTCCGCGACCCCGACGTGGGGTTCGTGATCGGCCCTCAGGTCTACGGCAACTACGACAACTTCGTCACCAAGGCCGCCGAGTCCCAGCAGTTCCTCTTCCACGCGCTGATCCAGCGCGCCGGCAACCGCTACGGCTCGCCCATGTTCGTCGGCACGTCCAACGCCGTGCGCATCAGGACGCTCAAGCAGATCGGCGGCCTGTACGACTCCATCACGGAGGACATGGCGACCGGCTTCGAGATCCACCGCCACCGCAACCCCGCCACCGGCAAGAAGTGGCGCTCCGTGTACACGCCGGACGTGCTCGCGGTCGGTGAGGGCCCCAGCGCCTGGACGGACTTCTTCACCCAGCAGATGCGCTGGTCGCGCGGTACCTACGAGACGATCCTCAAGCAGTACTGGAAGGGCTTCTTCACGCTCCCGCCGAGCAAGCTCTTCAACTACACGATGATGATCATCTTCTACCCGATGGCGGCCATGAACTGGATCCTGGCGGCGCTGAGTTGCGCGCTGTTCCTGGGTCTCGGCGCCTCGGGTGTGAACATCGACCCGACGGTCTGGCTGATGCTGTACGGCAACGCATCGGCGCTGCAGATCGGCCTCTACATCTGGAACCGCCGGCACAACGTCTCGCCGCACGAGCCGGAGGGCTCCGGCGGCGTGGCCGGCATGGTGATGTCCGCGCTGTCGGCGCCGCTGTACGCGAAGGCGCTCTTCGACGCCGTGCTGCGCCGCAAGAGCAAGTTCGTGGTGACCCCCAAGGGCGATTCGGCGAGCCCCGACCGCTGGTTCGGGACCTTCCGCTACCACTGGTACTTCATCCTGATCTTCGGCGGCTCGATCGGCGCGGGCTTCTACTTCGGCCACTCCCACCCGGCGATGATCACCTGGGCCTGCTTCGCCCTGCTGATCACCGCGGCCCCGATGTTCGCGTGGCGCCACATGCTCCGCCAGGAGAAGAAGAAGCCGAAGCCGCCCGCCCGGGCCCCGCAGCCGGAGCGCCCCGAGCAGCCGGAGCGGGCGGCGCCCGCGCGGGCGCACACCGCGCCCCAGCAGAAGCCGAGTTGGGCCGCCCAGCCGCACGACGCCGGTACGCGGGTGGACTGGGGCAATGATCAGACCAAGCAGATATCCCTGGGGGGACACAACAAGTGAAAGACGGTGCGAGCCGCCGCCGTGCCCGGCGCATAGTCATCGGCACGGTGGTGGTCCTGGCGCTGGCCGGGATGAACGGACCCTGGCTGTACCGCTTCGGATCGGCCAAGTATCACGAGTACAAGATCAACAAACCGGAGTACAAGGCCGAGAACGGGCACTGGGACGTCATCGACTTCCCCAAGGACATGCGCCTGAACACGATTCACGCGGCGCTGTTGCACACCGGGAAGATCCTGCTCGTCGCCGGGTCGGGGAACAATCAGAAGAACTTCGACGCGAAGAAGTTCGACACCCGGATCTACGACCCGGTGAAGAAGACCATCAAGAAGATTCCCACGCCGACCGACCTGTTCTGCACGGGACATACGCAGTTGGCGAACGGGAACCTGCTGATCGCGGGCGGCACCAAGCGCTACGAGAAACTCAAGGGTGACGTCACCAAGGCCGGCGGCCTGATGATCGTGCACAACGAGGACCCGGACGCGCCCAAGACCATCAAGGCGGGCACGGTCTTCACCGGCAAGGAGAACGGCAGGTCGTTCGTCGCCAAGGACAACATCACGGTCGAGCGCGCCAAGAAGGTCTTCGACCCGGCGACCGGCAAATTCCTGCGCAACGAGCCGGGCCTCGGCCGGGTCTACGTGGAGGCGCAGCGGCGCGGCGCCAAGTACGAGACCGGCACCCAGGACAACTACCGGGTGCAGGGCCTGACCGGCCAGGAAGCGCGCAACGTCTACGGCATCGCGCAGAAGCTCGCCCTGGACAAGAAGGACTTCCAGGGGATCAGGGACAGTTACGAGTTCGACCCGGTCGCCGAGAAGTACATCAAGGTCGACCCGATGAACGAGGCGCGCTGGTACCCGACGCTGACCACGCTCTCCGACGGCAAGGTCCTCTCCGTTTCCGGGCTCGACGAGATCGGGCAGCTGGTCCCGGGCAAGAACGAGGTCTACGACCCGAAGACGAAGAAGTGGACGTACCTGAAGGACGTCCGCCAGTTCCCGACGTATCCCGCGCTGTTCCAGATGCAGAACGGGAAGATCTTCTACTCGGGCGCGAACGCGGGTTATGGGCCCGACAACGTCGGCCGCAAGCCCGGCATTTGGGATCTGACGACCAATAAGTTCCAGAAGATACCCGGTCTTTCGGACCCGAACATGCTGGAGACGGCCAACACCGTCGAACTGCCGCCCGCGCAGGACCAGAAGTACATGGTGATCGGCGGCGGTGGCGTCGGCGAGTCCAAGCTCTCCAGCGAGAAGACCCGGCTCGTCGACCTGAAGGACAAGAGCCCGAAGTTCGTGGACGGGCCGAAGCTGGACAAGGGGACCCGGTACCCGCAGGCCTCGATCCTGCCCGACGACTCGGTCCTCGTCTCCGGGGGCTCGGAGGACTACCGCGGGCGCGGTGACACCAACATCCTCGAGGCCCGGCTCTACGACACGAAGAAGAACACGTTCAGGAAGGTCGCCGACCCGAACGTGGGCCGCAACTACCACTCGGGTTCGCTGCTTCTGCCCGACGGGCGCGTGCTGTTCTTCGGCTCGGACTCGCTCTACGCCGACAAGGCCAACACCAAGCCGGGGACGTTCGAGCAGCGCATCGAGATGTACACGCCGCCGTATCTGTACCGGGACTCGCGGCCGTCCCTTGAGGGCGGTCAGAAGACGATCCGGCGTGGTGGCTCGGCGACGTACAAGACGGAGCACGCGTCGTCCATCAAGACGGCGCGGCTGATTCGGCCGAGTGCGTCGACGCATGTGACGGATGTGGACCAGACGTCGATCGCGCTCGACCTCAAGAAGTCGGCGGACTCGGTGACGGTGTCCCTGCCGGGGAGTCGGTCGCTGGTGGAGTCGGGGTGGTACATGCTGTTCGTCACGGACGACGAGGGCACCCCCAGCAAGGCGCAATGGGTCCGGGTGCCGTAGCCGTTTAAGCCCCTGCGGCGATTGAGCAGGCGGCTCCCGGGCCGAACCCCCCGGGCTCCGCCCCGGACCCCGCTGCTCAATCGCCACAGGGGCTTGATATTGCCGAACCGGGCGTCAGGGAGCCGTCAGTTGGCTCCCGCCAGCTTCTCCGCGTAGGCGCTCCACCACTCCCCCGCCTTCGGACCCCCCTTGCACGTGCCGTCCGACTCTCCCGGGCGTTTGATCCACAGGTAGGCCTTCACCTGAGGGTCACCGGTCTTGGTGGTGGGCTCCTCGCCGAGTGCCCGCCCGGGCGGATTGCACCAGCGCTCGTCCGCCGCGCCCCCCGTGTACGGCCCGTTGCCATTGCGGCTCGTGTCGACGACGAACGGCTTGTTGCCGATCTTCGCCGAGAGCTCCTTGCCGTACTTGACCGAGTCCTCGGTGGTGTAGAAGTTCGACACGTTGACCGAGAAGCCGTCGGTCTGGTCGACGCCCGACCACTTCAGCGGCTCGTAGATCTGGTCGGGCTTGCCCCAGCCCGCGTTGCCCGCGTCGAGGTAGACCTTCGTGTCCTTCAGCGACTTGAACTTGGCGATGGCGCCCTTGAGCAGGTCGTAGCGCTCCTCGTGGAACTGCTCCGGTGTGCAGTTGTCCACCATGTGCTGCACCGCGTCCGGCTCCAGGATCACCGTCGCGGGGCGGTCCCCGATGCCCTCGGCGACCTGGTCGATGAACTCCCGGTACGCGTTCCCGTCCGCCGCGCCGCCGCCCGAGTACTGGCCGCAGTCGCGGTGCGGGATGTTGTAGACGACCAGCAGCGCGTCCCTGTTCGCCTTCTGCGCGGCCTCGGTGAAGCCGCGCGCCTGGTCCCTCGCGTTCTCCGGCAACAGCCATTCACCGCTGGGCTGTTCGGCGATCTTGCGGACCTTCGCGGCCTCGTCGTCCTTGCCGTCCTTCGCCAACTCCGCCACGGCCTTCGCGGCCTTGCTGTCGGGGTTGACCCAGAACGGGTCCGCGCCCTTGGGCTGCTGCTTCACAGGATCCGTCGACCCGTCCCCCTCGTTCTTGTCCCCGCCGCCGGAGGAACAGGCGGACATGAGCAGCGCCGCCCCCACGACGACCGCTCCAGCCCTCATTTTCCGGTACATCCACTCCCCCTTGGGTGCACTGCCTGGCTCTCAATCCTGGCATACACCCCTGTCGCGCCACGAGCGCGTGCGCCGCTTGTCAAGGACCTGTTACAGCGGGCAGGGCTCGGGTAGGCGGCGACCAGGAACACTCCGATACGCGGAGTGGAAAGGGGCGCACCTTGTCCGATGAGACGAGTGAACTGCGCCTGGCAGTTGCCCTGCTGGAGTATGCGGAGATCTTCCGTGACGCTTTCGACCCGCCGCGCTATCTGCGACGGCTGACCGAACACTGCGTGGACCTGCTCGGCGCCCTGGGCGCGGCCGTGCTCCTCGCCAGCCCGTACTGCCCCACCCCGGCCGGCCACCGAGGCCAGTATCCCGACACAGTCGGGGGGGGGGAGTTTGGTGGCCGCGGACAGTCCCGTGAGCCCGGCGCACGACACCCTGCGCACCGGCCTGGCCGTGGCCCCCGTGAACCTGAACTCCGCGCACTCCGTGGCACGTTGGCCCGCGTTCACCGCCATCGCCCGCCGCGGCGGGATCGCCTCCGCCTACGCGGTTCCGCTGCGCGAGGCCGACGATCTGGTGGGGGCGCTCACCGTCTTCCAGACCGAACCAGCCGCACACAAAGGTGAGTTCGCGATCGCCCAGGTGCTCGCCGACGCCGCCACCACCGGGCTGCACAATCACCGTGTGCACGCCCGGTACCAGGATCTGACCGAGCAGTTGGGCGTGGCGCTCGCCAGCCGGGTGCGGATCGAGCAGGCGAAGGGCATGCTCGCCGAGCGCTGGGCGACCGCTCCGGATACCGCGTTCACGGCACTGAGACGGTACGCCCGCTCGAACCGGCTGCCGCTCGACCAGGTCGCGCGCGCCGTGATCCGCCGCACGCTGCCCGACGAACAGGTCAGGCCCGAACCGACGTGAACCCTCGACCGCACCCTGTGCCGATCCACCCAATCGCTCTAAAGTCGTGATGAGCGGCCCCAGTCCTCGGCCGGTCCGATCCAACCAACGGACCACCAATACCTCCCGTGCCTGGGCCGGGCCCTCCCGCAGCCCGCCGCCCGCGCGGTAGAGGACCGGTCCGGCCGGCGGCTCCGGGGGGAGCGGCTACCGGCCGGACCAGGTGGGGCGGCGCTCGGCACTCAACTCGCCTTCTGGGACGCGCTGTCCACGTCCGACCGGGACACGTTCGACCGGGACACGTCCGACAGGTACGCGGACACGATGACGTTCGCGGAGTACGTGCCCGAGGCCTTGTCGAAGCTGCCGCCGCAGGTGATCAGGCGGAGTTCCGCACGCTCGGCCTCGTGCGACCCGTACGCCTCGGCCGGGTCGAAGTTCTCGCGGGAGAGCACCCGGACGTCGTCGACGGTGAACTCGGCGACGGAGCCGTCGGCCCGCGTCACGCGCACCGTGTCGCCGGGCTCGGCCTCGCTGAGGTGGTAGAAGACGGCGGGCCTGCTCTCGGTGTCGACGTGCCCGACGAACAGCGAGGTGCCCCGCTCCCCCGGCTTCACGCCGTCTCCGTACCAGCCGACGACGCCGGCCCGCGCGTACGACGGCGGGTCGATGCCGCCGCTCCCGTCCAGGCCTCGGGCCACGACGGGCGCCTGGACGCGCAGCGCCGGGATGTCGACGCGGCGTGGCTGCGCGCCCTCGTCCGGCTGGTGGGCGGCCGGCAGGTCGACGTCCGACGGCCGGCCGACGGCGGCCGCGTCCCCGGTCGTCGGCGAGGACAGGTTGAGGTCGGTGGCGCCGTGGCCCCACAGCCACAGGCCGAGCAGCAGCACCACCCAGGCGACCCCTGTGAGGAGCCGCCCGGCGCCTTGCGACCGGTCACTCATGGCGGGTTCAGCGCCTCGTCGGCGAACCGGGTGACCTGCGGCGGCGCACGCTGCGGACGGCCACGGCGACGGCGGCGACCGCGGCGAGGCCGAGCCCGATGAGGGCGTGCCGGGTGCCGGGGCCCTCGCTGGGCGCTGCCGTGGAGGGCCGGTGGACGGCGAGGGCCTGCCGTTCGGCGGTGCCGCCGCCGCCCGCGTGCACGGGGGCGGTCGGGGACGGTGTGGGCGAGGCGTCGGCGGCGGATCCGTCGAGGACGCGGAGGGTGCCGGTGACCTTGCCCTCGACGCCGTCGCAGGTCACCGAGACCGAGTAGGCATCGGGCCCGGCGGAGGACTTCACGCGGGCCTCCGCGAACAGGGTGGGGTCGTCGGCGGAGGGCGCGAGCCGGGCCGGTGACACGAAGGCCGCGGAACTGGCGCTGCCCGTGGTGCCCTCGCAGCCGGTCACCCGCAGGTCGACCTCGGTGCCCGCGGGCGCGTCCCGTGGTGTGACGGTGATCGTTCCACCGCCTTCGGCGGCCTGGGCCGCGGTGGCCGGTGCGGTCACCAGGACGACCGCCCCCGCGATACCGACAGCAAGCAGTCCTGCACGCATCGTGAACCTCCTCCAGTCAGGCTCACGCCTGCGGCCGCGTTCCGCATCCCGGGAGACTCCCGTGGCAGGTCACACCTGGCGGGGCGGGTGCATACGATGGCGGTCAGTCGATCGAGCGCCGAGGAGTCCGCACACATGGCAGAGCCCAAGCCCATCGCATCGTGGCTGACCGACATGGACGGGGTCCTCATGCACGAGGGGGTGCCGATCCCGGGCGCGGACGCGTTCATCAAGAAGCTGCGGGACTCCGGCAAGCCGTTCCTCGTCCTGACGAACAATTCCATGTACACGGCCCGTGACCTGCACGCCCGTCTGAACCGGATCGGCCTGGAAGTCCCGATCGAGAACATCTGGACGTCCGCGCTCGCCACCGCCCGGTTCGTCGACAGCCAGCGGCCGAACGGCACGGCGTATGTGATCGGCGAGGCGGGTCTGACGACGGCGCTGCACGAGGTCGGCTACATCCTCAGCGACTCGGACCCCGACTTCGTGATCCTCGGGGAGACCCGTACGTATTCGTTCGAGGCGCTCACCAAGGCGATCCGGCTGATCAACGGCGGGGCCCGGTTCATCGCCACCAACCCCGACAACACCGGCCCCTCCACGGAGGGTGTGCTGCCGGCGACGGGTTCGGTGGCGGCGCTGATCACCAAGGCGACCGGCAAGGACCCGTACTTCGTCGGGAAGCCGAATCCGCTGATGATGCGGACAGGGCTCAACGCGATCGGGGCGCACTCGGAGTCCAGCGCCATGATCGGCGACCGGATGGACACGGACGTGCTGGCGGGCCTGGAGGCCGGGATGACGACGTATCTCGTCCTGACCGGGCTCACCGCCAAGTCGGACATCGACCGCTTCCCGTTCCGGCCGACCAAGGTGGTCGACTCGATCGCGGACCTCGTCGACCTGGTCTGACACCGGCCTCTCAGCTGCCGGTCGCCGTCTTCCAGTCGTCCACGTACGTCTGGAGGTTCTTGGCGATGTCGTTCCAGTCCGGCTCGAAGATCTGCACGCCGTCCATGATCTTGGCGAGTTCGACGGCGTTGGCGTCGGTGGCCTTCACGTCGGCGCGCGGCGAGAAGCCGCCGCCGACGGAGCTGACCTGCTTCTGCTGCTCCGCGTCGAGCATGAAGTCCAGGAACTTCTTGCCGTTGGCGGTGTGCGGGGCGTTCTTCACGAGGCCGCCCGCGTACGGCAGAGCAAAGGAAGTCGGCTTCCCCGAGCCCTTCTTCGGGAACCAGATGCCGAGGTTCGGCATGTCCTTGGACTGGGCGTAGTTCATCTGCACGTCCCCGTTGGCGGCGAGGAGTTCGCCCTTGTCGACCTTGGGCGCGAGCTTGCCGGTGGAGGCGGACGGGCCGACGTTGTTGGCCTGGAGCCTCTTCAGGTAGGCCATGGCCTGTTCCTTGCCGCCGAAGTCGTGCATGGCCTTGACCAGCAGGGCGGTGCCGTCGCCCGCGATGCCGGGCGTGGAGTACTGGAGCTTGTTCTTGTACTTCGCGTCGAGGAGCTGCTCCCACGTGGTGGGCGCCTGCTGCTTCAGCTCCTTCTTGTTGTAGATGAAGCCGAAGTAGTTGTTCACGACGGACGTCCAGGTGCCATTCGCCGCCTTGTCGGCGCCGTCGACCTGGTCCGAGCCCTTGGGCGCGTACTTCGCCAACAGGCCCTTGCTGTCGGCCTGTTGGATGAACGGCGGGAGCGTCACGAGGACGTCGGCCTGGGTGTTGACCTTCTCGCGGACGGCGCGCTGCACCATCTCGCCGGAGCCGCCCTCCACGTAGTCGACCTTGATGCCGGTCTTCTTGGTGAAGTCCTTGAAGACCTTGTCGTACCAGCCGTCGCCGTTCTCGCCCTTGAGGCCGTCGGCGCTGTAGACGGTGACGGTCTTCTCGTCGGACGCGGCGGAGCTGCCGCCGCAGCCGGTCAGGGTCGCGGCGAGGGCGAGAGCGCCGGTGGCGGCGGCGACGGTGGTGAGCGTGTGCTTGCGCATGGCGTGATGAACTCCGTTGCTACGTATGGGACTTCAGCGAGGTCTACAGCGGGGTCTTCAGCGGTACGAGGCCTTGGTGCGGATCCGCGACATGGCCAGCAGGACGAGCAGCGTGGCGGCCATCAGGACCACCGCGATAGCGGAGCCGGTGAAGAGGGAGCCGCGGTCGGTGGTCGCGTAGATCTGCACCGGGAGCGGCATCCAGTTCGGCGGGTAGAGCATCATCGTGGCGCTCAACTCGCCCATGGACAGGGCGAAGCAGAGGCCCGCGGCGGCGTTCAGGGAGGGCAGAAGCAGTGGCAGCTTCACCTTCCACAGGACGTACGCGGGGCGGGCGCCCAGCGAGGCCGCGGCCTGTTCGTAGGAGGGGTCGAGGCGCTGGAGGGCGGCGGACACCGACTGGTAGGCGAAGGCCGTGACCAGGATCGTGTGGGCGATGATCACGATCCAGCGGGTGCCGTTGAGCAGCATCGGCGGCCGGCTGAACGCGACGAGGACCGCGAGGCCGACGACCACGGACGGCACGGCGACCGGAAGCACGAACAGGGCGTCCAGCACGCGGCGTCCGCGCTTGTTCAGCGTGGCGGCGGCGAGCGCGGCCCAGCCGCCGACGACCAGCGCGAGCACGCTCGCGGTGACGGCCGTGACCAGGCTGGTGGTCAGGGCGGTGAGGGAGTCGCCGCTGGTGGCGGCCTCGTAGCGGCCGCCGGTGAGGCCGGAGGGCAGGGCGCCGGACCAGTTCGTGGCGAAGGACGCGGCGAGGACGACGAGAAGCGGCAGGGCGAACAGCGGCAGGAAGAGGACGAAGAAGAGGCCCCAGGCGCCCCACTTGCCGGCCTTGCTATGTACGAGCACGGCGGCTCACCACCCGGTACAGGCCGTAAAGGCTCACGGAGACAAGGACGTTGACGACCGCGACGACGCATGCGCCCGGGTAGTCGGATTCGAGGATCGCCTTGCTGTAGACGAGGGTCGGCAGCGTCGTGACGCCCTTGGCGCCGGTGAACAGGACGATCCCGAACTCGTTGAGGCACAGGACGAGGACCAGCGAGCCACCGGCGGCGAGCGCCGGCAGTGCCTCCGGCAGGATCACCTGCCGCACGATCCGGGCGGGCCGCGCCCCGAGCGACGCGGCGACCTCCAGCTGTCCCGTGTCGACCTGCGAGAACGCGGCGAGCAGCGGGCGCATCACGAACGGCGTGAAGTAGGTGATCTCGGCGAGCAGCACGCCCCACGGCGTGGCCAGGAACTGGAAGGGGCCGGTTGCGGCGCCTGTGACGTCCGTCCACACCCCGTTGGCCATGCCCACCTGCCCGTACACGAACAGCAGGGCGAGCGTGATCAGGAAGGAGGGGAAGGACAGGAAGACGTCGATGAAGCGGGCGACGGCCTTCGCGCCGGGGAACGGCACGAACGCGACGATCAGCGCGAGCGCGAAGCCGAGGACGAGACAGCCGACCGTGGACCCGACGGCGAGCCACACCGTCGTGCCGAGCGCCTCGCGGAACGCGGACGACGCGAAGACATCGGCGTACGGCTTCAGGGATGTGCCGCCGGTGTCGGGGGTGAGCGACTGCTGGACGACGAGGAAGAGCGGGTAGAGGAAGACGACCGCGAGGGCGGCGACGGGCGGCAGGGCCCAGATCATGCGCGGCAGCCGCCGCTGTGGGCAGGTGTTCCGCACGGCGGAACGGGTGGGCACAGTCCCCGGTGCCGGTTCACGTTCCTTGAGGCCCGGGACGGTACTAGCCATCGGTCACCCCTGCGGAGAGCAGCACCGCATCGTCCGGCGCGAAGTGCAGGGTGACCCGGTCGCCGAGCACGGGCGGGTCACGCAGCTCGCGCAGGTCCGCCTTGACCTGATGGCCGTCGACGTCGACGTGCAGGCGGTGGGTGGAGCCACGCCACTGGACCTCGGAGACCTTGCCCGTAAGGGAGTTGGGGCCTTCGCCGAGGCCGACGAGGTGCGGGCGGACGCACAGCGTGGCGGTGGAGCCGATGGCGGCATCCGGGGTCGGGAGCTTCAGCTCGGCACCTCCCAGCGATACGGAGCCCGAACCCACCGTCACCGGGAGGAGGTTGGCGTTGCCGACGAAGGAGGCGGTGAACTCGGTGCGCGGGCGCCGGTACAGGTCCTGCGGCGTGCCGACGTCCTGGAGGCGGGCCTTGTCCATGACGGCGATGCGGTCGGCGAGGGTGAGCGCCTCGACCTGGTCGTGGGTGACGTACAGGATCGAGACGTCGGGCAACTCGCGGTGCAGCCGCGCGAGTTCGGCGAGCATGCCGGAGCGGAGTGTCGCGTCGAGCGCGGACAGCGGCTCGTCGAGGAGCAGCACGCCGGGCCGGACGGCGAGGGCGCGCGCGATGGCGACGCGCTGCTGCTGGCCGCCGGAGAGTTCGCGCGGGTACCGCTTGGCGTAGGAGGCCATGCCGGTCAGTTCGAGGGCTTCGGCGACGCGGCCGGGTATCTCACCCTTCGGCACCCTCTGGGCCTTCATCCCGAACGCGACGTTGTCCTCGACGCGCAGGTGCGGGAAGAGCGCGTAACTCTGCACGACCATGCCGATGCCGCGCCGGTGCGGCGGCAGGTCGGTGACGTCGCGGCCGCCGAGGAACACCCTCCCGGACGCGGGCCGCACGAACCCGGCGACGGCGCGCAGCGCGGTGGTCTTCCCCGAGCCCGAGGGGCCGAGGAGGGCCATCACCTCGCCGGGCTCGACGGTCAGGTCGAGGGAGTCGAGAACGGTGGTGCCGCCGTACGCGACCGACACCCGGTCGAACCGGATGCCGCTCAGCTTCTGGTCGTTGTCTCTCACGGCGGCCACGCTCCCGGCGGCGGGTGTCCCGCGCGGAGCGGCGCGGCAACGGGACGGTGAACGGGCACCCAAGGTTGGACCAGACCCGTTACCGTTCTGTTATTTCTGGAGGAGGGAGAGGGGAGCCGTGGGTAATTACCAGCTGTCCGAGCCCAGACGCGCGGTGAACGAGAAGCGGTCCCCGCGGTAGAGCGTCCGCACCCGCTCCGTGGCGCGGCGCCCGGTGTCGTACGAGATCCGGTGGATGAGCAGCATCGGCAGCGCGGGCGGCGTGCCGATGAGCAGGGCCTCGCGCGGGGTCGCGAGCACCGTCTCGATGCGCTCGTCGGCCGAGCCGAACTCGATGTCGAGGCGGTCGTGGACGTAGGAGTAGAACGAGGAGTCGGGGTCGAACTCGGCGTCGAGTCGCGGCGCCCGGGCCACGGGCACGTAGGTCGACTCAAGGCCCACGCGCTCGTCGTCGGCGAGCAGTACGCGTTCCATGTGCCAGACGGGTTCGGCCCGTTCGAGGCCGATCTCGGCGGCGAGCGCGGGCGGGCACGGGAAGCGTTCGAGGCCGATGAGGGTGCGACCCGGGCGCCGGCCCTGTCGGCGGACTCCTTCGGTGTACGAGGCGAGGGACAGCGGCTGCGCCAGCTTCGGGCCGGCGACGACGGTGCCCCTGCCGTGCCGCCGCAGCCGCCCTTCGAGCAGCAGCTCGCGCAGGGCCTGCCGCACGGTTTCGCGGGCCACTTCGTAGCGCAGGGCGAGTTCGCGCTCGGCGGGGAGGGCCTCCCCTTCACTCAACTCGCTGAGCAGCGCGGCGATTTGGGCCTTGACGGCGTAGTACTTCGGGATGCGTCCGTGCTCGGGGATGCCGTCGCGCACGGGGGCGCCGGGGGCCTGGTCGTTCGGGTAGTCCACGCGGGGATGGTCGCAGATGCGGGTGAACACCTGTCTTGCGTCCCCTTGGGCCCTGGCTCAGCGTCCGCCGACGCGGAGCCGTCGGGCTCCCACCACGAGGGTCGCGCCGGCGAGGAGGAGGGTGCCGGCCGCGACCCCCAGTCCGAGCAGGGCGCGCGGGCCCGTCCGGGCGAGCTCGCCCGCTTCGTCCGCGAGGGTCGAACCCGGACCCGCGGACTCTTCAATGGCGAACGGATAGTCGTCGGACTCTCCCACCCAGTCGCCGTCGTCGTCCTTGCGCCGGACGAGCGCGGCGTTGGCGACGACGTCGTCGGGGCGGGTGTCGTCGGCGAACGCGAGGCGGACGTCGACGGTGACCGTGTCGCCCGCGCCGACCGAGAACCCGGGGAAGCCGTCGAAGACGCCGATGTTCTCGTCCCGGGCGGTCCGCTCGACGGTCACGGGGCGCCAGCGGCCCGCGTCGCGGAACTCCAGCGCGATGTGCTTCGGCGTCAGTTTCCGGTCCTCGTCGACCAGTACGAGGACGGGGTGGAGGTCGGCGCAGCGGGCGGTGGTGGTGTTGGTGAGGTCGAGCGAGAAGTGCCGGGGGGCGTCGCCGGGGTGGTAGGTGGCGGGGCCCTCGTCGATGCGGGTGTCGATGGGGAAGTCGCCGCGGTTCGCTGCCGCGCAGGCTTGGGTGCCGGTGTCGGCGGTGGCCTCGTTCGGGGGGCCGAGGGCGGTGAGAGCGGAGGTGGTGAGGGTGATGGCGGCGAGGGCGAGCGGGCGGCGCGGTCGCATGAAGGCCCTTCACTGTTCGCGGAGTTGACGACAGTCGTGAGCCGACACCTTTCCATCGCGGTTCGGCGGGGCGTGGGTTGGCCGGTCACGCCGCGCCGCGCGATTCCCTCGATCGGCCCAGCCGCCCGGCCCCCGGCACCGGCGTTACGGCCCCGGGGCTCCGCCCCGGACCCCGCGCCTCAAACGCCGGCGGGGCTGGAAAGATCGCCTCAATCGCCGGCGGGGCTTGAATTATCAAGCCCCGCCGGCGATTGAGGCGATCTTTCAAGCCCCTGCGGCGATTGAGCAGGCCTTTCAAGCCCCGCCGGGGCCGGGGCCGCCGGCGGGGCTTGAATTAGCGGGACTGCTGGGCCGGGACTCCGCGGGAGGCCGGCTCGTCCTCTGCCGGGGCGCCCGCGGCGGCGACCGCCGCACCCGTGAGGGTGGCCAGCATCTCGCGGACATTCGTCAGCTGCGCGTTGATCGAGTCGCGGCGGTTGGTGAGTGCCGCCAGCTCCCGCTCGGACTCGCTGCGGATCCGGTCCGCCTTCGCGTTCGCGTCCGCGACGATGTCCTCGGCCTGACGCTGAGCCGTCTCCACCGTCTGGCGGGCGCGGCGCTCGGCGTCGGTACGCAGCTTCTCGGCCTCGAGGCGGAGCTGCTCGGCGCGGTGCTCGATCTCGGCGAGGCGCTTCTCGGCCTTGGCCTGACGCGAGGCCAGGTCACGCTCCGACTGCTCGCGGCGCTTGGCAAGGTTCGTCTCGAAGTCGGCGGCGGCCTGGGCGGCCTTGGCGCGCGTCTCCTCGAAGAGGGCGTCCGCCTCCTCGCGCTTGGACTGCGCGTCCTTCTGCGCCTCGGAGCGCAGCGCGGTGGCCTCGCCCTTGGCCTTCTCGACGATCCGAACGCCCTCGTCCTCGGCCTTGGACTTGCGCTCGACGGCGAACGACTCCGCGTCGTTGCGCACCTGCTGGGCCGCGGACTCGGCGAGCTCCCGGTGCTGCTCGGCAGCCCTGCGGGCCTCTTCGCGCAGGTCCTTGGCCTCCTCCTCGGCGAGGCGGAGGATCTTCTCGACGCGCGCGCCGAGGCCGGCGTACGACGGCTCCGCGTCGTTCACCTGCGCCTGGGCGTTCTGCGTCTCGAGGTGGAGTTCCTCGATGCGCTTTTCCAGAGCAGTGATACGAGCAAGAGCGCTGTCACGGTCGGAGACGAGCTTGGAGATCCGTTCGTCCACCTGAGCGCGGTCGTACCCACGCCGCACAAGCTCGAAGCCGTAGGGGGAAGTGTCGCTCATGGGGTTCCTGTCGAATGAGACCGGTGAGGTGATAGGGGGAATCCTAGGGGGCGTAGCGGCGTGTCATCGGGCGGATGTCGGATTGGTCAGCCTTCAGCTCTAGAATGTCACCCCTTTTGAGTGGCGTAGGGACGGAGTACTTGCCAGAACAGGACCAAACGTCCTTGGCGAGCACGATAGTTGGCCGAAAGGCTAGCCCTCCGAACTCTTGCCACCCGAACGTGTGGCCCCTGCGGTGGCCCCCGCCTTGACGCCACCCGCGGCGGAGCCGCTATTGGACGCGGTCTTGGCGCCCCCGCCCGTCGGAGCCTCGAAGCTCTCCAACGCCTCCAGTACGTCCTGGACACGGGAGATCTCGGCGTTGATGTCCTCGCGGCGCCTGACCAGCACGTCGAGGTCCCGCTGGCCCTTCTCGGTCATGGCCGTGGCCTCCTCCTCCGCGTCCGCCTTGATCTTTTCCGCCTCGCGGGACAGGTCGGCCTTCTTCTGCTCGGCTTCCTTGAGAAGACCTTCGGCCTTCTTCACGGCCGCGATCCGGACCTTGCCGGCCTCCGAATTCGCGTCGTTCAGCAGCTCCTTGGCCTTCGTCTGCGCCTCGGAGAGCTGCTCCTCCGCGGCCTTGACGAGGGCGTCACAGCGGTCGCCCGCGTTCTTCATGGCCTCCGAGGACTCGCGGCGCGCGCGCTCGTGCAGCTCCTCGATCTCGGTCGTGATCCGGTCCCGCAGCTCCTCGGCGCGCTCCCTGATCTGCGTCGCGTCCCTGCGGGCGCCGACGAGCAACTCGTCCGCGTCCGTACGGGACTTCTCCACGATCGAGTTGCCCTCGACGGTCGACTCCGCGATCAGACGCTCGGCCTCTGTACGGGCCGCGCCGACCATCGTGTCGGCCTGCGACTCCGCGTCGGCGGTCGTCTTCTGCGCCGCCTCCTGCGCCTCGCGGGTCAGCTTGTCGGCCTCGGCCGCGGACTCCGTGATCAGCTTGTCGACCTGCTCCGCGGCCTCCGTACGCCGCTTGTTGGCGTCCTTGCGGGCCTCGTCCAGGGTGTGTTCGGACTCCTCGCGCGCGGCCGCCGTGATGCGGTCCGCCTCGGCCGCGGCGTCCGCCTTGACGCGCTCGGATTCGGTGCGGATCCGCTCGGCGTGCTGCTGCGCGGAGGCGACCGTCTCGGCGGCCTCGGCGCGCAGCCGCTCCGCGTCGCCGGACGCGTCCGAGATCAGCTTCTCGGCATTGGCCACGGACTCGGTCCGTACGCGCTCGGCCTCGGCCCGCGTCTCGTGGGTCAACTGCTCGGCGGCGGCCGTCGATTCGGCGCGCAGCCGCTCGGCCTCGGTGCTCGCGTCACCGACGAGCTTCTCGGCCTTCGCCGTGGACTCGGAGCGGACCCGCTCCGCCTCGGCGTTGGTCTCCGTCGTCAGGCGCTCGGCCTCGGTGGCCGACTCGGTGATCAGCGTGTCGGCCTGCTCGGCCGCGTCCGAGCGGATCCGGTTGGCGTCCTCGCGGGCGTCCGCGCGGGTGCGCGAGGCGTCCTGGTCGGCGGCCGAGCGCAGGTCGGAGGCCTCCGTACGGACCTGCTGGGCGTGCTCTGAGGCGTCCGTGCGCAGCCGCTCCGCCTCCGTGAAGGCCTCCGAAACGGTGCGCTCCGCCATCGCCTTGGCGGCCTCCGCCTCGGTGGTGGCCTCGGAACGGACCCGGTTCGCGTCCTCGGTGGCGCGCTCGCGCTCCGCGTAGGCGTCGGAGCGGACCCGGTCGGCCTCCTCCTGCGCCTCCGTCCGCGTGCGCTCCGCCGCGTGCTCGGCGGCGCTGCGCAGCCCGGTGATCTCCTCCTGGGCCTGCTCGTGCAGACCGGCCACGGAGTCGCGCACCTGCTGCGCCGTCTGCTCGGCGGCCGAGACCATCTCGGTCGCCCGCTGGTCCGCCTCCTCGACCAGACGTACGGCCTCGGCCTGCGCCTCGTCGACACGCGCGCGTGCCACCGCGAGGAGCTCCTCGCTCTGCTCGCGGGCCCGCGAGCGCTCCTGCTCGGCCTCCTCGCGCGCGCTGCCGAGCGTCTCATCGGCCTCGCGGCGGCGCCGGGCCGCCTCCTCCTGGGCGGCGGCCAGCGTCTCGGCGGCCTCGGTGGCGATCCGCTCGGCGGCGGTCCGCGCCTCGGCGCGGGTCCGGTCGGCGGACTCCTGCGCCTCCGTCTTGAGCCGCTCGGCCTCCGCCGCGGCCTCGGACTGCAGTCGTACGGCGGCGTTCTCGGCTTCGGAGCGGGTCGTCGAGGCATCGGACGCGGCCTCGTCGCGAAGGCGCTCGGCCTCCGCCTCGGCCTGCGACTGCACCGTGCGGGCGCGCTCGGCGGCGTCCGCGCGCAGCCGCTCGACCTCCTCGGCGGCCTCGCGGCGCAGCGTCTCGCCCTGCTCCCGCGCCTCGTTCAGCGCCGTCTCCGACGCGGTCAGGCGCTCCTCGGCCTCCGTGTGCAGGCGGGTCAGCTCGTGGGCCGCCTCATCCTGCTTGGCCCGCATCGCCTGCTCGGCCTCGTCCTTGAGCTCCTGCGCCGCGCGCTCCGCCTCGGACCTGGTGGCCTCGGCCTGCTCCTCGGCCTCGGTGCGGTACCGCTCGGTCTCCGCGCGCGTGCGCTCCAGCGTCTCCTCGGCCTGCTTGCGCAGTGACGTGGCCCGCTCGATGGCCTCCGTACGGACGCGCTCGCTCTCCGTCGTCGCGGAGGTCCGCAGCTCGTCGGCGTCGGCCTTCGCCTTGGAGAGCAGCTGCTCTGCGGTGCTGGCCGACTCCTCGATCTGCTGGACGGCCTCGCGGCGGGCCTCGGCCCGGATCCGCTCGCCCTCCTCGACGGCCTCGGCGCGCAGCTGCTCGGCCTCGCCGCGCAGCCGCCGCGCCTCTTCCTGAAGCTCGACGGTCTTGGCGCGGTACTCCTTGGTGTCGTCCTTGGCGGCGCCCTTGAGTTCCGTCGCCAGGTCGTGCGCCTCGGCGCGCAGCCGGTCGGCCTCGGTCTCGGCGTCGGTGCGGAGCCGCTCCGCCTCGTCGGCCGCCGCCTTCGTCGTCGCCTTGGCTTCCTCGGACGCCTTGTTGAGCACGTCCTCCGCGGTGCGCGCGGCCTTCGCGAGCTCGCCGGCGGTCTCCTCGGCGGTGACCGTACGGGCCTTCTCCTTGGCCGCGGCGATCAGCGTCTCGGCCTCGGCCTTCGCGTCGGCGACGACCTGCTCGGCCTCCGACCTGGTGGTCTCCGCGTCCTTGGTGGCCTCCTGCACGAGGCGGGCCACCTGCTCCTTGGCGGTGCGGGTGCGCTGCTCGTTGGCCGCCTCGGCGCTCGCGAGCTGCTTGCCCGCGGCGTCCTTCGCCTCCGCGAGCACCTTGTCGGCCTCGGTGCGGGCCTCGCGCAGCGCGCTGTCCGCCTCGGCGATCTTCTGCTCGGCGGCCCGGCTCAGTTCTCCGGAGCGGCGGCGGACCTGCTCGGACTCCTCGCCCGTCGACGTCCGCAGTTGCTCGGCGTGGTCGGTGGCCTCCTGCGCCTGCGTCGACGCGGCGTTCAGGAGGCGCTCGGCGTCCTGCCGGGCGCGGGCCAGGATCGACTGCGCCTCGGAGCGCGCCTCCTCGGCCTCGGAGGTGAGTCGCTGGCGGGCCTGGTCGGCGACCCGCTCGGCCTCGGTGCGGGCGGCGGCGAGCGCCTGGTCGGCCTCGGCGCGGGACTCGTCGAGGAGGCGGCGGGCCTGCTGCTCGGTGCGGGCGCGCAGTTGCTCGGCCCACTGCACGTTCTCGTTGACGTGCGTCTCGACCGTGCGGCGGCGCTCGGCGAGCTCCTGGTCGAGCTGCTGGCGGCGGTTGACCGCCTCCGTGTGCAGGTCGGACTGGAGCCGGGACTGCTGCTCGGCGTGTTCCTGGAGGATCCGCTGGGTCTGCGCGCGGGCATCGCGCAGCTCGCGCTCGGCGTCGGCGCGCAACTGCTCGGCCTGGATCTGCGCGTTGCGCAGGAGCTGCTCGGCCTGGTAGCCGATGTCCGACCCGTCGTAGGCAGGCCGGGACGCGAGGCTGCGGCGCGCCTCGTGCAACTTGGCGCGCAACACCTCCACCTGGTAGCCGAGGTCCTCGGCGTGCTGGACGGCCTTCTCCCGATCGGTCTTCAGCCGGTCCATCTCGGCTTCGAACCGCGAGAGATGGTCGGTCTCAGCCGGCCGTCGGCCGTCCTGGCTCTCATAGCCCCGCACTGCGCGGTCCCATCCGTCCCCTGGTCGCAAGTTCTTCTTACGAGCCCCGCCCATCCCGCGGACGGAGCCCCCGGGGAATGGTGTCAGATCGAATGGCGTGGCGCCGTCGGACCGGTGCGGCTGCTGCCGTGTGCTGCCCGACTTGCCCCGACCCTCGTCCCCCGATACCCGGACCCCGGCCCACGACCGGCCGTTGGAGACGGCAGCCGCCCCACAAGCCTACCGGCACGGCTATGTGGAGATCAGTGCTCCGTCGAGTCCTTGGGTGCGGCGGTGACGAGTTCGGTCAGTACGCCGTGGCAGTCCTTGGGGTGCAGGAACGTGATCCGCGAGTCCATCGAGCCGCGCCGGGGCTCGTCGTAGAGGACGCGGACGCCCTTGTCCTTGATGTCGGCGGCGTCCGCGTCGACGTCGGCCGTGCCGAAGGCGATGTGGTGCACACCCTCGCCGTTCTTGGCCAGCCACTTGCCGACGGCCGAGTCCTCGCGGGTGGGTTCGAGCAACTGGAGGTAGGTGGCGCCCCCGTCGCTCGTCTCATTGACCTTGAGCATGGCCTCGCGCACGCCCTGCTCCTCGTTGACCTCGGAGTGGTACACCTCGAAGCCGTACGTGGCCCGGTAGAACTCGACGGTCTTGTCGAGGTCGAAGCAGGCGATCCCGATGTGGTCGATTCGCGTCAGCATGCTGTCAGTGCAGCGCGCTCCGAGTGGTTACGCAACGTGCGCGCGATCACACTCGTGTGCCGGTGACGCGGGCCATACCGGTCAGTACCTTTCTAGGTAAACCCTCGTTCACTCCTCACCTCCAAGGGGCCGTGCCTCATGTCAGGAACGACCGGTACCACCTCAGTGATCGTCGCGGGCGCGCGGACGCCCATGGGCCGTCTGCTCGGCTCGCTCAAGTCCTTCTCCGGAGCCGACCTCGGCGGCTTCGCGATCAAGGCCGCCCTCGACCGTGCGGGAATCGGTGGCGACCAGGTGCAGTACGTGATCATGGGCCAGGTGCTGCAGGCCGGGGCGGGGCAGATCCCGGCGCGCCAGGCCGCGGTCAAGGCGGGCATTCCGATGAACGTCCCGGCGCTCACGATCAACAAGGTGTGTCTGTCCGGGCTCGACGCCGTCGCGCTCGCCGACCAGCTGATTCGCGCCGGCGAATTCGACGTGGTCGTGGCCGGTGGCCAGGAGTCCATGACGAACGCTCCGCACCTGCTGCCGAAGTCTCGCGAGGGCTACAAGTACGGCGCGATCGAGATGCTCGACGCGATGGCGCACGACGGCCTCACCGACGCCTTCGAGAACATCCCCATGGGCGCCTCGACGGAGAAGCACAACACCCGCCTGGGCATCGCCCGTCCCGCGCAGGACGAGGTGGCCGCCCTGTCGCACCAGCGGGCCGCCGCCGCGCAGAAGAACGGCATCTTCGAGGCCGAGATCACGCCCGTCGAGATCCCGCAGCGCAAGGGCGAGCCGGTCCTCTTCAGCAAGGACGAGGGCATCCGCGCGGAGACCACCGCGGAGTCGCTCGGCAAGCTGCGCCCGGCCTTCGACAAGGAGGGCACGATCACCGCGGGCACCTCCTCGCAGATCTCGGACGGCGCCGCGGCGGTCGTCGTCATGAGCAAGACGAAGGCGCAGGAGCTGGGCCTGGAGTGGATCGCCGAGATCGGCGCGCACGGCAACGTCGCGGGACCGGACAACTCGTTGCAGTCGCAGCCCTCGAACGCCATCCAGCACGCCCTCAAGAAGGAGGGCATCGCCACCGAGGACCTCGACCTCATCGAGATCAACGAGGCCTTCGCGGCGGTCGCCGTGCAGTCGATGAAGGACCTCGGCGTGTCCTCGGAAAAGGTGAACGTCAACGGTGGTGCCATCGCCCTGGGTCACCCGATCGGGATGTCCGGCGCGCGCATCGTCCTGCACCTCGCCCTGGAGCTGAAGCGGCGCGGCGGCGGCGTCGGCGCGGCCGCCCTGTGCGGTGGTGGCGGTCAGGGTGACGCGCTGGTGGTGCGGGTACCCAAGGCGTAGCGCCTTTCGGATTCGTCGGCGTACGGGAACTGGTGAACGGAGCTGTGATGCAGGACGTCCCCACGTTGGTCGCGCAGGCGAGGGAGGGCAGGCCGCGTGCCGTGGCCCGGCTGATCTCGCTGGTGGAGGGGGCGTCCCCGCAGCTGCGCGAGGTCATGGCCGCACTGGCCCCGCTGACCGGGAACGCGTACGTGGTCGGGCTCACCGGCTCGCCCGGTGTCGGCAAGTCGACCTCCACGTCGGCGCTCGTGAGCGCGTACCGGCGGACCGGGAAGCGGGTCGGTGTACTCGCGGTCGACCCCTCGTCGCCGTTCAGCGGCGGCGCGCTCCTCGGCGACCGGGTCCGGATGTCCGAGCACGCGTCCGACCCCGGCGTCTACATCCGCTCGATGGCGACGCGCGGGCACCTCGGCGGGCTCGCGTGGGCCGCGCCGCAGGCGATCCGGGTCCTCGACGCCGCCGGCTGCGACGTGATCCTGGTCGAGACGGTCGGCGTGGGCCAGTCCGAGGTCGAGATCGCCTCGCAGGCGGATACGAGTGTGGTCCTGCTCGCGCCCGGCATGGGCGACGGGATCCAGGCGGCCAAGGCCGGAATCCTGGAGATCGGCGACGTGTACGTGGTCAACAAGGCCGACCGGGACGGCGCCGACTCCACGGCCCGCGAGCTGAACCACATGCTGGGGCTCGGCGAATCCCGCGCCCCCGGCGACTGGCGCCCCCCGATCGTGAAGACGGTCGCCGCGCGCGGTGAGGGCATCGACGAGGTCGTCGAGGCCCTGGAGAAGCACCGGGCGTGGATGGAGGAGCACGACGTGCTCTCCGAGCGCCGTGCGGCGCGCGCGGCCCGCGAGGTCGAGACGATCGCGGTGACCGCCCTGCGCGAACGGATCGGCGACCTCTCCGGGGACCGCCGCCTCGGCGCACTCGCCGAACGCATCGTGTCCGGCGACCTCGACCCGTACCGGGCGGCGGACGAGCTGGTGAAGGGCCTCACGGGGTCATGACCGCGAACGCGGCGGGTTCCTGACGGTCTGTTCACCGCGGGCGCCCGCTGTTACGGTGCGGCCATGTCCTTCCTCCGTGTGTAGAGAACTCCGGTGCTTCCACGCCCCGTTGAGTTCTCCACGCATGCTTCCTTCCGGAGGAAACCGTCATGTACGCCGCCGTGTTGCGGACCCCGTACGCCCTGCGCACCTTTGGTGCCGCCCTGCTCGGGCGCCTCTCCTACGGGACCGTCGCTCTCTCCCTGATGCTCGCCGTGACCGCCGCCACCGGCTCGTACGCCGTCGCGGGCGCGGTCATGGCGCTGTACGGCGCCGCCAGCGTGCTCCTGTCACCGCTGCGCGCCCTGCTCATCGACCGGTACGGGCCGCGCCGCGCGCTGCCCCCGATGGCCCTGTCGTACGCCGCGCTGCTCGCGGTCCTCGCCGCCGTCGCCTGGCGGCCGGAGGCGCCCGCCTGGCTGCTCGTCGCCCTCGCCCTGCCGACCGGGGCGCTGACGCCGCCGCTCGGGCCCACGATGCGCACCGTGTGGGGGCAACTCCTGTCCGACCGGCGGCTGTTGCAGCGCGCCTACAGCCTCGACGGGGTCGCCGAGGAACTGCTGCTCGTGTCGGGGCCCGTGCTGGTGGGCGTGCTGGTGCTGTGGGTCCCCGCCGCCTTCGGTGTCGCCCTGAGCGCCGCGCTCGTGGCCGTCGGAACGCTTGTGTTCGTCGCCTCGCCCGCCGTGGCGCGGGTGGCCGCGGCGCCGCGGCCTGCCGGGCGCCGTCGTACGGCCCGGGGGAAGGTCGCCCGCAGGCTCCGGCAGCCGGTGGCCGTGACCCTCGGCGTCGGGTTCGCGCTCGGTGCGGCCGATCTGCTGGTGCTCGCGTTCGCCGAGGACCGGGGGCGGGGCGGGGCGGCTGCGTGGATCCTGGCCGCACTTTCGGCGGGCAGTGCGGTGGGCGGGCTCGTGAACGGGGCCGTGGACCGTCGCGGGGATCCGCGCACCCGGCTGGCGTTCCTGGCGGTCGGCCTCGCGGTGGCGCTGGGAGCCGCGGCGCTGGCGCCGGGGCTCGTCGCGCTCGCGGTGGCGGCGGCGTGCGTGGGCCTGTTCGTCGCGCCGGCCCTGACCACGGCGTACCTGATCGCGGACGCCTCGGTGGACGCCGGGTTCCGTACGCAGGCCGGGGCCTGGGTCAACACGTCCCTGAACGCGGGCTGTTCGGCCGGCACGGCGGGCATCGGCCTGCTCGTGGGCCACGCCCCGCTGCCCCTCTGCTTCGCGGCGGCGGCGTTGGCCCCGCTGGTGGCGGGGGTCGCGGCGCTTGCGACGTTCGAGCAGCGGGGTTCGTATTTCAAGCCCCTGCGGCGTTTGAGCAGCGGGATCCGGGGCGGAGCCCCGTGGCCCGCGCCCCGGTCCCGGGCGACCGTCAGTCGTGACCGTCAGTCGTCATCGCCGTCGTCGTCCGACGAGTGATCCACGGACACCGCACCCGACTGGAGGTCGACATACCAGTCGTGCTCCGTCCCGTTCGCGGACGTCGTCTCGACCTCCCAGACCTTGACCACTCCGTCGTCATCCGCGTCCACGGACGTGACCGTCCCCTTCGAGCCTGCCGCCTTCGCCGCGTCCTCGGCCGACGTCGACGCGTCCTTCAGGGTCGCCGCGACACGCGCCGCGTTGTCGTCCCCGTCGTCGTCGCGCTCCGTGTGGGAGCCCAGCACCTTGCCCGTGCCCGGGTCGACCTCCACGTGCTGCCACTTGTTGCCGGAGCCGATCACGTCGACGTCCCAGACGAGCCGGCCGTCGTCGGAGTCGAGGTCGGCGCCGACGGCCGTGCCGGGCTTGTGCTTCAGGGCGGCGGCGATGGCGTCCTGGGCCGAGACCTTGGCGCCCTTCGCCTCGTTCGCCTCTTCCTGGTGGTCGCTCACGCCATCGTCGTCCTTGACCCGCACGGACGACTTCGACGCGGCCGACTTCGACGAGCCGCCGTCGTCGCCGACCGCGAAGGCGGTGGCCGTGCCCCCGCCGAGCAGCGCGACGGCGGCGATGGCGGAGATGACAGTGGTACGGCGCTTCATGAGCTTCTCCCGTGTCTGGTTGGGCGGCTTCGGGCCGCCCTGTCCGTCCTTCGAGAAACACACTGCCCGGACGACCCTGAAGCCCCGCTGAAGAACCCTGAAGGCTTCTTCAGGTTCGACCTGCGACCCTTGCCCACATGCGCCTGTTGATCGTCGAGGACGAGAAGCGACTCGCCCTGTCCCTTGCCAAGGGCCTCACCGCCGAGGGCTACGCCGTCGATGTGGTCCACGACGGCCTGGAGGGTCTGCACCAGGCGAGCGAGGCGGCGTACGACCTGGTCGTGCTCGACATCATGCTGCCCGGCATGAACGGCTACCGGGTCTGCGCCGCCCTGCGCGCCGCCGGCAACGACGTGCCGATCCTGATGCTGACCGCGAAGGACGGCGAGTACGACGAGGCGGAGGGGCTCGACACCGGCGCGGACGACTACCTGACCAAGCCGTTCTCGTACGTGGTGCTGGTCGCGCGCGTGAAGGCGCTGCTGCGGCGCCGCGGCAGCAACCACAGCGCCAACCCCGTGCACGCCGTCGGCCCCTACGCCGTCGACACCGCCGCGCGCCGCGTCACCCACGCCGAGGACGGTGAAGTCCCGCTCACCACCAAGGAGTTCGCGGTCCTGGAGCAGCTCGTGACACGCGCCGGTGAGCTCGTGTCCAAGAGCGAGATCCTCGACCACGTGTGGGACTTCGCGTACGAGGGGGACCCGAACATCGTCGAGGTGTACGTCAGCGCGCTGCGCCGCAAGCTCGGCTCCTCCCTCATCCGTACGGTGCGGGGCGCCGGCTACCGGCTCGAGGTGCCCCGATGAGTGGGCTGAGCAGGCCGAGCAGGCTGAGGAGGCCCTTCAGCTCCGTACGGGCCCGCGCCGCCCTCGCCGCCACCCTCGTCGTCGCGGTCGCCCTGGTCGCGGCCGGTGCCACCGTGCTGCTCTCGCTGCGCTTCAACCTCACCGGTCAGGCGGGCGGCGACGCCGACTCCACCGCCCGCCGCGTCGCCACCTCCCTGGCCACCGGCACCGCGCCCGGAGCGCTCGACCTGGACGACGAGGACCCGGTTCAGGTCCTCGACGAGGACGGCAGGGTGCTGGCCACGTCCGAGGACCTGGAGAAGATCTCCGGCACCGGCGTGAGCGACGTCAAAACCGTCACGGCGCGCCCCGATGACGACGGCGACGACGACGGAGGCGACGACAGCCAGCAGAACGGCAGCGTCTCCAACGACACCGACTACACCGACGGCAGCGCCACCATCGACGGCGACAGCGCCGACTACCGGTTCGCCGCGGTCGAGGTCGAGGACACCGCGTACGGGGATCTGACCGTGCACGCGGGCGGCTCCCTGGAAGCCGAACAGAGCGCGGGCAGCACGGCGTTGACCTCCATGCTGATCGGTTTCCCGGTACTGCTCGTCATCGTGGGCGGAGTGACGTACCTGGTGACGCGGCGCGCGCTGCGGCCCGTGGAGGGCATCCGCGCCGAGATGGCCGCGATCACGGCGTCGCAGGACCTGGGGAGGCGGGTACCGGAACCGGACACCCACGACGAGGTGGCCCGGCTCGCAGGCACCACGAACGAGACGCTCGCCGCACTGGAGGCCTCCGTGGACCGCCAGCGCCGCTTCGTCGCCGACGCCTCGCACGAGCTGCGCAGCCCGATCGCCTCGCTGCGCACCCAGCTCGAAGTCGGCGCGGCGCACCCGGAGTTGCTCGATGTGGACGGCGCCGTCGAGGACACCGTGCGGCTGCAGGAACTGGCCGCCGATCTGCTGCTGCTCGCCCGGCTCGACGCGGGAGAGAAGCCCGGCGCCGCCGAGGTCGACCTCGGCGCCCTGGTGCGCGAGGAGTTGTCGCAGCGCGTCGGCGACCGGCTGCCCGTCTCGGTGGACGTACAGGTGGACGTACAGGAGGAGGCCCAGGTCACCGGTTCCCGCGGCCAGTTGGCGCGCGTGCTCGGCAATCTGGTGGACAACGCGCAGCGGCATGCCCGTACCGGTGTGCACGTCACGCTGCGCACCGGGGACGGCGGCCGTGTGGTCCTCGGCGTCGCCGACGACGGTCAGGGCGTGCCGGAGGACGAGCGGGAGCGGATCTTCGAGCGGTTCGTACGGCTCGACGACGCCCGCACCCGGGACGGCGGCGGGGCCGGACTCGGCCTCGCCATCGCCCGGGACGTGGCGGAGCGGCACGGCGGCTCGCTCACGGTGCGTTCCGCGCCGGAGGGCGGCGCGCTCTTCGAGCTCGCGCTGCCCTCCGACCGGACGGGGTTCTGACGGATTACGGTTTGCCGCGTTGCGAACGCAGGTGTTCCGCGATGGGGGAGAGTGCCTGGCGCAAGCTGCCCAGCTCCTGTGCGGAGACGAGGTCCACGAAGTTCCTGCGGACGGATGCCACGTGGTGCGGGGCGACCTTCCGCATGGTCTCCATGCCGTAGTCGGTGAGTACGGTGTAGAGGCCCCGGCGGTCCGACTCGCAGTTCTCGCGGCGGACCAGGCCCGCGTTCTCCATGCGGGTGATCTGGTGCGAGAGCCGGCTCTTGGACTGCAGGGTCGCGGCCGCGAGGTCGCTCATCCGCATCCGGAGATCCTCGGCCTCGGAGAGGTTCACGAGGATCTCGTAGTCGTTCATCGTCAGGCCGAAGGGCTGAAGGTCCTTCTCCAGCTGATAATTGAGCAGTCTGTTGACCTCCAGGTGGGTGCGCCAGGCGCACTGCTCCTCGTCGGTCAGCCACGGCGTGGCCGTCTCGGTCTCCATGGAATCGATTCTACCTAAGAAGTTGAAAGGTGAACGAATGTGGGGGGTGACACTGCGCACCCCGCGCACCCGGGGGTGCTGACCAGAAAATAATGGGGTCACGCGTTCGACGTCACACTCCGCAGACTACCGCTCACAGCCCGAAGCGACGCTGGAGGTCGCCGAGCTGTCCGGGAAGACGCGGTGCTCCCTGCTGACCTGCGGGCGCCCCTGGTCCGCCGGGAACTCCTGCCTGGTGAGGTACGTCACCCACCTGCTGTTCCGGCATCAACGACTCGCTGGATTGCAGCAGCACCGTCCCCGCGCCCACGAACTCGAACTGATGCTCCTCGCCCGAGGCCCCGCCGACGCCCGTCATCGCACGTAGACCGCCGATCACGCCCGTCAGATATCCGTGGTCGTAGTGGTGGCACGGCGCGGGGCAGTCGGCCCAGCCGACGAGCGCCTGCGGGTCGACCCGGATCGGCGGCTCCATGAACACAACCGGACCGTTTGATGCCGCGACGAATTTGCCGGTGCCAATGAGTGTGAGGAAGCCGGGAACGATCGATTGCTTCAGCGCGAGAGTTGGCTGAAAAGCGAGCAGATTTCCCGCGCGGACGGTCAGGTTTCCGGCCTCCAGGTCGTACGAGTTCACGTCGAAGGCCCGGTCCGCGAGCAGCATCTTGCCGCTGCCCTCCGCGACCACCCAGTCGCTCGCGTGCAGCGGGGAGTGGAACGAGGTGCGCACGAGCCGGTCGAGCCGGCCGTGCCCGATGCCGTTGAAGTCGATCCGCCCGTAGTGGGCGATCATCTTCCCCTTCTGCAGGAACCACTGGCTGCCCCGCAGTTCCACGCAGAAGGTGTACGCGTTGACGTTGTCGTCGACCGGCAGGGTCATCGGGTCGAAGATCGCCGGCCCACCGGCGGGTTGAGCGCTCACAGTTTGTCCTCCGACGCCTGTACGTACACCGCACCGCTCCCGCTCAGCTCCAACTGGAACGCCTCGCCGCTGCCGCGCCCCACCATGTCCCGCCAGCCGAGCGCCGTGGACAGCTTGTTGCGCACGTCGCCGTGGTGCGCCACATACGCCTGCGGGTCGACGTGAACGGCCCGGCCGGGGGTGATCGGGACCTCGATGACCCCGCCGTGCGCCATCACGGCCACGGACCCGTGCCCCTGGAGCGTCGTCGTGAACAGGCCCTGCCCGCTGACCTGGCCGCGCACCATCCCCATGACACCGCCCTGCGCGCCCATGAACATCGTCCCCTGCCGCAGCGCCCCGTCGAAGGCGAGCAGCCGGTCCGCCTCCACGTAGAGGGTGTCGCCGGACAGCGTGATCACCTGCACGTGGTGGCCGCCGTGCCCGAACAGCACGGTGCCGCTGCCCTCCACGGTCATCAGCGGCGTCGACTCGTTCGCGACCCGCCGCCCGATCATGGACATCACCCCGCCCTGTCCGCCCTGGACATTGGGCGTGAAGGAGACGTCCCCCTGGTACGCGAGCATCGCGCCGCGCTGGCTGTAGAGCCGCTGCCCCGGTACGACGGTCGCCTCGACCATCTTCGAGTTGATCTCACGGAAGGCCGCCATCGTGCTCACACATCCCCCGCGATCGTGTTGCGCTCACTCGGCTGTACGTAGACGAGCCCGTCGCCCTCGAAGAGGATCTGGAAGGCCTCGCCGCCGCCTTCCCCCAACAACGTACGGAAGGTGACCCCCGACTGGAACGACTGCCGCAGGTTCCCCTGGTGAGCGATGTACGCGCCGGGGTCGACGGTCAGCGGGTAGTCGTGGCCGACGCGCAGGACGACGGCCGGGCCCTCGCTCATGATCGCCGCCTGCCCGTGGCCCTCGACGGTCGTCGTGAACAGGCCGTTGCCCTGGGAGGCGCCGCGTACGCCGGTGAACGAGGTGCCGGTGCGCAGGCCGGCGTCCGTGCAGAGCAGGTTGCTCGACTCGACGTAGAGCTTGTCGCCCTGGAGCCCGACGAGGTTGATCTCGCTCGCCCGGTCGGCGAACCAGCAGGTGCCGTCCCCTTTGACCTCCATCATGGTCATCTGCTCACCGGTGATGCGCCGGGTCACCATGCCCCGGATCCCCTCGCCACCCCCGCTCAGCTTCTTGAACGCCATCCGGCCGTCGTAGGCGACCATCGAGCCGTTCTTCGCCTTCACGCTGTCGCCTGTCATGTCGACGGCCAGCACTTTGCTGCCCTGCAGTCGGAACGTAGCCACGAGGTCGAAGGTAGCCGCCAGGGAGAGCCCGCCGACAGGCCCCCATCGGCGCGATGCCACAATGGGAAAACGCTTGTGCGTACATTCACAAGATCGTTGACCGTCCGCCCGCTCAGCCGAAGGTGCACCTGTGGACCTCAAGACCGCCTCCGCCCTCCGACGCCTCCGCCTGGTCTCCGCACCGGAGGCCGTCTCCTTCCTCCTGCTGCTGATCTGCTCGGTCCTGAAGCGGACGACGGACTTCAACGCGGTGCCCGCGATGGGCATGATCCACGGCGTCCTCTTCGTCCTGTACGTGATCTTCTGGCTCGACGCCTGGAACAAGGCGAAGTGGAGCGTCGGCACCGGCGTCCTCTACTTCGTCCTCTCCGTCCTGCCCACCGGCGGCTTCTTCGCCGAGCGCAAGCTCAAGCGCGAGGGCGAGGCCGCCGTGATCGCCGGCCGCGCCCGCCAGGAGGGCGTGGTCGGCGCATGATCGTCGCCTTCTCCGTGACCCCGCTCGGGGTCGGCGAGGACGTGGGGGAGTACGTCGCCGAAGCGGTCCGCGTGGTCCGCGAATCCGGCCTCCCGAACCGCACGGACGCGATGTTCACCTCCGTTGAAGGTGACTGGGACGAGGTGATGGCCGTGATCAGGCGTGCCGTCGCGGTCGTCGAGGCCCGTGCGCCGCGGGTCTCGGTCGTCATGAAGGCGGACATCCGCCCGGCCGTGACGGACGGCCTGACCTCGAAGGTCGACACGGTCGAGCGACACCTCTCCGAGTAGCTGCGCACTGCGGTTCCGGCCCGGCCCCCCTGCGGGGTGCCGGGCCGGTTGTTTTTGTGGCCGGGGGTCCGGGGGTTGTCCCCCGGGAGATGCAGTACGTCCGTTGAAGGTGACTGGGACGAGGTGATGGCCGTGATCAGGCGTGCCGTCGCGGTCGTCGAGGCCCGTGCGCCGCGGGTCTCGGTCGTCGTGAAGGCGGACATCCGCCCGGCCGTGACGGACGGCCTGACCTCGAAGGTCGACACGGTCGAGCGACACCTCTCCGAGTAGCTGTCCGGTGTAGCTCTCCCCTTACCTCACTCTTACGCCCTCCTCTGGTCGACACGCCCAGGAAAGTCCCCTTTTGTGGGGTTACCGAGACGGTCGAACACCAGATCCTGGAGGGCGCTGTGCGGCCTGACGAGGGCTACGACTACGACACCTACAGCAGGCTCGCCGGGCCGCTCACCGAGCCGCCCGGCGACGGCGGCTACCGGGTGCAGTACACCTCGCTGCTGGCGAACGAGCCGCACCGAATACGAGCTGTCCTGCTGATGACGCTCGCACCCCTGCTCACCGGGGCACTCCTCGTGTACCTGGTGTGGCCCACCCACTGGGTGGAACGCGAAGGCGGCGAGCGCTGGTTGGTCTCGCTCGACATCGTGATGCTCGTCGCGATCGGGCTCATCGAGCTGTTCATGCTCGTCAACGTCATCTCCATCGCCCACGCGACGATGGTCGCGAGGGACCCGATCCCGGTACGCGCCGAGCCCGGCACCCGCGTCGCGTTCCTCACGACGTACGTCCCCGGCAAGGAACCCCTCGCGATGGTGCGGGCCACCCTCGAAGGCGCCGTGCGCATCGCGCACGAAGGGCCGCTGGACATCTGGCTCCTGGACGAGGGGGACGACCCCGACGCCAAGCGGCTCTGCGCCCGGCTCGGCGTCCACCACTTCACTCGCAAGGGCGTCCCGGAGTGGAACCGGGCGAAGGGCGCCCACAAGACCCGTACCAAGCACGGCAATTACAACGCCTGGCTCGCCTCGCACGGCGCGGACTACGACTTCTTCGCCTCCGTCGACACCGACCACGTGCCGCACCCCGAATTCCTCGAGCGGATGCTCGGCTACTTCCGCGACCCGGACGTCGCGTTCGTCGTCGGCCCGCAGGTCTACGGCAATTACGACTCCCCGGTCACCAAGGCCGCCGAGTCCCAGCAGTTCCTCTTCCACGCGCTGATCCAGCGCGCCGGGAACCGCTACCGCGCCCCCATGTTCGTCGGCACCAACAACGTCGTCCGGATCTCCGCCCTGAAGCAGATCGGCGGCCTCGTCGACTCGATCACCGAGGACATGGCGACCGGCTTCGAGATACACCGCCACCGCAACCCGGACACCCACGAGCGCTGGCGCTCCGTCTACACGCCCGACGTGCTCGCGGTCGGCGAGGGCCCCGCCTCCTGGACGGACTTCTTCACCCAGCAGACCCGCTGGTCGCGCGGCACGTACGAGACGCTGCTGAGGCAGTACTGGAAGGCCCCGGCCTCGATGCCGCTCGGCCGCCTCTTCTCGTACTCGATGATGCTCGTCTACTACCCGATGACGGCCGTCAACTGGCTGCTCGGCGTGCTGAGTTGTGTGCTGTTCCTGTGGACGGGCGCCTCCGGTACGCAGGTGACCGCGTCCGTGTGGCTCATGCTCTACAGCGACGCCGCCGCCCTCCAGATCGGCCTCTACCTCTGGAACCGGCGGCACAACGTCTCGCCGCACGAACCCGAGGGCTCCGGCGGCCTCGCCGGCATGGGAATGTCGGCGATCTCCGCGCCCATCTACCTCAAGTCGCTCGGCGCGGCCCTCCTCGGCCGCCCCAGCCGCTTCGTCGTCACCCCCAAGGGCGGCGACGCCAGCGCCGACCGATGGCTGACCTTCCGTATCCATCTGGCCTGGGCGGGCGTGCTCGCCACGTCGCTCGTGGCGTCCGTCGTCCTCGACCACACCCACGTGGCCATGCGCACATGGGCGGTTCTCGCCCTGTGCATCGCACTCGCGCCGCCCGTCGTGTGGTTCGTCACGCAGCGCCGCGAGGCCGCGGCCGCAGTGACCGTGACCGCCAAGAGGCCGGAGACGGAACCGGTCCGCGCCGTGCAGCCGGCGGCCCCCCGTACATCGACCACAGGTGGGAACTGACGCATGTCCTACAGACCTTCGCGCCGGATGAAGAAGACCGTCTTCGGAGCGGGCGGCGTCGCCCTCCTCGTCGGCCTGAACGCCCCGGCCGCCTGGACCTTCGCCTCCGAACGGTACGAGGACTGGAAGATCGCCCAGCCCGGGTACAAGGCCAAGTACGGCTCCTGGTCGCGGGTCGACATCCCGCAGGAGTACCGCACGAACGCCATCCACGCCGCGCTCCTGCACACCGGCAAGGTGCTCATCGTCGCGGGCTCGGGCAACGAGCAGAAGAGCTTCGACGCGGGCACCTTCGACACCGTCCTGTGGGACCCGAAGGCGAACACCTTCAAGAAGATCCCCACCCCCGCCGACTTCTTCTGTGGCGGCCACGCCCAACTCCCCGGCGGGCGGCTCCTGGTGGCGGGCGGCACCGCCCGCTACGAGCAGCTCGACGGCGAGGTCGAGAGGGCCGGCGGCGGCATGCGCGTCAAGAACGAGAGCCCCGACAAGGCGGTGCACCTGAAGAAGGGCACGAAGTTCCGATCCCCTTCCGGCACCGAGTACGTGTCGAAGTTCGACGTCACCGTCCCGAAGGCGAAGCGCGCCTACGACAAGAAGCGCAACGCCGCCGGGGTCATGCAGCCGTGGAAGACCACGGTCAAGGCGAGCGAGGCACGCGTCTTCGTCGAGGCCGCCCGCAAGGGCAAGCAGTACGTCACCGACGACAACGCCCAGTACGAGATCGAGGGCCTGCGGGGCAAGGACGCCGACAACACGTACGGCCTCTCCGAGAAGATCACCATGGAGAAGCAGGACTTCCAGGGGATCAAGGAGGCGTACGAGTTCGACCCGGTCGCCGAGCGGTACGTGCCGGTCGACCCGATGGCGAAGGCCCGCTGGTACCCCACGCTGGTCGGCCTGGAGGACGGCAAGGTGCTCGCGGTCTCGGGCCTCGACGACGTCGGCATGATCGACCCCGGTGACAACGAGATCTACGACCCGAAGACCAAGAAGTGGTCGATGGGCCCCAAGCGCTACTTCCCGACGTACCCGGCCCTCTTCCTCACCAAGGGCGGCAAGCTCTTCTACCCGGCTTCGAACGCCGGTTACGGCCCCGCCACCAAGGGGCGCGTCCCCGGCCTGTGGGACCTGAAGACCAACAAGTTCGAGAAGGTCCCCGGCCTCACCGACACGGACCAGACGGAGACCTCGTCCTCACTGCTGCTGCCGCCCGCGCAGGACCAGCGGTTCATGATCCTCGGCGGTGGTGGTGTCGGCGAGTCCAAGAAGGCGACGTCCCGCACGGCGGTCGTGGACCTGAAGGAGGAGAACCCCGCCTTCAAGACGGGCCCCCAACTCCCGCAGGGCACCCGCTACTTGAACTCCGTCATCATGCCGGACGACTCCGTCTTCACGACGAACGGCTCGTCCGACTACCGCGGACGCAGCGCCAGCAACATCTTCAAGGCGCAGTTCTACGACCCCGAGCAGAACGCCTTCCGGGAGGCCGCCGCCCCCAAGGTCGGCCGCAACTACCACTCCGAGGCGCTGCTGCTACCCGACGGCCGGGTCGCCAGCTTCGGCTCCGACCCGCTCTACGACAACCAGCAGAACACCAAGCTCGGCCACTTCGAGCAGCGCATGGAGATCTACACGCCGCCCGCGCTGCACCGCGGCGGCGACCAGCGGCCCGTCCTCGGGGCGGGCCCCGAGACCCTCCCGGCGAGCGGTGAGGCCACGTTCCGCACGAAGGACGCGGACGGCATCGTCAAGGCCCGCCTCATGCGGCCGTCCGCGGTGACGCACACGACGGACGTCGAGCAGCGCTCGATCGCCCTCGACGTCACGAAGTCCAAGGGTTCGGTGACGGTGGACGTCCCTCGGGACCGGACGTTGGTGCCGCCGGGGTGGTACATGGTGTTCGTGTCCGACGCGGATGGGGTGTCGTCGGAAGCGAAGTGGATCCAGGTGACGTAAGGCTCACGGAGCCGTGGTGGCGGTCGCGGGGCTCTGCCCCGGACCCCGCGCCTCAATCGCCGGCGGGGCTTGAATATCAAGCCCCGCCGGCGATTGAGCAGGCTTTTCAAGCCCCT
>NZ_JBSFVM010000015.1:0-162360 GCF_053592315.1 Streptomyces sp. NPDC002754
GTCGTCTTCGCGATGTTCGCCGGCTTCCACTTCTGGTGGCCGAAGATGACCGGCAAGATGCTCGACGAGCGGCTCGGCAAGATCACCTTCTGGACACTGTTCGTCGGCTTCCACGGGACGTTCCTGGTGCAGCACTGGCTGGGCGTGGAGGGCATGCCGCGTCGTTACGCGGACTACCTCGCGGCCGACGGCTTCACCGCGCTGAACACCATCTCGTCCATTTCCGCGTTCCTGCTCGGCCTGTCGATGCTGCCGTTCTTCTACAACGTCTGGAAGACGGCCAAGTACGGCAAGAAGGTCGAGGTCGACGACCCGTGGGGCTACGGCCGTTCGCTGGAGTGGGCCACCTCGTGCCCGCCGCCCCGGCACAACTTCACCACCCTGCCCCGCGTCCGCTCCGAGTCCCCGGCCTTCGACCTGCACCACCCCGGCGTCGCCGCCCTCGACCACGCCGAGAACCCGCACGAGGACGCGTCCGCATGAGCGGCACCGAGCACGACGTGAGCGCGGGAATCCAGCAGATGGAGGGCTATCTGCTGTGGAACTCGAAGGTCGCCGAGGCCCATACGCAGGCCGAGGCGTTCACCGACCGGCTCGAATGGCTCACCGGGGCGCAGCGCGAGGAGGTGCGGCGCGTCTTCGTGGAGGAGCGCCTCGTCTTCCACCGGGCCGCGCTCGGCCAGATCGTGGCGCGGGCCGCGGAGCTGCGCACCGAGTACGACAAGCGCTATGAGCGCTTGAAGGCGCGCTGCGTCGGCCTCTGCGGCGGCGTCCTCGTCGGCCTGATGGGCCTGGCGTCGCTCGTCGCCCTGAAGTGACGTACGCGCGCGTGCTCAGGTGAAGTACGCGGTCGGCGGTGTGCCCAGCGCTCGGCGGAACATCGCCGTGAACGCGCTGGGCGTCGCGTAGCCGACCGCCCCGGAGACCGTCGTGACGGGCACGCCCCTGGCGAGCAGCGTCACCGCGTGGATGAGCCTGGCCTGCTGGACCCAGCGGGCCAGGCTCATTCCTGTCGAGGCGGCGAACCGGCGCTGCAGACTGCGCGCGCTGAGATGCGTGTGTGCCGCGGCCTGCGCCGTGGTCCAGCGCTCGTCCGGCCGTTCCCGGATCGCCGCGCACAGCGCGTCCAGGTCCGAGTCGTCCTTCGGCGTCGGCAGGTGCAGCGCGGGCACCGGGTGCGGGGCGAGCTCGTGCAGCAACAGATTCATCAGGACGCCGTCGCGACCCTCGCGGTCGTACTCGACCGGGATCCGGGTCGCCTCGTCGATCAGCTCGCGGAGCAGCGGCGAGACCGAGACGACGGTGGGCGCGTCGGGCAGGCCCACGGCCGTGCCCGTTGCGATGTACAGGGTCCGCATGGCCACGCCTCCCGCGCAGGTCATCGCGTGAGTGAGACCGCCCGGGAGCCACGCGCCGCGAGTGGCGGGGACGACCCAGGCGCCGTGTTCAGTGGTGACCGTGATGGCGCCCGTGGTGCCGTAGATCAGCTGCGCGCGGCGGTGCTGGTGCGGCGGGATGTGATGCCCGTCGGCCAGGTCACGGGCCATCGCCGCCAGGGGCCGCGGCACGTCCTGGTAGTCGTCGCGGTCCTCGCTCTTTCCGTACATGGCGCACTCTCGACAGATATTGGCTCGACCTCGAAAGTGTGCCATCGACCGGCGCCCTAACGTCGCGGTATGTGAACGCCGCACTTCCCAGAACCCAAGCCCTGACGGTCCTCCTCGCGGTCACCTGCGCCGTGACCGCCGCGAACGTCTACCTCTGCCAGCCGATCCTCGGCCCGGTCGCCGACTCCCTCGGCACGTCCCCCGACGCGCTGGGCGCGCTGCCGACCGCCACCCAGCTCGGCTACGCGCTCGGCATCCTGCTGGTCGTCCCGGCCGGCGACAGCCACGACCGGCGCCGCATCATCCTCGCCCTCGGCACCGCCTCCTCCCTCGCCCTCGCGGCCTGCGCCCTCGCCCCCTCGGTGCCCTTCCTCGTGGTGGCGAGCTTCGTCGTCGGGCTGTGCTCGCCGGTGCCGCAGCTGATCACCCCACTGGCCGTCGCCCTGGCCGACGACGGCACGGGCGGGCCGGGCCGCGGCCGCACCGTCGGCGCGGTGCAGGGCGGCCTGCTCGTCGGGGTGCTCGCCTCGCGCGCGTACGCCGGCGCCCTCGCCGAGATCGCCGGATGGCGCACCGTGTACCTCGTGTCCTGCCTGCTCACGCTGGCGCTCATGGGCGTGCTCGCCCGCCGGCTGCCCAGGTCGCGGGGGCGGGCCCCCGCCTCGTACAGGGCGGCGCTCGCCTCGCTGCCCGGCCTCGCCCGCCATCCGCTCGTGGCACGGGTCGTGGTGTCCGGGGCGCTGGTGGGGATCGCGTTCGGCGCGTTCTGGACCACCCTGACGTTTCTGGTCACGGACACCTATGGGCTCGGGTCGACCGCCGCCGGGATGTGCGGCCTCGTCGCCGCCGTGAGCGCGCTCGCCTCGCCGTACGCGGGCCGGAGCGCGGAACGGCTCGGCAGGCGCGGGGCGATCGCCCTGCTGACCGCGCTGGTGCTGGTCGGCTGGCTGGTCATGCTGCCTGCCGGGGGCGGCTCGCTCGTGGCGCTCGTCGTCGGCGTGATCGTGCTCGACGTCGGCGTGTGGGGCGGTCAGGCCGTCTGCCAGACGGTCCTGTTCGCCCTCGACCCGGCCGTGCACAGCCGCATCAACACCGTGTACTTCACGTTGCGCTTCCTCGGGATCGCGCTCGGCTCACTGCTCGGCACCGTGGCGTGGGCCGCGGGCGGCTGGCCGGGCGTCGTAATCACCGGCATGGTCGCGGCGGCGGCCGGACTCGTCGTCGGCGTGCTGCCGGTGCGCGCGCGGGACACAGCGCCGCAGGAGGTCAGCGCACCGCGAACGACGGGCTGAAGCCGTGCTCGGCGCCGTCCTGGCTCACCAGCTCGATCGCGTAGCCGCTGCCGTCCGGCACGTTCGGCAGGACGGTGGACGTCTCGCTGCGCGGCGCCGAGGTCAGCCGGGACGCGAGCCGTACGACGCGGTCGGCCTCGCCCCGTACGAGCCACATGTCCAGCTTCTGGCCGGTGGGGTTGTGCCAGGTGACGAACATGCTGGCGCCCGCGGCGTGCACGGAGTCCGCGCCGGGTTCCGTGACGGTCAGCGCCTGGGCCGGTGCGGCCATGGGGGCGAAGGCCAGGAGCGGGGCGGCGACGAGAGAGAGGAATCCGGTGCGGCGCATGCGACGACCTCGTTCCGTGGGATCGATGGAATGGACAGAGGATCTCTTCCCGCCCTCGCGGCCGGACCTGAGCATTCTGCCGTCGGGCCCGCCCCACGAGGGACGATGTTGTCCCCGAACCGGTGGCGTCGGCAGGACAGGACAGGACCGCGGGCGCATTCTCGTGCACGCGCGCGAGGCCCCCGAAGCGGCCGGGCGGCGCTTATGGGTGCACGCTGGATATGTGACACCGAGCACGCAGACGCGCAGACGAGGAGATTCGACATGACCGAGCGCAGCGACTCCTCGGCCATGGGCGACGAGGTGTATCAGCCCTCGGGCCCCGACGTACGGGACGACGAGGGCATCCTCGATGTCGAGGACACCCTGAACGACCGTGGCGTCGACCCCTACGACGAGGGATGGTCGCCGCCCGAGCGCCCACTGGCCGTCGAGCACAGCGGCAACACGGCGGCGGAGCGGCAGGCCGGCGAGACACTCGACGAGCGCCTCGCTGAGGAGCGGCCCGACCCCGTCGTCGACGCGTACGAGACGCTGGAGTCCGGCGGGGAGGACGGCGACGGTGTGGGCGATCTGCACGAGGGCGAGGGCGAACCACAGGACTCGGAGGTGGGCACGGAGCGCGCGGGCCGCCTGGTCGCACCGGACGAGGGCGCCCATGAGGACGCCGAGAAGGACATGCTGGCCCGGGACGCCGGTTACGGCGGGGGAGCGGCGTCGGCCGAAGAGGCCGCCATACACGTGGTGGACGACGACGAGACCTGAGGTCCGTACGGGCCCCCACCCGGGGTCACCGGCCGAGGGCCGTCGCGGTCAGCATCAGCGCGGCCGCGGAGAACGCCGTCACCAGTGCCAGGATCGGCGGGCCGAGGGCGACATCGCCTGTCACCATCCGCCGCGCCGTGATGCCTATGCAGACCACGCCGATCCCTCCAAGGATCATGGCCACGAAGATCAGCACTGTCGGCCCCTCCTCCTCACGACCCCCGCGTGTGTGTTCGGATCACATCCTCGCCCGGCGAGCCGTGCGTCGCACGTGGGGAAGGATCCGCTGCGTACCCTCTAGCCTGGGACGACTCGCTCATTGGCCGCAGGGGGACCGGCATGGACAGCACCGCGTGGATCGTTCTCGGCACGCTCGGAGCACTCGCGATGCTGGTGGCCGCCGCCGTGCTCCTGGCCCGGGTGTTCAAGGCGCGCAAACTGCTCGTCGACGCCGGGATCCCGCTGCACAACAAGGCGCTCTTCTGGGCCGCGGTCGCCTACACGATCTCCCCGGTCGACCTGCTGCCCGACCCGATCTACCTCGACGACATAGGGGTGCTACTGGTGGCCCTGAAGCTGCTGCACGGCGCCGCACACAAGGCGGGCATCGGCACAGGAGAGCGCCGATCCCCAGCTCCCTGAGGTCCGGCGCCGGATGACGAGCGCGGTCAGACCGCCGCACCCGGAGCGTCCTTGAGCACGGCAGCGCCCGCCCGCTCGCCGAGCTGCTCCGTGGGCACCTTCGCCGTCTCGCGGGCCGTGAGACCCGCCACCACCGGAAGCACGCACAGGGCCGCCGTGAACACGGCCACCGCCACCCAGTTGTCGCCGCCCGGACCCGCGATCTGCGCCGCGAACGTCACCGCGAAACCGGAGATGGCGAAGCCGATCTGGGTGCCGATCGCCATCCCCGAGAGCCGTACGCGGGTCGGGAACATCTCGCCGTAGAAGGCAGGCCACACCGCGTTGGCCGCGCTGTAGACCACGCCGAACGCCAGGATGCCGAGCACGAACGTCAGCGCGTACGAGCCCGTGGAGATCGCCCACAGGTAGCCGAACATCAGCAGCGCGCTGCCCGCGGCGCCCGTAAGGAAGACGGGTCGGCGGCCGATGCGGTCGGCGAGGCGCGCCCACAGCGGGATCGCGGCGAGCGCCACGAGGTTGGCGAGGGCACCGACCCACAGCATCGCGGAGCGGTCCATGCCGACCGCGTCGCTCGTCGCGTACGACAGGGCCCACACCGTGAAGATGGTGCTCACGGAGGCGACCAGCGCGCCGCCGATCACGCGCAGCACGTCCACCCAGTGGTCGCGGAAGAGCACCGCGAGCGGCATCTTGGCGACCTCGCCGGCCTCGGCCTTGCGGGCGAACTCGGGCGTCTCGTCCAGCGAGCGCCGGATGACGTAGCCGGCGACGGCGACGCCGAGGCTCAGCCAGAACGGCACGCGCCAGCCCCACGACAGGAGTTGGTCCTCGGGCAGCGCCGCGATCGGCAAGAAGACGAGGGTGGCGAGGAGTTGCCCGGCCTGGGTTCCGTTGAGGGTGAAACTCGTGAAGTACGCGCGCCGGTCCTCCGGCGCGTGTTCCAAGGTCATCGAACCGGCACTGGACTGCTCACCGGCGGCCGAGATGCCCTGAAGGATGCGGCACAGCACGAGCAGCAACGGCGCGAATCCGCCGACCTGTTCGCGGGTGGGCAGACAGCCGATCAGGAACGTCGACAGGCCCATAAGGACCACCGTGAACACCATGATCTTGCGGCGGCCCAGGCGGTCGCCGATGTGACCGAGGAAGAACGCCCCGACGGGCCGCGCGGCGTACGCGACGCCGAACGTGGCGAGCGAGAGCAGGGTGGCGTCGGCCGGATCGGACTCGTCGAAGAACACCTTCGGGAAGACGAGCGCGGCGGCGCTGCCGTAGATGAAGAAGTCGTAGTACTCGAGGGCACTGCCGCTCCAGGCGGCGAATGCCGCCTTGCGGGGCTGGCCCTGTGGTGCGCGCGGCGATGCTGCGGGGACGGACACGCGGGCTCCTTGAGGGCTGGGCGGATCAACCCGGCGGACCGGAGTCGGCCGGGTTAATTAACCCACTGGGTAGTTAGTAGCTGATGGCCAGCGATGTTGCGCCCGTGTTTCCCGCCTGTCAAGAGGTCGCGACGAGGGTGTCCGCGCCGATCAGCGCCGCTCGGCGCCCGCCGTCAGGTACGCGATCACCATGTCGCCCAGCATCGTGCGGTAGTGCTCGCGGCGGTCCTGCGCCGTCAGGTCGCGGCCGAACAGGGCGCCGAACGTATGCCGGTTGGAGACCCGGAAGAAGCAGAAGGAACTGATCATGGCGTGCAGATCCACCGCGTCCACGTCGGCCGTGAAGACGCCCTCGGCCCGGCCCGCCTCCAGGATCCGGCCGATCACGTCGATCGCGGGCGTGTTGAGCGAGCCGATCGTCTCCGACGCCGTGATGTGCTCGGCGTCGTGGATGTTCTCGATGCTCACGAGGCGGATGAAGTCCGGGTGCTGCTCGTGGTGGTCGAAGGTCAGCTCGGCGAGCCGGCGGATCGCGGCGACCGGGTCGAGGTCCTCGACGTCCAGGTCTCGCTCCGCGTGCCGGATCACCGCGTAGCTGCGCTCCAGGACGGCCGTGAACAGCTGTTCCTTGCCGCCGAAGTAGTAGTAGATCATCCGCTTCGTGGTGCGGGTGCGGGCCGCGATCTCGTCGACGCGGGCGCCCGTGTATCCGGCGCGGGCGAACTCCTCCGTGGCGACCTTGAGGATCTCGGCCTTGGTGCGGGCCGCGTCGCGGATGCGCCCCGCGCGACGCGCCGGCTCTTCGACAGTGGTCATCCGGCGATTGTAGGAGCCGTGCGGGGGCCGGATCCGATGAGTCCCTTCCCGGGCGACTCTTCCCAGGAGGGTGCCGGACTTGATATGAGTAACGAACCAGTTCGTACATTAAGCGTGCCGCTCGGCCAGGAGGACCCCGTGCCCCAGGACTCATATCTCGTCGGTCTGATCGGCGAGGGCATCGGCCCCTCGCTCTCCCCGGCCCTGCACGAGCGGGAGGCCGACCGACAGGGCCTGCGGTATCTGTACCGGCGCCTCGACCTCGGCGAACTCGGTGCCAGGGCCGAGGACGTGGGGGAGTTGCTGCGAGCCGCCCGCACCGTCGGATTCGACGGCCTGAACATCACGCACCCCTGCAAGCAGCTCGCCATCGAGCACCTCGACGAACTGTCTCCGCAGGCCGCGGCGCTCGGTGCGGTCAACACCGTGGTCTTCGACGGCGGCCGCGCCATCGGCCACAACACCGACGTCACCGGGTTCGCCGCATCCTTCGCCCGCGGGCTGCCCGAGGCCCGCATGGAACGCGTCGTCCAGCTCGGCGCCGGGGGAGCGGGCGCCGCCGTCGCGCACGCGGTGCTCACCCTGGGCGCCGGCCGCATCGTGCTCGTCGACGCGCTGCCGGAGCGGGCCGCCGCCCTCGCCGCCTCCCTGAACCGGCACTTCGGCGAGGGCCGCGCCGTGCCCGCGGGCCCCGACGGGCTCCCCGCACACCTCGCCGAGGCCGACGGCATCGTGCACGCCACCCCCACCGGCATGGCCGCCCACCCCGGCCTCCCGTTCCCCGCCGAACTGCTGCGCCCCGGCCTGTGGGTCGCCGAGGTCGTCTACCGGCCGCTGGAAACCGAACTCGTACGCACCGCACGCGGCCTGGGCTGTGCCGTCCTCGACGGCGGCGGCATGGCCGTCTTCCAGGCCGCCGACGCGTTCCGCCTCTTCACCGGACGCGAACCGGACGCCGCCCGCATGCTCACCCACTTCGCCGAACTGGCGGGCACGGAGGGGGCACTGCGAGCAGCCACCTCAACCCTCCGCGGCGATTGAGCAGCCATCTCAAGCCCGCTCTTCGTACGAGAGCCAGCGGGGTACGGGGCGGAGCCCCGATCTCTTCAACCCCCGCCGACCCGCCCCCTCCGGAAGGAGCCCCGTGCGTACCTCCATCGCCACCGTCTCGCTCAGCGGATCGCTCACCGAGAAGCTCACCGCCGCCGCCCGCGCCGGCTTCGACGGCGTCGAGATCTTCGAGAACGACCTGCTCGCCAGCCCCTTCACCCCCGAAGAGGTCCGCGACCGCTGCGCCGACCTCGGCCTGAGCATCGACCTGTACCAGCCGATGCGCGACATCGAGGCCGTGCCCGACGACGTGTTCGCCCAGAACCTCCGGCGCGCCGAGCACAAGTTCCGGGTCATGCGGCGCCTCGGCACCGACACCGTGCTCGTGTGCTCCAGCGTCTCGCCGCTCTCCATCGGCGACGACGCGCTCGCCGCCGAGCAACTGCGCGCGCTCGCCGAGCGGGCGAGCGACTTCGGCGTACGCGTCGCCTACGAGGCCCTCGCCTGGGGCAGGCACGTCAATACGTACGACCACGCCTGGCGCATCGTCGAGGCCGCCGACCACCCGGCGCTCGGCACCTGCCTCGACAGCTTCCACATCCTCGCCCGCGGCACCGAGGGCAAGGACCTGGAAGGCATCGAGGACATCCCCGGCGACAAGATCTTCTTCCTCCAGCTCGCCGACGCACCGCTGCTCGACATGGACGTCCTGCGCTGGAGCCGCCACTACCGCTGCTTCCCCGGCCAGGGCGACCTCGACGTCGCGGGCCTGCTGCGGCACGTACTGCGAGCCGGATACCGGGGGCCGCTGTCCCTCGAGATCTTCAACGATGTGTTCCGGCAGGCCGAGGCCGGGCCCGCAGCCGTGGACGCGCTGCGCTCGCTGCTCGCCCTGCAAGAAGGCGTCGGCCTTCAGGAGGTCGTGGGGCAGGGCGAGTTGCCCGCCCCGGTGGTGCCCACCGGCGTCGCCTTCACGGAACTCGTCACCCCCGACGTCGCCCCGGCCGCCGACCTCCTCGCCGCCCTCGGCTTCACCCGCACGGGGCGCCATCGCGGCAAGCCGGTCGACCTGTGGGAGCAGGGCGAGGCCCGCGTGCTGCTCAACACCGGGCCCGCCGCCCGCCGCGACGGCACCGTCCTCGCCGCCGTCGGCCTGGAATCCCCCGACCCGGCCGCCGCCGCCCGCCGCGCGGAGGCCCTGCTCGCCCCGGTCCTGCCGCGCCGCCGCGGAACCGGCGACGTACTCCTCGACGCCGTGGCCGCGCCCGACGGCACCGAACTCTTCTTCTGCGCCACCGACCGCCCCGAACTCCCCAGCTGGACACGGGACTTCGAACCCACGGGGGAGCGGCCCGCCGAGACCGACATCACCGGCGTCGACCACCTCCAGCTCACCCAGCCCTGGCACCAGTTCGACGAGGCCGCCCTGTTCCACCGCAGCGTGCTCGGCCTCGAACCCCGGGCGAGCGTCGACGTCGCCGACCCGTACGGACTGCTGCGCAGCCGCGCCGTCGCCACCGCCGACGGCGCCGTCCGCATCGCCCTCGGCGCGGGCCCCGGTCCTGGCGACGACCAGGACCGGGCCCAGCACATCGCCCTCGCCACCAGCGACGTCGTCGCGGCGGCCCGCCGCTTCCGTGCGGCGGGCGGCGACCTGCTGCCGATGCCGGGCAACTACTACGACGACCTGGCCGCACGCTTCGAGTTCGCCCCCGGCGAGCTGGAGACGTACCAGGAACTCGGCATCCTCTACGACCGCGACGCCCACGGCACCTTCCGGCACTGCTACACCCGAACCGTGGGCCGTGTCTTCTTCGAACTGGCCCAGCGCGAGGACGGCTACGAGGGATACGGGGCGCAGAACGCACCGGTGCGACTCGCGGCGCAGCACGCGCCGAACTAGCGGTTACTGCTTGAAACGGTCCGCGATCTCCTCCAGGCGGACGTGGTGCCGCTCCCACTCCAGCGGGGGCAGGCTGTCATTGTCCTGGCGGTAGCCGACCAGGCCGTCCAGGCCCTCGCGGAGGATGTCGGCCTGCCCCGCGTGGCGCTGTGTGTCGGACAGGACCCGGACCAGGACGTGGTGAAGTGTGACCTGGTTGCGCTCCTTCGGCCACCACGGCACCGTGCCGACGGTGTCCAGCGGCAGCTCCCCGACCGAGGCGTCCGCGTGCGCCCAGGCCCGCCGGTAGCGTTCGACGATCTCCGCGCGGGACTCGTCGGCGGTGGCGAACATGTCGGCGTTCGGGTCCTCGTCGTCCTTGAAGTCGGGCAGGGGCTCGCCGTGCTCCCGGCCGAAGGTGTCGCAGAGGTAGCCCAGCTCGACCCCGGCCAGATGCTTGAGCAGGCCCAGCAGGTTCGTGCCCGTCGGCGTCAGCGGGCGCCGCACGTCGTAGTCGGAGAGGCCGTCGAGCTTCCACAGCAGGACGTCGCGGGCGTCCTGGAGGTAGCGCAGGAGATCGTTCTTGCGGTCGGTGTCGGTCATGCGCTCACTCTGCTGCCCCGGACTGGCGGGGAACAGAGGTTTTCGACAGGCAGCGAAGCACCTCATGGGCTTCGATGGACGGGATGGGACACGAGCCGGAAGCCTCCGCACACGATCCGCTGACCGCACTCCTCGACGGCGTGCGGCTGCGGCTGCGCGATCTGAGCGACGGCGAGCCCGCCTCGTACATCCCGGAGCTCGGCCGCGTCGACCCGCGCCTGTTCGGTCTCAGCCTCTGCACCCTCGACGGGAGGGTCTACGGGAGCGGGGACACGGACGTCCGGTTCACCGCGCAGTCCGTGTCGAAACCCTTCGTGTTCGCGCTCGCGCTCGCCGACCACGGCCTGGAGAACGTCCTGGCGCGGGTGGGCGCGGAGCCGAGCGGCGAGGCGTTCAACTCGATCCGTCTTGAACCCGGAACCGGCCGCCCGCCGAACCCCATGGTCAACGCCGGTGCCATCGTGACCAGTTCACTCGTCGCGGGCGACACCCCGAAGGCCCGCTTCGAGCGTATCCTGGGCGGGCTCGGCGCCTTCGCGGGCCGGTCGCTCACCGTCGACGAGGCCGTGTACGCCTCCGAGTGCGCCACCGGCGACCGCAACCGCGCCCTCGCCTACCTGATGCACAACGCGGGCTCGCTCACCGGCGACGTCGAGGCGGAGCTCGCCGTCTACTTCCGCCAGTGCTCCGTCCTCGTCACCTGCGACGACCTCGCCGTGATGCACGCGACCCTCGCGGGCGGCGGCATCAACCCGGTCACCGGCGAACGCGTCGTCGCGAGCCGGCACGCCCAGCACGTCCTCGCCGTCATGGCCACCTGCGGCATGTACGACGCGTCGGGACAGTGGATGCTGCGGGTCGGTATGCCCGCAAAGAGCGGGGTGTCCGGCGGGATCGGGGTCGCGCTGCCGAGCCAGTTCGGGATCGGCGTGTTCAGCCCGCCCCTTGAGGAGAAGGGCAACAGCGTGCGCGGCATCGCCGCCTGCCACCTGATCTCCGACCAGTTCGGGCTGCACCTGATGCGGGCCACCGCCCCCGAGCGGCGGCCGCTGCCGCCCCGCTCTCTGCACCCCACGCCGCTGCGCTCCCTGCGACACCGCACCCGCGCCCAGCGGGCCGCCCTCGACGCCCGCGCGGAGCGCATCCGCGTCCATGTCCTCCAGGGCGACCTCGACTTCGCCACCGCCGAACAGACGCTGCGCGCCGCCCTCGAACTCCCGGACGCCGTCGGCTGGTTCGTGCTCGACCTCACCCGCGTCGGCCGCGTCGAACCGGTCGCCGCCGACCTGCTGCGCGGCCTCGCCGACGAGCTGCGCACGCGCGACCTGCGCATGGTGCTCGCCGACCCGGACGAGCGGCAGGCGCTGACCCGCACCACGGACGAGTTCCCCGACCTCGGCCGGGCCCTCGAAGCCTGCGAGGACGAGCTGCTCACGGGGATCGGGCTCGACCCGGACGCCCCCGTGCCGCTCGCGGACTGCGACCTGTTCGGCGCGGCGGACCCCGGCCTGCGCGCCGCCCTTGCCGAGGCCTTCGACACCTTGGATTTGGCGGCCGGCGAGTCCGTCGAGCCGCCGCGGACGGCACCGCTCGACCGGATCGTCCTCTGGTACGTGGAGTCGGGACGCCTCGCCGTGTGCGCCGACACCGCCGACACGGTCACGGCGACGCGCCGCACCTGGTCGGCGGGCCCCGGCGCGGCCCTCACCCCCGCCGACTTCCCGCCCCGCCGCACCCGCGAGGTCCTGGCCGAACGCGACACGCGCTGCCGCACCCTCACCGCCGCCGGCTTCCGGCGGCTGCGGGAGCGGAAGCCCGACGCGGTCGCGTTCCTGGAGCGGGTGCCGCTGGAGGGCGCGGAGACGGTGGACCGCGGAGACGTCCCCTGACCCATAATGGCCGCATGACCGACGTGGAGACCGGGCCCAACTCGACGCTGTCGCACCGGACGTCGGTGGTGATCGTCGGTGCGGGCCCCGCCGGCCTCACCGTCGGGAACATCCTGCGGGCCGCGGGCGTCGACTGCGTGGTCCTGGAGTGCGAGAGCCGTACGTTCATCGAGCGGCGGCCGCGCGCTGGTGTCATCGAGGAGTGGGCGGTGCGCGCCCTCGACCGGCGTGGTCTCGCCGCGGATCTGCTCAAGCGCGCGGAGCGCCACACGGCGTGCGAGTTCCGCTTCGCGGGCGAGCGGCACCGCTTCGGTTACACCGACCTGACGGGGCATCACCACTTCGTCTACGCCCAACCGTTGCTGGTGACCGACCTGGTACGTGAGTACGCCGACGTGCGCGGCGGCGACATCCGCTTCGGTGTCGGCGACGTACGCCTGCACGACCTGGAGGGCGAGCGCCCCTCGGTCTCGTACACCTGCGGCGACACCGGTCAACGGCGGCTGCTGCACTGCGAGTTCGTCGCCGGATGCGACGGGGCCCGCGGCGTGACGCGCGAGGTGATCCCCGCCGACCGGGTCCGTGTGGCGCGACACGATTACGGCATCGGCTGGCTGGCGCTGCGCGCGCAGGCGCCGCCGTCGGCGGACCGTGTCCTGTTCGGCATGCACGAGGAGGGCTTCGCCGGGCAGATGCCCCGCAGTCCTGAGGTCACCCGGTACTACTTGCAGTGCCCGCCCGGCGACGACCCGGACGACTGGTCGCACGAACGGGTGTGGACGCAGCTGCGCAGGCGCCTCGCGGCCGAGGGCGCTTCGCCTTTGGTCGAGGGCGAGTTGATCGAGAGGCGCGTCCTCGACATGCACGACTACGTCACCGAACCCATGACGTACGGGCGCCTCTTCCTGGCCGGGGACGCCGCCCACCTCGTCGCCCCCATCGCGGCGAAGGGCCTCAACCTCGCCCTGCACGACGCGTTCCTCCTGGCGGAAGCGATCGTGGCGCACGCGGCGGGCGACAGCAGCGGTCTCGCCGGGTACGGCGAGGCGTGTCTGCGGCGCGTGTGGGACTACCAGGAGTTCTCGCAGTGGCTCTCCGAGGTCTACCACGGCGCGTCGTTCGGCGACCCGTTCCGCGCGGGCACGACGCTGGCCCGGCTGCGCCGCCTGTTCACGTCGCGGGCGGCGGCGACGGCGTTCGCGGAGCAGTATCTGGGAGCGGCGGACGCGTACTGACGGCTGGGCGCGGCGTCAGCGGCCGCGTGCGTATGCCACCCGACGCCGCGCCCGTACCGCGCGAAGCTCTCAGCCGGCCCGCAGGGCACCGTCGAGAAGCGGCAGCAGCCGGTCCCAGTGGCGCTTCAGCGCGTCCGCGGAGAAGGCGGAGGTGTCGGCCATGGTGAAGCCGTGCACGGTGCCGGGGTAGAGCTCGATGGAGTGCTCGACCCCGGCGGACTCGAAGGAGTTGTTGAGCTCGGTGACGGCCTCGGGGGTCAGGTCGCCCTCGGCGAGGCCCAGGTGCACGCGGGCGGCGATCTTGTCGGCCGAGAGGTGCGCGCTGTCGGGGGCGTCGGTGACGAGCATGCCGGGGTGGAATCCGGCGACGGCGCCGACCCGGTCCGGGTGGGCCGCGGCGGTGCGCAGCGCCAGGGCGGCGCCCATGCAGTAACCGGTCGTACCGATGGGGCCCTCGGCGACCTCGGGCTGGGCGCAGAGGAAGTCGACGTAGGCCGCGGCGTCGCTCAGGGCCCGCTCGGCGGTGTGCTCCTGGAGGAGTGGCATCACCTTGCCGAAGACCTCCGGCCGGTTCTCCTCGCCGATGTACTCGGGAATCTCGACGACGGGCGAGGCGCCGCGCCGGTAGTAGACGTTGGGCACGAGCACGTAGTAGCCGTGCCCGGCCAGCTCGCGGGCGATCTCCTCGATCACGGGCCGCACGCCGAAGGCGTCCATGTAGAGCAGTACGCCGGGGTGTCGGGCGCCGTCGTCCGGGAAGGCGACGAAGGCGTCGGCCCGGCCGTCCGCGGTGGGAATCTGCACTGTCTTGCTGGTGGCGATGGCGGATCATCCTTCCTGGATCAACTGAATACAGATGCACAGTACAGTTGCCCTCCGCGGTGGCTTTCCGCGCGGGTGCCCAGGGGATGCGGTGCTCAGTGGCTGTGCCGCTTGCTCGCCCAGAAGACGGCGCGGGCCGCTCTTATCCGCTCGGACTGCCGACCGGGGTCGAGCGCCGACTTCAGGGCGGTGCGCAGGAGTTCGGGCTCGACGAGCTTGCCGCTGCCGTCCGGCGGAGTGCGCCACAGGAACGAGTGGTGGCGCACGCCCGTGATGCCGTCGGCGTCCGGGGACGGCATGGACAGGTACTCACCGGCGGTGAGCATCCGCACGTCCTCCGTCTCGGGCCAGGCGGGGTCGCCCGCCGGATGGGGGCGCGTGAGGATGTAGAACACCGGGCGCGGTTTGGCGTGCTCCTCGAGCACCGGCACGGCGTCCGCCTCCTCGCCCAGCTCCCACAGCACCGTCAGACCGAGCGGCTGCTGCACGCGCAACGCGTCCCAGTCGCGACCGGCAGGAAGCTTCGCCAGATACGGCGACCGGTTCCATGCGGCATATGCCTCGCTCGGCTTTCGGTGACAGGAGGCTAACCACTGCGCTCCGTCCATTGGGTGACCATACGTCAACTGCCGTGTCTGGTCAGCAGATTCATCAATCCGAAGAACCCGCTCGGTGAAGGTTTGGCCATGACTGCCGTGCCAGGTGCGGACTTCGCGGATGGCACATGCCAGAACGGGACGCCGCCAGTGCTCAGACCGGGGACACCAGCCACGCGGCCGTGTCCTGCGGCAGCGCTCCCGCCGTCAGGGGGCCACTGGTGAGGAGCGGAGGGCCGGTCAGGCCGAAGGCGGAGAGGGCGAGCGGGGTCTCGGCCAGGTTCACCACGCACACCAAGTTCCCGCGACGGAACGCGAGATGGGACGCGCCGGGCGCGGAGAGCCACTGCGGGGGCGCCGCGGGATCCGGGGCCGGATGCGTGCGGCGCAGCCGCAGTGCTCGCCGGTACAGGGCGAGCGTCGAACCCGGGTCCGCCTGCTGCGCGGCGACCGTGAGCGTCGCCCAGTCGTCCGGCTGGGGCAGCCAGGTCGCCTCCGGCGCCGCACGGCTGAAGCCGTACGGTGCCGCCGTGCCGGACCAGGGCAGCGGGACGCGCGCGCCGTCGCGGCCCCGCTCGGTGTGCCCCGAGCGTTCCCACAGCGGGTCGAGGATGCGGTCGTCGGGCACGAACGCCTGCGGAAGCCCCAGTTCCTCGCCCTGGTAGAGATACGCGGATCCGGGCAGCGCCAGCATCAGCAGAGCGGCCGCACGGGCCCGCGCCAGGGAGCCGTGCCGGGTCACGGGCCGGGGCGCGTCATGGCTGGAGAGCAGCCAGGTCACCGCGGAACCGGGCACCGCGAAAGAACCGTCGATGACCTCGCGCAGTTCCTTCGCCTCCCACGAGGCCTCCAGGAAGGCGAAGTTGAAGGCCTGGTGCATCTCGTCGGGGCGGATGTAGCGGGCGAGCCGGGCCGGGTCGAAGACCGCCGACTCCGCGACCATCACACGGTCCCGGGGCTCCACCGCACCGGGCGGCGCGGGGTGCGTGTCGAGCAGGGTGCGCCACTCGCGGTAGAGCGGGTGCAGCTCCTCCTGGTCGTAATAGGGCATCAGGTGGTTGCGCAGGGGGTCGGCGTGCTGCCCCGGGCCCGCGTCGGGCAGCCCCTCCGCCTTGAACAGGGCGTGTGCCACGTCCACCCGGAACCCGTCCACGCCCCGGTCGAGCCAGTGACGCAGTACGTCGGCGAAGGCGCCGCGCACCTGGGGGTTGCGCCAGTCGAGGTCGGGCTGCTCGGCGGCGTGCAGGTGGCAGTACCACTCGCCGTCCGGGACCCGCGTCCAGGCGGATCCGCCGAACGCCGACTGCCAGTCGTTGGGCGGCAGTTCACCGCCCGCGCCCCGGCCCGGGCGGAAGAGATACCTCTCCCGCTCGACCGAACCCGGGCCCGCCGCCAGCGCCTCCAGGAACCAGGGATGCCGGTCGGAGGTGTGGTTCGGGACGAGGTCGACGATGAACTTCAGGCCCAGTTCATGGGCGCGGGCGGTCAGCGCGTCGACGTCGGCCGTCGTCCCCAGGTCCGGGGCGACGCCGGTGTAGTCGGCGATGTCGTAGCCGCCGTCGGCCAGCGGCGACGGATAGAACGGCGTGCACCACACCGCGTCCGCGCCCAGATCCTTGATGTGTTCGAGGCGTTCGGTCAGCCCGGGCAGGTCCCCCACACCGTCGCCGTTCGAGTCGGCGAAGGCCCGCGGGTACACCTCGTAACAGACCATGTCCTGCCACCAGTTCATGCGGCGACTCCCGGGGACAGGACCGGCTGTTCGCGGCCCGTCGCGGCGGCGACCGTGGCCGCCTCGGCGACCGCCACCGCGCCGAAGCCGCTGAGGGCGTCCGCTTCCGGCGGTGCGCCTTCGCGCACCGCGCGTACGAGGTCGGCCATCGCCGCGCGCACGCTCTGCGCGTACACGTACGGCTTGCGGGCCTCGCCGCCGAGGTCGATGACGGCGTGCACGTGGTGCGGCGCGGTGCGCCGTTCGCCGCGCCCGCGGGCGGGTGCGGAGGACCCTGCGTCGCGTTCGACGTGGACCGTGAGCTGCTCGTCGCCGTGCGGCCGGAAGCCGTCGACCGCCAGCAACGGGCCTATCTGGAGCGGTAGTTGCTCCCAGCGGCAGGCGCCCGCCTCGTCGGTCCACGCCGAGATCCCCGCGTACGCGGGGATCCAGCCGGTGATCCGCGTCTCCTCGAACCCGTGGTCGAGGCGCATCAGTTGCCGCTCCGCGCGGTGCGCGTGGGTGAAGGAGTGCAGGTGGGAGGCGAGGACGCCGCCGGGGTGCACGACATCCGCGCTCACCATGTCGACCGGGCCACCGGGCCGCGCCACCGCCGTGGCCCGCACGCTCATCGGGTCCGAGCCGAGCAGCGTCCGCGCCGCGTCGAAGAAGTGCACGCCGTGCTCGACGAAGATGCCACCGGAGTGCGCCGGGTCCCAGAACCAGTGGTCGGGGCCGAGGTCCTCGTCGGCGGCGTCGTTCTCGAACAGGAACCGGCGGACGGGCGCGAGCAGTTCGCGCTCCATGAGCCGCTGGACCGCCCTGAGCAGCGGGTTGTAGCGCAGCACGTGATCCACGACCAGGACACGCCCTGCGCGGCGCGCCTCGTCGGCGACGGCTGCCGCGTCCTCGGTCGTGGTCGCGAGGGGCTTCTCGCAGAAGACATGGCGCCCCGCACGCAGCGCCTTCGTGGCCATCGCGGCGTGGGTGGCGGGCGGCGTGGCGATCAGTACGGCCGCCACGTCGTCCCGTTCCAGGAGCTCGTCGAGCGAGCCGAGGGCCGGGACACCGTGCCGCTCGCCCAGCGCGTCCGCGCGTGAGCGCGACGGGTCCGCGACCGCCGCCAGGCGCACGCCCGGCAGTCCGGCGATGGCGTCCAGGACGAACTCGGCGAAGCCGCCGCAACCCACGAGCCCGATACCGAGCGGGGCGCCCGCGGTCACGCGGTGCGCTCCAGGAGGGCCACGCCGATGTGCGCGTCGGCCATGCCGTAGAAGACGTACAGCTCGCCGTCGATCTCCTCGATCGCCGTCGGGAAGACGACATTCGGCACCGTGCCGGAGATCTCCTCCTCGGTCTCCGGCGCCATCAGCGGGGCGTCGGAGCGGGCGAGGATCTTCGAGGGGTCGGCCGGGTCGAGGATCATCGCGCCCGCGGCGTACGACACCTTCTGGTTCTGCGCCCACGGGTCCTCGATGGTGCCGGAGACACCGTGGTGGATGAGCAGCCAGCCCTCGGGGACGCGGATCGGGGCCGGGCCGCCGCCGATCTTCAGGGACTCCCACTCGTACTCGGGCAGGGCCACGAGGGTGTGCTGCCGCGGGCGGACGAGGGCGCGGATGTCGGCCTCGACCTCCTTCACCGGCACGTAGGAGATCCAGATGCCGGGCCGCTCGTCGGTGACTCCGGCCGGCAGGTGCACGCCCTCGCCCTCGCGGAACCAGCCGAGGTCCCACATCGGGCGGTGCAGCATCGCGTACGACAGCTCGCCGTCGGGGGCCGGGACCGGCTCGGGGAAGTGGACGACGTCCTTGTTCGGGAAGAGGTTGAGGTCGGTGTCCAGCTCTGCCTGGTACGCGAACTGGATCGGGCCGAGGCGCGTCCAGTCGGTGAGGTTCTCGGAGACGGCAAGCGCGGGCTTCGGGCCGAGCGGGCCGTAGGCGACGTACGACATGACGTGCTTGCCGAGCGAGGGGACCCAGGTGACGCGGGGGTCCTCGACGCCTGCGTTGTTCTTGCCGCGCTCCCAGCCCTCGTCCGGGGAGAGGACGACGCCGCGGCGCTCGACACCGCTCGGGGCGCCCGCTTCGTCGAAGGTGACCTCGGCGAGGCCCACGCGGGAGACGTTGCCCTCGGAGACGAGGCGGGGGAGGAGGTGCAGCTTGCCGTCCGGGGTGCGGCCCGCGGCCGGGTTCAGGACGCCCTCGACCTCGTTCGCCTCGCCGGCCAGCGGGGACATGACGACGCCCTTGCGCACCATGCGGTAGGGGATGGGAGTGGAGTTACTGGTCATGATGCGGTTCAGCCCTTGGTTGCGGAGTCGATGTCGGTGGAGGTGAAGTGGCGCTGGAACACGAGGAACAGGACCACCGCGGGGACGGCCAGCACACACGCGCCGGCCAGCAGGGCGCCGGCCGGGTTGGCGACCGTGCCCTGGAGGTTGGACAGGAAGCTCGCCAGCGAGACGGCGAGGGGCTGCATGTCGGCGTTCTTGGTGACCAGGAACGGCCACAGGAACTCGTTCCACGGCCCGATGAACGTCAGGAGCAGCGCGGTCAGGATGGCCGGCTTGGCCATCGGCAGCGCGATCCGCCACAGAATCCGCAGCTCGCTCGCGCCGTCGATGCGCGCCGCCTCGAAGAGGGACTGCGGCATCTGCGAGAAGAACTGCCGGAACAGGAAGACGGCCGTCGAGTTGATCGCGAACGGCAGGATCATGCCGAGGTAGTTGTCGCCGAGCCCGTAATCGCGGACCACGAGCACGTACAGCGGCAGCGTGAGGAGCTGGAACGGGATCATCTGCACCAGCAGCAGCGCGCCGAACACCGCGCCCTTGCCGCGGAACTTCAGCACCGCGAGCGCGTACCCGGCGAGCACACCGAAGACCAGCGTGCAGATCAGGACGCCGATCGTCATGATCCCGGAGTTCAGCAGCGAACGGCCCAGCGAGATCGTGCTGTTGATGGCCGCGTAGTTGGCGCCGGTGAGGCCGGAGGGGATCGCCGCCGACAGATCGCCGGCCGTGACCTTCCGCAGCGAGCCCACGACCATGTAGTAGAAGGGGAACAGGAAGGCGACCGCGCCGAGCGACAGCAGCACGTAGCGCAGGGACTTGCCGCCCAGACGGCGTGTTGCACTCATGTCAGTTGCCCTTCTCGGTGAGCTTGCGGGCGGCGAGCGAGACGACCATGACGAAGGCGATGAGGACGACGCCGAGCGCTGCCGCGACATCGGGGTGCCCCTGCTCGATGCCCTTCTGGTACATGAGCAGCACGGGCGACGTGGACGCGTGGTCCGGGCCGCCGCCCCCGGTCAGCAGGTAGGGCTCGCTGAACATGTTGGCGCCGGTGATGATCGCGTAGATGACGACGAGCGTCGTCGCGGGACGTACGCCCGGCACGGTCACCGAGAAGAACTGCCGCACCTTGCCCGCACCGTCCATGGCGGACGCCTCGTACAGCTCCTTGCCGACGTTCTGCAGCGCGGCCAGGTAGAGCATCACGAAGAAGCCGAGCTGCTTCCAGGTCACGAAGACGGCGATCATCGGCATCGCGAGGTGCGAGTTGACCAGCCACGACGGGTCCGGCGCGTGCGAGCCGAGCAGATGGTTGACGAAGCCGTCCTGCCCGAAGAGGAACTGCCACACGGCGACGAGCGCGACGCTCGCGGTCACGTACGGGAGGTAGAACGCGGCGCGGAAGAACGCACGCCCCCGCATCTTCGCGTTCAGCGCGGCGGCCAGGACCAGTGAGAGGCCCACGGTCAGCGGCACGTTGATGACCAGGAAGATCAGGATGTTCAGGAACGCCTGGCCGACCACCGGATCGGTGAACACGTCCCTGTAGTTGGACAGGCCCACCCACGGCGAGTCGACATCCGTGCCGGGAGCCGTGAAGTAGAAGCGGTGGAAGGACATCCACACCGTGTAGACCAGCGGTATCGCGAAGACCACCAGTAGGAACAGCACGTACGGCGACACGAACAGCGCGCCGACGCGGGACCGGAAGCGGTCCGTGGGGGCGTTCATGACGGGTCTCCGTACTCGCTCAGCAGGTCGGTGATCTCGGACGAGGCGTTGCGCAGGCCCGCGCGCGTGGACTCCCGGCCGAAGATGACCGACTTCGTCCACTCGTCGCGGAAGGCCTGCCAGATGTCGACCGAGCCCGGCACGTTCGGCACCTCGACGACGCGCTTCGCCTGGTCCGCGAAGGCTCTGTACGTGGGGTGCTCGGCGAAGTAGTCGGCGTAGCGCTTCGTCAGGTCCTCGCGCATCGGCATCTGGCCGGTCGTCTCCAGGAACCGGCCGTCCTGCGCGCTCGACGTCGCGAACCTCAGCAGGTCCCAGGCCGTGCCGCGGTTCTTGCACGCGCTGAACATCGCCACCGACTTCTCGTCGCTGAACGAGTGCTTGCCCGCGCCGCGGTCGGCCGTCGGCACCGGTGCGACACCGATGTCCACGCTGTTCTTGTACGCGGAGACCGCCCACGGCCCGACGGTGGCCATCGCGGCCTTCCCGTCGTTCAGCGCGTCGCCCGGATACGCCTCCTGCGGCGCCAGCTTCTGCGCGTACAGCGTGCGCCAGAACGCGGCGACCTGACGGCCCGCCTCCGAGTCGAACTGCGGCTTGCCGTCCTCGATCAGCTGCTTGCCGCCGCTCTGCGCGGCGAACGCGGGATAGAAGTCGTACCAGGGCTGAAAGAAGTCACTGGACGGCGACGGCCAGATCGCCGCCTTCGCGGCGCCGCTGTGTACCAGCGTCCGGGAGGTCGCGAGGAACTCCTTGTACGTGGCGAGCTTCGGGTGCTCCGGATCGAGGCCGGCCTTCTTGAACAGCTTCTTGTTGTAGAGGATCATCACCGGGTTGCTCTTCCAGGGCAGTTGGTAGAACTTGCCGTCCGGCGACCTGTACTGGTCGGCGAGGCCGCCGCTGCGCCCGGTGACGTACGACGTGCCGCCCGGGAAATCATCTAGCGGCACGAGCCCGTTCTGCTTCTGGAAGGTCGGCACCGCGGCAGGCGAGGTGTTGAAGGCCAGACACGCCGTCGTGCCCGCGATGATCGAGGCGCTGATGGCCTCCTCGGACGTCTTGCCCGCGGGGATCTGCTGGGCGGTGACGTGCTGATCGGGATGGCGCTTGTTCCACGCGGCCACCATCTGCTCGCCCCACTGCACCTCTTGGGCGTTGTTGGACAGCCAGACCGTGATCGGTCCGCGCGCGTCGGCGGCGACGGTCGCGTCGGGGGCGGCCCGGCCACAGGCCGTTGCTGTACCCGCGAGAGCGAGCACGACCAGCGCGGACGCCGTTCTCCTCAGCATGATGATCTCCGAACTGTTCACGCGCGGCCTCGTCGCCGTGCGCAATTCCCGGTCCGCGCGGGCGCGGCCGAAGCCTGTTGCTGTGTCGCCTTGTTTGTTTGTCGCTGTATCGATGTAGCGCGCGGATTCAGTCGCGCGGAGCGGGGCCGATCGAGGCGCGGGGAATGAACTCGGCGGGCGGCAGCGCCATGTGCGCCGCGCCCTCGTCCCCGGCGAGCACCGCGTCCAGGGCGCGGGCCGCGGCCTCGCCCCAGCCGCGGGCGTCCGCGCGGGCGGAGGAGAGCGGCGGATAGCTGTAGCGGGTCAGGGGCGCGTCGTCGTAGCCGACGACCGAGAGGCGCTCGGGGACCGGGACGCCCAGTTCCTGGGCGACCGAGAGCCCGGCCATCGCGGCGAGGTCGTTGCCGTAGACGATCGCGGTCGGCGGGGTGTCGAGCGAGAGCAGCTCACGGGTGGCGCGCGCGCCGCCCTCGGCGCTGAACCCGCCGGGCAGCACCGGGCCCTCGGGCAGGCCAAGGTCGCGCAGCGCCTGCTCCCAGGCGAGGCGGCGCCGGTGCGCGTGCCGGAACTCTCGGGGGCCCTCGACGTGTGCGATGCGCCGGTGGCCGAGGTCGGCGAGGCGGCGGACCGCGGCGGAGTAGGCGGGTTCGTCGTCCAGGCTGACCGTGGGCAGTCCGTCGCCCCACTCGGGCTGGCCGACGACCACGGCGGGCAGGCCGAGCCGGCGCATCAGCGGGGGGCGCGGGTCGTCGTGCCGGAGGTCCGTGAGCAGTACGCCGTCCACCTGGCGCTGGGCCGCGAGCCGTTCGTACACGCCTTGCTCCTGCTCGGGTGTGGTCACGTGCACCATCAGGCCGTCGCCGCGCCGGCCTATGACGGCCTCGACACCCGCGATGAAAGCCGGGAAGAAGAGGTCCGCCCCGATCTGTTCCGGTTCGCGCGTCAGGACGAGGCCGAACGCCCCCGCCGTGCCGAGGGAGAGGGCGCGGGCCTGACGGCTCGGCGTCCACCCGAGCTCGTCGGCCGCCGCGAGCACGCGGGCCTTGGTGTCCTCCGCGATGCCGGGGCGGTCGTTGAGGGCGAAGGAGACGGTGGCGCGGGAGACTCCGGCGTGGCGTGCGACGTCCGCGATGGTGGGCTTGCGGGCCATGGCGTACGCAACTCCTTGGGGGCGGCCTCCGGATGGGCGTTCAAACCGGTTTGAACGGCCGAACGGCGTTGACTAAACCGGTTTGAACGTGGAGGCGTCAAGGGGTTGGTCGATGTGATCTGCGTCGCTGCGTGATGGCTTTGCCCGGGTGGTGTCGTGGCCGCGCTCAACGCCCGCCGCGAGAGCGGCGGTTGAGGACGGCGGCCGCCGCCAGCAGGGCGAAGAGGGCCACCGCGAACCAGGTCATCGCCGAGGTCGCCGTGAGCACGAGCGTCGCGACGCCGAGGGCGACGGCCGGACCGCTCAGCCCCAGGTAGGCGACGAGGAACAGGCCCGCGAGGGCCTCTCCGCGCCGCGCGGGCGCCGCCATCGCGACCACGGCCCCGACCGCCGCCTTGAACAGCAGCCCCGCTCCGACTCCCGCGACCGCGCCTCCCACCAGGAACGTGGCGAGGTCGGCGGTGTGCATCCCGACGACGAGCGTGAGGAAGCCCGCGCCCTCCGCGAGCAGCCCCAGCGTTGACTTCGCCCGCGGCGCGAGGCGGTTGGTGAGGATCTGGGCGACGGCCGCGCCGCCGAACACCAGGAACGAGATCGCCCCGGCCAGCAGGTGCGACGGATGGTGCAGCGTGTGCGCGACGAACCCGGCGGCGATCGACGAGAAGAGGCCGAACACCGCGAAGGACGCGAACGCGCCCGCCGCGGCGGCCACATACCCGGCCCGGTCGCCATGGTCGGCGCTCACCCGCTGCGGCCGGTAACGTGGCCTGACCGGCAGCTCGCGCACGGTCTCCGGAGTACGGGACAGCGCCACCGCCACCACCGCGATGAGGGCGGCGAACACGAGATACGGCAGCCGCAGCGGAGCCGTCACGTACTGCGCGAGGAATCCGGAGACCAGCGGGCCGAGGCCGAGCCCGCCGATGTTCGCGGCCGTCGCCACCGTCTCGAACCGCCCCGGGGAGGCGCCAGGTCGGTGCGCGCCGTGCAGTTCGGCCAGGTGGGCGGTGGCCGTCGCACTGAGCATGCCGATGCCGAGACCGCACACGAACCGGGCGACGAGCAGCACTGGCAGCGCCGGGCTCGACAGGAACAGCAGGGCGGCCACGAATTCGAGGCCGAGCGCAGGCAGCAGGATCTTCTTGCGCCCCACCCAGTCCGACACATGCCCGGCCAGCAGCAGGCTGACCACCACACCCACCGCGTACACGGCGAAGACGACGGTGACCATGAAGGTCGAGAAGCCGCCCCGCTCCTCGTACAGCGGATACAGCGGGGTGGGCACCGTCGAGAACGCCATCGACGTGAGGAAGGCGAGTGCCACGATCCAGAATCCGATGCCGTGGCGTCTCGAACCCACGGCGGGCCGTGCGGCGGGGGAGTGGGACGTGGTGCGGACGCGCGTCGGCGTGGCCATGCGGCAGAAGTCCGTTCGGCTGGACGGGGTGCGGGTGGGCACGTCCCACTCTCCGCGCACGCAGCCATCACGTCCAACGAGACTTCCCGCTCGTGACGATCGCGGATGGAGATGGTTGATGGGATGGTCGACGAGTGGAATTGCGTCATCTCGAGTACTTCGTCGCCGTCGCGGAAGAGCAGAACTTCACGCGCGCGGCGGCCCGTCTGCACATCGTCCAGTCCGCTGTGTCCGCTGCCGTCAAAACGTTGGAGCGCGAACTGGGCGCGCGACTTCTTGACCGCAATTCCAAGCGGGTGCTGCTGACCGACGAGGGCCGGGCGCTGCTGCCGCGCGCCCGGATCGTCCTGGACGCGGCGCGTGACGCCGCCGACGCCGTGGCGGAGGTGCGTGGCGCGCTGCGCGGCACTCTGCGCCTGGGCACTCTCACGTCGATTCGGCTGATCGATCTGCCGGCTCTGCTGGGCGAGTTCCACCGTCGTCATCCGGGGATCCATGTGCAGATCACCGTCGCGCCGACCGGGTCCCAGGGGCATCTCGCGGCGCTCGCGGAACGCCGTCTCGACCTTGCCCTGGTGTCTCTGCCCGGGGCAAGCCCTGCCGAGGTCGAGCTGACGCCGCTGGCCGGCTCGACTCTCGACCTCGTGGTGCCGGCCGAACATCCGCTCGCCGGGCGCGACAGCGTGGCGATCCGCGAGCTGGCCGGGCTGCGGTTCATCGACTGCCCGGTCGGCTACGGCAACCGCTCCGTCGCCGACCGCGCCTTCGCCACGGCGGGCGTCCCGCGGGACGTCACCATCGAGATCACGGACCTCGCCACAAGCGCCGACTACGTCAGGGCGGGGCTGGGGGTCGCCCTGGTGCCGCGCTTCCTCGCCGACACCGCGCACGGCCTTGCCGTCCTCCCGGTGACCGGCGCGGACCTGGCCTGGTCGCTCTATCTCGCGGCTCCGGCCGACCGCCCGCGGAGCGCCGCGGCCCGCGCGCTCACGGATCTGCTGCGGAATTCGGACGTCGCCACAGCACAGAAGGCGCAAACAAGGACTTGAGACGCCTCTGGCATGTGCCATACGTTTGGAGGTGCCGAAGAGGGTGACCCTCTTCAACGCCCCTGGTCCCCGGGCAACGTGGCTGAAGACGCCACAGTCGCATCGCCGACGACGCGACTGTGGTTCTCCGTCCGATGTGTGCCTGCTGGGGCTTCCTCCCGCGGTCCCTCGGCGTCACTGGACGGAACAGACGAGGAAGCGCGTGAAGGGGAGCCGTGCTTTCTCGTGGGTGACCCCCGCCGATGTTCGGAAACGATTTCCGGTGGGGGTTGCTTCTGCCCCTCCCGTGCGGCCGGGCGGGTCTCAGTGGCCGAACGCCTCCTGCAGCCACCAGGAACCCTCGTCCCGCGTCGTCTTGGCGTCGATCACCATCGGCCGGCCCGGGGCGGCGAGCCAGTCGGCGAGCGGGGCCAGGTCCTCCGGCGCCGTCACCGTCAGGACCGCGCAGCCGTGGCCGCGGGCGAGCGCCGCGATGTCCGTGTCGGGGAACGTGACCGTGGACAGGTCCGCCGACTCGGCAGGGTGTCCGAAGTGGTGGACCTCCGCGCCGTACATGGCGTCGTTGTAGACCACCACGAGGAGCGGCAGGCCGAGGCGCACCGCCGTCTCCAACTCCGATACGCCCATCAGGAATCCGCCGTCACCGCAGGCTGCCACCGGGAGCCGCTCGGGCCGGGCGAGCGCCGCGCCGATCGCCGTCGACAGGCCGAGGCCGATCGACTGGAACGCCTGCGTGAAGCACAGCCCGTACTGGTCGGGCACGTCGAGGTACATGCTCGGGTAGCCCATGAAGTTGCCCGAGTCGACGGCGACCGTGCGCTCGGCCGGGAGCATGCCGTTGAGCGCGCGGGTGAGCGTCCGGGGGTCGATACGTCCGTCACCTGTGCCGTCCTCGAACGGGACCTGCGGCCAACGGCCCTCGGCGGCAAGCTGCTTGGCGACGTCCGGCGTGCGGTAACCGCTCGCCGCGGGACCGTCCGACAGAAGCGACGCGACATCGTTCGCGGTCTCCGTGACACCGCCCCACAGACCCAGGTCGATGTCACGAGTACGGCCGAGGGCGTCGCGGTCGACGTCCACCTGGACCACCTTGGCGGTGTCGGAGATGAGGCGCCCGTGCCGCATGGTCCACATGTTCAGTGCGCAGCCCCAGCCCACGATCAGGTCGGCGCCGGAGAGGAGTTCGGCGGCCAGTGGCGTGGAGAAACCGCCCGCCACATCCACGCACCACTCCTCGCCCGGCCGCCCGTTGAACAGCCCGCGTGCCACCGCCGACGTGGCGAGCAGCGCGCCCGCCTGCGAGGCGAGCGCCGCGATCGCCTCACCGGCCCCGCCGGAACGCGCACCGCGACCGGCCACGAACACCGGGCGTTCGGCGCGGCGCAGCAGCTCGGCGAAGTCCTTGGCGTCGGCGGCTGCCGGACGCGGCAGGCCGGGGGCCGGACGGCGCCGAGGAGCCACCGCGTCCTCGGGCAGCGCCTCGTCCTGTACGTCGATGGGGACGTTGAGCACCACCGTGCGGCGCTCCTCCGCGCACAGCCGGAACGCGCGGGTCACGTCGTCCAGCGCCGTGCGCGCGGAGCGGACCCGCGCCGACACCGCCCCGACGGCCTCGGCGAGGGCCGGTTGATCGACGTAAAAGTTCGACGTCCGCTCCGTCGCCTCCGCCGTCACGACCAGCAGCGGCGTGCGGCTCTTCGCGGCCTCGGTCACCCCGGTAAGGGAGTTGGTGTATCCGCAGCCCTGGTGCACGGTGAGGACGGTGACCTCGCCACTGGTGCGGGCATGGGCGTCCGCCATGACCGCCGCGCCGCCCTCGTGCCGCGCCGCGACGAAGCGCGCGCCCGCGGCCACGAGCGCGCCGGTGACATGAAAGTTGCCGCTGCCCACCACGCCGAACGCGGTGCGCACACCGAGCCGGTGGAGTTCGCGGCCGATGGCTTCTCGTACGAGCATGCTCACTTGCCCTCCGCGGCGGGCGTCAGCGCCAGGACGCGCGCGGGACTGCCGGAGCCGCCGACGATGCGCAGCGGAGCGACCACGAGCACCGCGCCGACCGGCGGGAGCTCCCCGACATTGCGCAGCTGTGTCACGCCGTACTTTCCGTTGCCGAGCATGAAGTGGTGGACGGGGAAAGGCGGTTCGAAGCGGAACGCCTGACCGGCGTCCGTGCCGACGGTCTCCACGCCGATCCCCACGATGCCGGTCTCCTCTGCCAGGTAGCGGGCGCACTCCGGGGTGAGGCCGGGGGTGTGCGGGCCGTTGTCGTCGGCGTTGAGGAAGGCCGCCTGGTCGTCGGAGCGGGTGTCCCAACCCGTGCGGTACACCAGCCAGCCACCTTCGGGCAGCGCGCCGTGCTCCCGCTCCCACGCCTTGAGCTCGTCGAGGCCCAGCAGGTAGTCGGGGTCCTTGGCACACTCGGCCGACTTGTCCACGACCGCGGCGGGCCCCACGAGCCGCGCCGCCGGCACACTGCCCACGTCCTCCAGGTCACGGCCCGACGACCAGTGCACCGGGGCATCGAAGTGTGTGCCCACATGTTCACCGGTGTGGATGTGGTTCTGGAAGGAGATCTCACCGGGATCGTCCCAGTCGTTGAGCCGCTCCAGCTCGAAGTGGGGTATCGGGTGCATCGGTTCGGGCAGCGGCAGGATCGGCGTCCCGGACGACAGCGGGGCGGTGAGATCGACCACGCGGAGCGAGCCGTCGGCGAGCGATCCGGCCAGGTCGGTGGCGGCGGAGGTGTGCGGACGTGATGTCATGGCGGACATCATCGATCCTGCGGGTGCCGGAGCGAAACCTCCCCCACACACGGAAACGGAAGTACGGAGAACCGGAATGAGCAATGAGCCCGCGTCCGCACCGGCATCAGCGGCGACGTCCGTCTCGCGGGCGCTGCTGCTCGAAGAGTTCGGTGTGCTGCCGCGGCTCGTGGAACGACCCGTCCCCGACCCCGCGCCAGGACACACCCTCGTGCGCGTGAAGGCGGCGACCGTCGCGCACCTGGACCTGAACGTGCTCGACGGGCAGTTCGGCATCCTGCCCGAGCTGCCCTCCGTCCCCGGCACCCAGGGCAGCGGTGTCGTCCTCGCCTCCGCCGCCCACCCCGAGGGCGCGCTCGTGCGGGTGCGCGGCGAAGGGCTCGGACTCAGCCGCGAAGGCGCGTGGGCGCAGCACATCCTCGTGCCCGACGACGCCGTCGAGGTCGTGCCCGAGGGCATCGACGCCACCCTCGCGTGCAGCTACTTCTCGCCGGTCGGCACCGCATGGGCCGCCGTGCACCCCATCGGCCGGATCGAGGCGGGCGAGCGGGTCGTCGTCACCGGGGCGTCCGGAGCGGTCGGCGCCATGGCCGTGCAGCTCGCGGAGCGGGCCGGTGCCGAGGTGATCGGAGTCGTCGGCCGCGCGTCCAAGCTCGCGCACGTGCCCGGCACCGCGAAGGCGGTCCTCGCCGCCGACCTCTCGCCGGAGACCGTCGGCGGCACGGTCGACGTGCTGATCGACACGGTCGGCGGCGCCGTCCTGCGCGACGCGCTCGCCCTCGTCCGCCCCCGCGGCCGCGCCGCCCTCATCGGCTACACGGCGGGCCGCGAGCTCACCCTCGACCTTGCGGACTTCCTCCTCGCGGACGTCGCCCTACTCCCCGTCAACATGATCCACCGTGGCTCGGAGGTCGCCGCCGACGTCGACCGCCTCCTCCCGGACTTCGCCTCCGGCGCGCTGTCCCTTCCGTACGAGCGGTACGGCATGGACGAACTCGCCGAGGCGGTACGGCGGTTGCGCGCCGGTGAGGTCGTCGGGAGGGCGATCCTCGACCTCGGGTGAGCCCGGGCATCGACTTTTCGAGAGGCCTCAGCCCATGCTCTTCGAGCCGTCGAGCGACTCGCGGATGATGTCGGCGTGGCCCGCGTGCTGCGCGGTCTCGGCGACGAGGTGCATCAGCACCCGGCGAACCGACCACTCCGCACCCGGCTCGTTCCACGGGGCCTTTGGCAGCGCCCACTTGCGGTCCATGTCGGTCAGGGTCGCCACCAGCTCGTCGGTGCCCCGCGCGGCCTCCTCGTAGTCCGCCAGCACGGCGGCCAGCGTCTCGTCGGGCAGCAGCCGGAAGGAGTCCGCCCGGGTGGCCCAGTCCTTCTCGGTCATGGCCGTGAAGTCCGGCATGGCGGCAGCCCCTTCGAGGATGAAGCCCACCCAATTGCGCTCCACCTCCGTGACGTGCTTGATGAGACCGCCGAGACACAGCTCGCTCGCCGTCGTCCGCTGCCGGGCCTGATCATCCGTCAAGTCCCGTGTGGTGAAGGCAAGGAAGTGCCGCTGCTTGGCCAACGCCTCAAGGAAGTCGGCGCGTTCGCCGGTGACGGTGGACGCGTTGGTGGTCGACTCGCTGGTGGTCATGGTGTCCGCCTCTCGCGGGGAGTACCCGCTTGGTGTTCGGTTCGGTCACAGTAACCAGCGGATAGGTCAGGTCGTGACCTACTTCGCTCACTTCGCCCGCCCGGCTTCGTTCGTTTCATCCGTCCACGGCGGTTCGGCACGCCAGATGCAGGGCCAGGCGCTCGTCCGGATCCGCGAGGTCCACGCTCAGGAGCTGCTGCACGCGGGCGATGCGTGCCGCGACCGTGTTGCGGTGCACACCGAGGATCGCGGCGGTCTCCGCCGTGGAGGACTCCGCGTCGAGGTACGCGGTGAGGGTGTGCACCAGGTCGCCGGGCTCGCCGGACAGTGGTTCCAGCAGGGAGCGGGCCGCGGGCTGGAAGGTGTCCGTGCGGGTCCAGGCGAGGAGGAGCTGGGCGAGGCCGAGGCGGTCGACGTGGAAGAAACGGCCGCTCGCCTCCCGGCCCTGCGCCAGGCGCGCCGCGTCGGCCGCCTCGCCCAGGCTGCGGGCGATGCCGGTGGGACCCGGCTGGGCGCGACCCACCCCCACGTACGCGTGCAGCACCTCCGGGAGGCGGCGCTGCACGCGGCGCACGGCGGCGGCGTGCCGCTCGATGTCGCCTGCCGACGGCTCCTGGTCGGCGCTCGTCCACGCGGACCAGCCGTCGCCCTGCTCGACGACCTGGGCGCCGAGCCGCTCCGCCGCGAACGCGTCGGTGACCTCGGCGCGCAGGCCCGCCACGTCCACGTCGGGCCCTGTGCCGATGCGGATGCCGGTGTGCCAGCCGTCGAGGCGCCAGCCGAATTCAACCGCGTGCCGACGCACTGCGTCCGGGATCTCGCCGCCCGCCGGGCGCAGCAACTCGCCCAGCAGAGAGGTGCGGTGGCGGGCGCTGCGCTCCAGGTCGAGCCGGCGCAGCGCCATCCGTTCCCGCACGGCGCCCGACGCCACCTCCAGGGCGGCCGCGACGGCGTCGGCCTCGGGGGCCAGCCGGGCGGGCAGCCGCACGGCGAGGCGCGGGCGGGCGCGTTCGGTGCCGACGGGATGGGTGAGGAGGTGGGCGCCGCTGGGCAGGTCGAGCGGGCGGGGGAGCGGTGGCCCGGTCAACTGCCGCGCCACCGTGCCCTGTTCGGCGGGCGTCACCGTGGCCGGGTCGCCCGCCAGGTGCCGGGCGTCCGCGGTGAGCAGGGCGACCGGGCGGTGCAGCAGCTCGCCCAGATCGGCGAGCAGCGCGTCGACGCCCTCGTCCGCGCGGGCGCACACCTGCGCGGTGCGCAGCGCCGACTCGGCGCGCAGCAGCCCCGGTTCGGCGGTCATCCGCTCCAGCGCGAGGTACGCGGCGAGCGGGTCGGGGGAGCCGAGGACGGGCAGCCGCAGCCGCTCCGCGAGCAGCGTCGACGACATGCGCAGCGCCGTCACCCCGGGAACCAGCAGAGCCGCGACACCCGCGCCGTGCGCACGACGTAGTAGCGCGTCCAGTCGCCAGTCCCCGCGGTCCGCGCCGCCGAGCAGCACGAGGAGCCTGCCGGCGGCCTCCTCGGCGAGCGGATGCGCCAAGTCCAGCGCCGCTACGGGGTGTTGGACGGCGCGGTCGTCCCCGGGGCCCGCGATGAGGGTGACGTCGTGCCACGTGGGGTGCGCGAGCATCGCGGAGAGGGACACACCAGCGGACGAGCCACTTCGGGTGGTACTGGTCATGTCGTGGCCGCCTCGAATCCGACGACGCCCGAGTCCAGGCCGAAGGCGCGGGGCGACACGTACGGCTCCGTGTCGGGGCGCCGCCAGAACTCGGGGCCCGGCAGTGTCACGGCTATGACCTCCTGGCCGGGCCGGACCCGGTCGATGGCAACGGGGAGCGCCGTGCGGCGGTCCAGGAGGCAGATGACATCGGGGACGGTCGCCGCGACCTCGCCGTCGCGCAGGGCGAGCAGGATCTCGTTCTCCGTCTCCAGGCGGACGACCGCGCCGGACGCGACGTCCGCGACCGTGACGCTGCCCCGCCCGAAGCCCGGGCCCTCGCTGCGCGCGACCTCCCGGATCCGGCCCGCCGCGAGCACCCTGCAGCCGAGCGCGGCCTCCACGGCGTCCCTGTCCGGGCGGTGCGGGAGTCCGGCGTGCGCGCGGCCCAGGGCCAGGGCCCGGGTGAGGGAGCCGTGGACGCAGGCGTCGCGCACCTCGCTCAGCCGGACCGGGGCGAGGGCGAGTGCGGCCCAGCCGCCCGCCGCCGTGAGGAATCCGCGGACCGTGCGTTCCAGGCCGCGCGCGTCCATGCGGTCCACCACCAGGATCTGGCCGCCCGGTTCGGCCAGTGCGCACGGGGTGACCGGGAGGCCGCGCACCGCCCAGCTGAGCTGGTCCAGGCGGGGGAGCGCGCGGCCCATCAGGTCGACGTCGACGACGGGGAGGCCGAGGTCGAGTGCGGCCAGCAGCACGGTGAGGGCGTTGGGGCCGCCCGCCTCCAGGGCCATCAGTGCGTCGGGGGCCGGGCCGCCCGTCCAGCGGGCGACCGCGCCGACCGCCTCCCGGAACTCCTGGCCGTTCGGCAGCTTCTCGCTCAGTACGTTCACCGCGCCCACGACGCCGACCGGGACGAGCACGGGGTCGTGGGGGCCGGCCCCGTGCCAGGTGGCCGTGCCTTCCTCGCCCAGTGAGCGGCGGAGCATCGAGGCGAAGGCCGCGGCGTCGCCGCCTCCGCCGCAGCCGAGGATGTTGACGCCTGTGACCAGGGCGGGGACGTCTCCGACGGTGATCGTGTGGGGCACTCGCCGATTGTCTCAGCGGGTCGCTGGGCGTGCGCGACCGGCGCCCATCCGTGGTTACGGTCGCGGGGCTCCGCCCCGGACCCCGCTGGCTCTCGTCCCAAGGCGGGGCTTGAATGGCTCACCCGCCGCCGAGACATGATTCAGGTTCCGCGCCGCACGCTCAAGACAGTGGCAGCCGGCCCTCCACCGGGCGGAATTCGTACGGGAGGCCGAAGCAGGACGGGCCGAAGACGGAGAGGGCCTCCGGGGTGCGCATGATTGCTGGTGCCGCGATGCCGATCACCGTGACCCGCTGGCCGTAGCGGAGCGCCTCCGTGGTGATGGGTTCGCCCGTGTCCGCCTCCAGGACACACACCAGGTCCGGCACCACGCAGATCGGCTCGCCGTCGCGGAGCGCCGCCAAGTGCTCGTTCTGGAAACGGAGTTCGAGGTCCGAGTCGCCCTCGAACGCCGCGAACGTGGCGCGGCCCCGCGCGAAACCGCCCTCCGTGCGGCGCTCCACATCGGTCACCTTGCCGCGGAACAGCACCCGCAGGTGACCGTAGATCGTGCCGCCCACCGCCTCGCCGAGCGCCTCCACCGGATCGCGGTGCGCCTCACGCGCCTCGCGTACCGCACGGCCCAGGGACAGCGCGAGGGACAGCGTGCGCGGCACCGCGGTGCGCTTGAGCTGCTCGCCGGTCATCGAGTACTCGGCGATCGCGGCGCCGCCACCGAGTCCGACCGTGACCCGGCGGGCCAGGTCCTCCAGGCGCTTGGTGTCCTTGCCGGTGTCGAAGACACAGGTCTCGCCGTGTTCGCCGGCCATGGCGAGCGGCGAGGCCGGGATCCCGTACACGTGGAACGTCTCCATCTGGAGTTCCGGGAAGGCGCGGCCCATGCCGTCCGCGTCGACCACCGGAAGGCCCGTGCGGGCCGCGACGATCAGCGGGATGAGGGAGTTGCTGCCGCCGCACTCGATGGGCATCGTTGCGTCCGCCTTGCGCCCGGTGAGCCGTTCCAGGGCGCGCAACGCGGCCACCGGCTCGTCGGCTCCGGGCAGCTTCTCGACCATCACGGTGGGCGCGCCCATGTTCGCGACCGGGATGATGAACGCGTCGTCGTCGACCTCGTCCGGGTCGAGGACGGTCACGGGACCGTACTCGCGCATCGCCTCGCGCACCAGCAGGCGGCCGATGGTCGGGTCGCCGCCCCCTCCGGTGCCGAGGATCGCGGCGCCGCGCGCCAGGTCGTCCAACTCTTCGAGGCCCAGGGTCCAGCTCATGTGCTCGTGCTCTCCTTACGTGGGTGGTGGCGGGACTCAGTCGACCTGTTGCAGGTCGCCCACGGCCTTGCAGCGGATGCGGGTGGCGTTGCCCGGCAGGTAGGGGACGGGGACCTCGTCGAACTCGACGATGCGGACGCCGGCCGGGTTCGCGCCCGCCGCGACGGCCCGATCGACCGCCTCCTGCCGTGCCTCGTCAAGCACGGCATCGCGGCGACCCGCGTCGATCGCGTAGACCCGGTCGACCTCGCCGCCGACCTGCGCGATGGCCGCGCCGATCGCGTTCGCGACCGCGAAGTGGTCGGGGCGGTGGACCGTGCCGGAGCCCGGCAGGGTGTCCGGCAGCAGGACCGAACCGCCGCCCACCGCGACCACCGGCAGCGGCTCGGGCGACGTCCGCATGGACTCGACCGCGCGCGCCACGTCGGCGGCGATGGTGTCGAGCGCCTCCTTCACCAGGCGCGCGTCGAGGTGGGCGACGGCCGAGCGGTCACCGATGTCGGTGAGCCCGGCCGCGACCGCGACATCGGTGGCGGTCAGCGTGGAACCGGCGAACACCAGGGCCTCGTCGGTGAGCCGGTAGCCGACCGAGCGGGGGCCGACCGTGACCCGGCCGCCCTCCTCGACGACCAGCGAACCGCCGCCGATGCCGATGCTCTGCACATCCGGCATCCGGAAGTTGGTGCGCACCCCGGCCACGTCCACGGCCGTCCCCGCCTCACGGGGAAAGCCCTGCGTGAGGACGCCGACGTCGCTTGTCGTGCCGCCGACGTCGACGACCGCGCAGGTGTCGAGCCCGGACAGCACCGCGGCGCCGCGCATCGAGTTCGTCGGCCCTGAGGCGAACGTGGCGACCGGGTAGCGGCGCGCGAACTCCAGGTCCATCAGCGTGCCGTCGTTCTGGCTGAGATACAGCGGCGCGGTGATGCCGAAGCCGGCGACCGCCCCGGCGAGGCCGTCGACGATCCCGGCGGCCAGCTCGCGCAGCGCCGCGTTCACGGCCGTCGCGTTCTCCCGCTCAAGCAGGCCGATCCGGCCGATCTCGTGGGACAGCGACAGGGCCACGTCCGGGCCCAGCTCGGCCCGCAGGATCTCCGCCGCGCGCACCTCGAACTCGTCGCTGACCGGCGAGAACACCGAGGAGATCGCCACGGACCTGATGCCGTGGGCGGCCATGTCGGCGGCGTGCCGGCGCAGCTCGTCCTCGTTCAGGTCGGCGATCTTCCGCCCGTCGAACTCGTGGCCGCCGTGCGCCAGGTACGGCCGCCCGGCGATGGCCCGCGTCAGGCGCTCGGGCCAGTCCACGAACGGGGGCAGCGCCGACGTCGCGGGCAGGCCGAGGCGCAGCGCCGCCGTCGGGGCGAGATTGCGGGCCTCGACGAGCGCGTTGAGGAAGTGGGTGGTGCCGATCATCACGGCGCCGACCGCGGCCGGGTCGAAGGCGTGCTGCGCGCGCAGCGCCTCGAGCGCGGACACGATGCCCGATGTGACGTCCTGGCTGGTCGCGGACTTGGTGGTGGCGAGCACCCGCGGTCCTTCGAGCAGGACGGCGTCGGTGTTGGTGCCGCCGACATCGATTCCGATACGCACGGAACTCTCTCCTTAGCGGGAATCGCCGCTGGAGGCGGCGGAGACGTGAGGGGTCTGGGATGCAGGGGAGTCGTCGTCGTTCGCGACGGCGTGGGTCTCATCGGACACCGGCGCACCGGCACCCAGGTCGCGGGACACACCGACGCCGCGGATCAGGCCGAGCCGGCCCAGAACGACGTAGGCGACGAACGCGACGACGACCGAGTTGATGCTGGGCAGGCCCCAGTCGACGAATTCACCGACGCAGAAGGCAAGCACCCACACGATGAGCGTCGCCGGGACCCAGGTCGGCGCGGTCGCGGGCAGGGTGCCCGAGGCCCGCGAGGCCTCCAGGTCGCCGCGCCACCGCTTGACCACGAAGTACTCGGCGATCATCACGGCGGCGATGGGCGGGAAGGCGACGCCGAGCAGCGTCAGGAAGTCGGTGAACCGGTCGAGGATGCCGGCCGCCGCGAGCAGGCTGCCGATGACACCGAGGAGGACGGTGACGGTGGCGCGGTTGACCTTGCGGCCGAAGACCGACTCGATGAAGTTCACGACGCCGAGGCCGGAGCTGTACAGATTCCAGTCGTTGATCTTCAGCGCGCCCATGATGACGACGAGCGTGCCGACCCAGCCGACCGAGGACACGGCGATCGCGGTCACGTCGGCGGACCGGGTGGCGTGCGCGAGCAGCACTCCGGCGAGCCCGACGACGTACTCACCGAGCGAGATGCCCACCACGGTCTGCTTGACGACGTCGGCGGTTGTCCGGTTGAAGCGGGTCATGTCCGGCGTGATGATGGCGCCCGCGATCGCCCCGCCCGCCACGAGCGTCGTGCCCTGGACGAGGGAGAGCTGCGGTCCGGGCGGCGCCGAGGTGACGAGGTGCCCGATGTCGTGGCTCATCAGCTCGTGCACGGTGGACCAGCCGACGAGCAGGAGGAACGCGGGGACGGTGATGTACGCGGCCCACGTCATGGAGCCGAAGCCCCACAGCACGACGGCCGTCACACCGAGCCCGAAGAGGACCGACCACACGGGCGCGGGGAACACCCCGACGAGCCCGGCGAGCGCGTCGGCCGAGATCGCCGACTGGATGCCGAACCAGCCGATGAGGCTCAGCGCGATCGCGAGCCCGATCAGCGAGGACCCGACGCGCCCGAACCCGGTCCAGCGTGCGAGCACGGACGTCGGAAGACCCTCCCGTACGCCGATGATCCCCACGAAGATCGAGAGCACCTCGACGATCACCGAGCCGAAGGTGAGCGCCCAGAACGCCGTCCAGAAGTCCATCCCGAAGCCAAGCGTCGCGCCGAGCACGAACTGGCTGAGCCCGGAGATCTGCCCGAAACGCTGCAGGGCTACGGACCACCAGCTGTAACGGGCGGCGGTGGGCACTCTGGTCAGGGCGTGGTCGTCCACCCCGACGGCGCGTGCGGCGGCCATCGAACCTCCAAGCGACTGCGGTTTCCCGCACGCTACGGCGGCCGCGGAAGGGGCGGGATGGGCGCAGTGCATGGTGGGGCGGAGGTGACTGTGCAGAGTGCACGGGCAGCAGGTTCAGGGGCGGCGCCCCGTGAGGCCCACGATGCGGTCCATCAGCGGCGCGTCGGAGGGTGTCTCGACCGGCGGTCCCCACAGCTCCGGCAGGGGCGCCGCCGTCACGAAGCCGGAGACGTGGTCGAGGCAGCCGCGCAGAGTCTCCTCGGGCAGGTCGAAGGGCTGTCCGGTGGCCCGCGCGAGGTCCCAGCCGTGCACCACCATCTCGGTGAGCGCGACCTTCCCCCACGTGTCGTTCGGCAGCGCGAACCCCGGGCCCTCCGTCTCGCCCCGCCAGGCCTCCGGGTCGTCCCAGGCGTCGCCGAGCGCCTGCACGCTCTTCACCGTCCGCTCCCGCTGGTCTCCCGGCTCCGCAGGCAGGGGCGCCTCCTTGCGGGCGAAGCCGGTGAACGCCCGCGCCGCACCGTCGACGTGGGCGATGAGCTCGCGCACGGAGTACTCGGAACAGGGCGTGGGCAGCGACAGCTGCTCGTCGCTCACGCCGGTCAGTACGTCGGTCATCCGGTCGCAGGCCGGCTTCAGATCGATCACGGAAAGTCCTCCTCGGGTGGCATGCCGTGGTGATACTGGTGCAGACCGCCCCCAGGGCCCGAACTCATCGGCGTACCCGGCGTGTTGTGTGTGAGGCTGGGGCCATGGATCAGACGGATGGCGAACTCCGCGACAGGCTGCAGACCGACCGCCCGCACTCCGCCCGGGTGTGGAACTACCTACTGGGCGGCAAGGACAACTACCCCGTCGACAGCGAAGTCGGCGAGGCCATCCTCGCCACGTTCCCCGAGTTCGCCGCCGTCGCGCGGATGCAGCGGCAGTTCCTCGTGCGCGCGGTGCGGTACCTGGCGGGCGAGGCGGGCGTCCGGCAGTTCCTCGACATCGGCACCGGCCTGCCCACGGCCGACAACACGCACGAGGTGGCCCAGCGCATCGCCCCGGACAGCCGGATCGTGTACGTCGACAACGACCCGCTGGTGCTGACCCACGCGCGGGCCCTGCTCACCAGCACGCCCGAGGGGACCTGCGCCTATCTGGACGCCGATGTGCGGGACCCGGAGCGGATCCTGGCCCAGGCGCGCGAGACCCTGGACTTCGACCGTCCGATCGGTCTCACCCTCCTCAGTATCATCGGGCAGCTCTCCGACGAGGACCGTCCCGCCGAGGTGGTGTCCGCACTGCTCGACGCGCTGCCGCCCGGCAGCTACCTGGCCCTGACCGACGGCACGAACACCAACGACGCGCTGAACACGGCGGTCGCCGGCTACAACCAGCAGTCGGTGCACACCTATCACCTGCGGTCACCGGAGCGGATCGCCGCGTTCTTCGACGGCCTCGACCTCGTCGAACCGGGAGTCGTCCACACATCGGCCTGGCGCCCCGATCCCGGCGCCCAGCGCCCCGAGGCGTCGGCGGTCGAGGCGGCGGTGTGCGGAGTGGCGCGCAAGGTGTGAGGGCGCCCTGGAGGTGGGGCGCTACTTGCGTTCCACCTCAACGAAGGCCAGCGGGTCCTGGCCCGCGTTGACGACCTCGTGCTCGCTGCCCGCCGAACGCGCGTAGGAGCGGCCCGCGTACAGCTCGTTGCGGGTGACCGTGCCGTCCGGGGTGATGACGTCGGTGTGGCCGTCCGTCACCGGGACCACGACGTAGTCGTACTCGTGCACGTGGCGGCCGGTGCTCTGCCCCGGCTCGAAGTCCCAGCGGGTGACCCGCGTGCGCTCGTCCTCGTGCTGCACGGTGGCGCGGGCGGTGGTGGTCATGTTCACGGCTCTTTCGTCGGGCGGATCGGTGGCGACGGGCATCGCCGCAGGCGGCAGGCGAGGGTCTGGCCGCCGGACAGACCCTAACCGGATCAGACAGCGAAGAGCTGCTCGAGGTCGGCGAAGGCCTTGAACTCCAGGGCGTTGCCCGCCGGGTCGAGGAAGAACATCGTCCACTGCTCGCCAGGTTCCCCCTGGAACCGCACATAGGGCTCGATCACGAAGTCCGTGCCGGCGTCGGTGAGGCGCTCGGCGAGACGCTGGAATTCCGGCACCGGGAGCACCAGGCCGAAGTGCGGCACCGGCACCTCGTGCCCGTCGACCGGGTTGGTACCCGCGGGCCCTTCGCGACGTGTCCCGTCGCCGACCTGGTGGGTGACCACTTGGTGGCCCCCGAAGTTCCAGTCGATCCACCGGGTGTCCGAACGCCCTTCGGCGAAGCCGAGCACCTTTCCGTAGAAGTCGCGGGCGGTGGCGAGATCGTCGACCGGAATGGCGAGGTGGAAGGGGACCAGCGGCATCGGGAACTCCTTGTGCGGTCGGTGGATCGGGGCGAGGTGATCCCTGTCCCGGTGGGCGAACCGGTATGCGTGGGAGCGGTGTGCGCCGCTCCCCAGCCACCCCTCAGCGTGCCGCCGCCGGCTCCTCGTCCTGGGGGTCCGCCGCTCCCGGCCGGGGTGCGGGCGCCGTCACCAGCGGCGGCTCCGTGACACACGGCCGGGACCAGGCCAGGGCGCTCAGACCGAAGGTGAGCGCCGCGTTCAACACCACCGTGAGCAGGCCCGCGTTGACCCCGCCGAGGTCGGGTTCCACCACGTACAGCACCAGGGAGGCGGCGACACCCGCGATCATGCCCGTCGCCACCGCCACTGAACTGGTACTGGCCCCACGGCACCAGAGCCACCAACAGGGCGAGCGCCGTGATGAGTTCGAGGCCGCGGCTGCGGAAGTGCCGGCCGAACACGTCGGGGATGGTCATCGCGTCGTAGCGGACACCGGCCCGCCAGATCAGCGGCGCCACGTAGAAGCCGAGCGGATAGGCCAGCAGGATGTAGCCGAGGAACCAGACGACGTAGCTCGCGCCCTTGGCGTAGATGCCGGCCGGGAAGCCGATCATCGTGTAAGCGGCTGAACGGCTACAGCGATCAGACGTAGTCCCGGTACTTGTCGAGGTGCCTGACCGGCTTCGACAGGGCGTCGCGGCGGAACGGGTCGCCCAGCTCACGGGTGGTCATGACCTCGATGACCGTGGTGCGTCCCTCGGCCATCTGCGCCTCGACGGCCTTGCTCAGCGCCGGGCCGACGTCCTCGAGCCGGTCCACGATCACGCCGTCCGCGCCCATCGCCCGGGCGATCCCGGCGAACGACTCGCTCTCCAACTCGCCCGCCACGAACCGGCGGTCGTAGAAGTCGACCTGGTTCTTCTTCTCGGCGCCCCACTGCCGATTGTGGAAGACGACGGCCGTGACCGGGATGTCGTGGCGCACCGCCGTCATGATCTCGCCCATGCTCATGCCCCAGGCGCCGTCGCCCGCGTAGGCGACCGCGGGGCGCTCGGGCGCGGCCAGCTTGGCGCCGATGATCGTCGGCAGCGCGTAGCCGCAGTTGCCGAAGGACATCGGAGCGAAGAAGGACCGCGGTTCCTCGAAGCGCAGGTAGCTGTGGGCGATGGAGTTGATATTGCCGATGTCGGTGGAGACCATCACCCGTTCCGGCAGCGCCTTCTCCAGTTCGCGCAGCACCTGACGGGGGTGCAGCCAGGAGCCGTCCTCACCGTCCTGCTCCGTGATCATGTCGAGGCTGTACGGGTCCGTCTCGTGGATCCAGCCGTCCAACTCCTTCTCCCAGGCGTCCTTCTCCGCCTGAATGGTCGCCGAACGCCGGGCGCGGGTCTGCTCGCATGCCAGGTCACGGCCGTCGAGCCGGTGCACGAGGGACTGCGCCGCGGCGCCCGCGTCCCCGCAGATCCCGACCTCGATCTTCTTGACGAGGCCCAGCATGCGGTGGTCCGCGTCGATCTGGATGATCTTGGCGTCCTTCGGCCAGTACTCCATCCCGTACTGCGGCAGCGTGCCGAACGGGCCGAGCCGGGTGCCGAGCGCGACCACCACATCTGCCTGCGCGAGCAGCTTCATGCCCGCCTTGGAGCCCTGGTAGCCGAGCGGCCCGCACCACAGCGGGTGGCTCGCGGGGAACGAGTCGTTGTGCTGGTACGAGTTGACGACCGGCGCGCCCAGCCGCTCGGCCAACGCCTTCGCCTGCTCGACCGCGTCACCCATGACCACACCGCCACCGGAGATGATCACCGGGAACTCGGCCTCTGCGAGCAGCCGCGCCGCCTCCTCCAGGCTGCGCTCACCGCCGGGGCCCCGGTCGAGGCGGGACGGGCGCGGGATCTCGGCCTCGATGTCCCCGTAGAAGTGGTCGCGCGGGATGTTGAGCTGCGTCGGGCCCAGCTCGCTCATCGCCCGGTCGAAGGCGCGGCCCGTCAGCTCCGCCATCCGGCGCGGATTGTTCACGTGCGCCTGGTACTTGGTGAACTCCTCGAACATCGGGAGCTGGTTGGTCTCCTGGAAGCCGCCGAGCCCGATGCCCATCGTGCCCGCCTCGGGCGTGACCACGACGACGGGGGAGTGCGCCCAGTAGGCCGCCGCGATCGCCGTGACGCAGTTGGAGATCCCCGGTCCGTTCTGGCCGATCACCACGCCGTGCCGGCCGCTCGCCCGCGCGTAGCCGTCCGCCATGTGCCCGGCGCCCTGCTCGTGCACGACCGGGATCAGCTGGATGCCGGCTGGCGCGAAGATGTCCATCGCGTCCATGAAGGCCGAACCCATGATGCCGAAGATGTCCTTGACGCCGTGCGAGACCAGGGTCTCCACGAACGACTCGGAAGGGGTCATCCGCTGCACGCCGGCGGCCACCTGACGGCCGTCCTCGGTCGTGAACTGCGGTTGGGACGCGTTGTTTGCCGTGGACTCGGTCATGGAGTTTCCACCCTTCGACGTGCTGTCGGTGCTGGTGCGGGGTGGCGCATGTTCAATGGGGGAGAACAGGTTCCGGGATCCGGTACGCGGTGTTCCCGAAAGCGGGACACGTCGAGGACCGTAGAGCGGGCATCTCGGCAGCGTCAACCGTGCGTACCGAATTCCGGGACGTGCTGCTACGTTCAGTGGCCCGGCAACCGGCCCTCTCCAAGGGGGAGTTGAGGATGGTGCGCATGGAGGACGGAACCCCGGCGCTGCGCCTGTTCGCCCTGCTGGAACACATCGCCCGAACCGACCGACTGGTCACCCTGACCGAGCTGGTCGCCGAGACCGGCCTGCCCAAGCCGACCGTGCACCGGATGCTGCAACAGTTGGAGGGCGCGGGCCTCCTCGACCGCCAGGGCGACGGCCGCCGCTACGGCGCGGGCGGCCGGCTGCGGGCCTTCGCCGAGGACCTGCTCAGCCACGGCACCCACCACGCCGCGCGGCACGCGGTGCTGCGCCACCTCGTCGACGAGATCGGCGAGACCTGCAACCTGACCGCGCCGGCCGGACCGGAGGTCGTCTACCTCGACCGCGTCGAGACCCCGGAACCGCTGCGGTTCGCCCTGCGGCCCGGCTCCCGCGTCCCGGTGCACTGCAGCGCCAGCGGAAAGCTGATCCTCGCGTTCCTGCCCGCCGCCCAGCGCCGCAAGATCCTCACCGCGGCTCCCCTGAAGGCGTTCACCGCGCGTACCCGCACGGACCCCGACGCCCTGGAGGCCGAGCTCGACCAGGTGCGCAGGGACGGATTCGCCCTGGACGACGAGGAGTTCCTGCCCGGCCTGGTGTGTGCCGCCGTGCCCGTGCCCCGCGGTCCGGGTGTGGACCCGGTGGCGTCGCGGGTGCGCCAGTGCGTGGCGCTCCAGGCGCCCGTCGTGCGGGTCAGCGTGGAGCGGGCCGTGGAGCTGGTGCCGGTGCTGCGGCGGGCGGCCGAGCGGATCGCGCGGGTCGAGGCGGAGTGAGCGTTACCGCGGAGGCAGTGACTCCCGCACCACCTCACCGAGGATCGCGATCCCGGGCTCGATCACATCGGCCCGTGGCGCCGCGAAACCGACCCTGAAGTGCCGCAGCGTGTCGGGGTCGGGACCGCCCAGGAAGAGGATGTCACCACGCTCGATCAGCACACCCCGCTCGCGCGCACGCCGCACCAGCTCACGGCAGTCAAGACCTTCCGGCCCCGACATCCACAGGCTGACGCCGCCCGGCGCCGGTGAACTCGCCCACGGCAGCGTGTCGTTCACCGCGTCCCGCATGAGCCGCCACTTCAAGCCGAGGCGCGCCCGGCTGCGGCGTACGGCCCACTGGTAGTCGCCCGACTCGATCAACAGGCCCAGCGCCCGCTGCAGATGACCGGGAGGATGCCGCACGGAGTACCGGCGCAGGTCCCGCAGATGCGCCACGAGTTCGGCCGACCCCACCAGGTAGCCGAGCCGGAGCCCCGGCGCGAGGAACTTGGAGAACGTGCCCAGGTACACCACCTGCCCCGTCGTGTCCTGCGACTTGAGCGCGGGCGTCGGGCTGCCCTCGTAGCGGAACTCGCTGTCGTAGTCGTCCTCCACCACGACGGTGCCGGCCTCCCGGGCCGCCGCGAGCAGCGTGCGTCGACGCTCCGGGCCCAACGTCACATTGGTCGGGTGGTGATGACTGGGCGTCACATGGAGCAAGGTAGCGCCCGCCAGCGAGGCGGGCGGCCGCAGCCCGTCCCCGTCGACCGGCAGCGGACGCAGTTCGGCGCCCGCCCGCAGGAAGATGTGCCGCGCGTCCAGATAGCCGGGATCCTCCACCGCGGCCACCGTGCCGGGCCCCAGCAGCGCCCGGCCGAGCAGATCGAGGCCCTGCTGCGAACCGACCGTGACCAGCACCTCGTCCGTCTCGGCGGCGACACCGCGTGCGGGCAGCAGATGCGAACGGACCATCTCCACCAGCAACGGATCGTCGTCCGCCACGCAGTCCTGCAACGACCAGGCCGCGTGCGGCCGGTCCAGCGCCCGGTTCAGCGAGCGCGCCCAGGCCCGCGCCGGGAAGGCCCGCGGATCGACCTGCCCGGCCGGGAACGGATACGGGTAGCTCGCCCAGTCGTGCAGCTTCTCGATGTGCGGAAGCCGGTCACCTTCGCGGCCGCGCAGCCGCCCCGACCAGTCGAAGGCATGCTCCTGCGGGGGCTCCGGATCCGGCTCCGCGCGAGGCGCCATCCGCGGATTGACGAACAGCCCCGAACGGTCCCGGCTCTCCACGAAACCCTCGGCCACCAGCTCCTGATACGCGGCGGTCACCGTATTCCGTGACACCCCCAACTCCTGGGCGAGGAGCCGCGAGGACGGCAGCCGGCCACCCGCGTCCAGCCGCCCCGACGCGATGCCGTGCTCGATCGCCTGCCGCACCTGCCGGTACAGCGGCTCCCCGCGGCCCCGCTCGATCTCGATCAACGTACGTGGCATGTACCGCCTCCGTCTCGCCGTCGGCCTGGCACCCTCAGCGTGCACGCAACTGGACCTGTCGCGGTCGCCGCGTCGTTCGGCACGGTAGCCGTGGTGGCCCCGCACGCACGAGAGTGCGCGGCTCGCGCCACCTTCCACGCAGGCTCTGTCCCGACGTCGCAGCCTCCACCCCAACTCGTGTCGAGCGCGCCAACCCACGCCTGTCGCCACCGCGTCCGCCCCGCGTTCCGGGCCGGGCCAGAGGGGAGTCGAACCGTGAGGATCGGTATTCCGCGAGAAGTGAAGAACAACGAGTTCCGCGTCGCCCTGACCCCCGCAGGGGTTCACGAACTGACCGCACACGGCCACACTGTCACCGTCGAGGCCGGCGCGGGAGCCGGGTCCGCGCAGCCCGACGCCGACTACACGGAGGCAGGCGCCCGCGTCCTGCCGGCCGCCGACGACGTATGGGCCGAGGCCGATCTGGTCCTGAAGGTGAAGGAACCGGTGGCGCAGGAGTACCACCGGCTCCGCCCCGACCAGGTCCTCTTCACCTACCTCCACCTCGCCGCGTCCCGCGCGTGCACGCAGGCGCTGCTCGACGCAGGCACCACGGGCGTCGCCTACGAGACGGTGCAGGCGGCCGACGGCTCGCTGCCGCTGCTCTTCCCGATGTCCGAGGTCGCGGGCCGGCTCGCGCCGCAGGTCGGGGCGTACCACCTGATGCGGGGCGGGGGCGGACGCGGCGTGCTGGCCGGTGGTGTCTCCGGCACACGGCCGGCCCGCGTCGTCGTCATCGGCGCCGGAGTCGCGGGCATGAACGCCGTCGCCGTCGCCACCGGCATGTGGGCGGACGTCGTGCTGCTCGACACCGACCTGAACAAGCTGCGCGCCGCCGACCGGATGTACCAGGGCCGCATCACCACACTCGCCTCGAACCGGCTCGCCCTCGAACAGGCCGTGCTCGACGCCGACTTGGTGATCGGGGCGGTCCTCGTCCCCGGCGCCAAGGCGCCGCGCCTCGTGAGCAACGACCTCGTCGCCCGCATGAAGCCCGGCGCCGTGCTCGTCGACATCTCCGTCGACCAGGGCGGCTGCTTCGAGGACACCCGGCCCACCACCCACGCCGACCCCGTCTACCAGGTCCACGACACCCTCTTCTACTGCGTGGCCAACATGCCCGGCGCCGTCCCGCACACCTCGACCCACGCCCTCACCAACGTCACACTGCCCTATGTCCAGGCCATCGCCGACCACGGTCTGCGCGCGGCCGCCGCGGCCGACCCGGCGCTGAAGCGGGGCATCAACACGCTCGGCGGGCGGCTCACCTACCGGCCGGTGGCCGAGGCCCACGACATGAAGCACGTCGACGTCGACCAAGCCCTGCTGTGAACACCAAGGCGTACGTGACCGCGCATGTGAACCCGACCGCGAAGGAGCGCACCGTGCCCCAGGACCCCACCCTGCGTGCCAAGGCCCAGCGTCACCTCGGCCCGCACTTCACCCGCCGGAGCAGCTGGTACGACACGCCTCCGCCGGTCTACGTCCGCGGCGACGGCTGCTACCTCTACGACGACGAGGGCAGGCGCCATCTCGACGGCCTGTCGGGGCTGTTCTGCGTGAACATCGGCCACGGCCGCGCCGATGTGGTGGCCGCGGGCGCCAAGCAGATGGAGACCCTCGCGTACTCCACCAACTGGGGCGCGGCCCACCCGCCCGCCATCGAGGCGGCGACCCTGATCGCGGAACTCGCCCCCGGTGACCTGGACGTGACGTACTTCGTCAACTCCGGTTCGGAAGCGGTCGAGACGGCCATCAAGTTCGCCCGCCAGTACCACCGTTCGCAGGGGCAGCCGCAGCGTACGAAGATCATCAGCCGGTCGATGGCGTACCACGGTGTGACCCTCGGAGCCCTGTCCGTCACCGGCCTCCCCAAGATCCGGGACCCCTTCGGGCCGCTGCTCCCGGGCATCCGGCACGTCCCCAACACCCTTGGATTCACCGGCGATTGCGGCCCGGCGGCGGAACTCGACTGTGTTCGCGCCATCGAGCACGCCATCGCCGAGGAAGGCCCGGAGACGGTGGCCGCGGTCTTCGCCGAACCCGTGCAGAACGGCCGCGGCGCCCTCGTCCCTCCGCACGGCTACTGGCGCGAACTGCGCCGCGTCTGCGACGAGCACGGCATCCTGCTCGTCGCAGACGAGGTCATCTGCTCCTTCGGCCGGCTCGGCCACTGGTTCGGCAGCGCCGCCGAAGGTGTCGTCCCCGACCTGGTCACCTTCGCCAAGGGAGCCACCTCGGGCTACGCCCCGCTCGGCGGCACCATCGTCCGCGAGCCCCTGGTGCGCGGCCTGTACGACTCACCGCTCGGCGGCACCTTCACGCACGGCGCGACCTGGGGCGGGCACCCGGTGTCCACGGCTGTCGCCGTCGCCAACATCGGCGCCATGCGCGACGAGAACATTCCCGGCAACGTACGGGACCTCGGCCCGACGCTGCGCGCCGGGCTCGACGAGATCGCGGCACGCCACCCGGTCGTCGCCGACGTCCGAGGCACCGGCTTCTTCTACGCGGTCGAGTTCACCGCCGACCGGGACAGTGGCCGGGAGCTGACCGAGGAACAGTCCACGCGGATCCTGCGCGAGGTGCTGCCCGAAGCGATGCGCCGCACCGGCGTGATCCTGCGGCCCGACGACCGGGGAGCGACGATGCTGATGGTGGCTCCGCCGCTGGTCGCGGACCGGGCGGTGCTCGGCGAACTCCTCGAAGGAGTCGACGAGATGGTGTCCTCGGTCGCCCGCGCCGTGGGCTGACACGCCGTTCGTTTCGACCGTGTGAACGGTTCGTTGAACGCACCCGGCGGGCCTTCGGGTGTGCCAAGACTGTCCGACGGCGCCGCATGATCATCACGTGCCGGCGCCGCCTGACAGGCCCACGTCGGACGTACAGAGAAGAGGCGGACGTGACGGACACCAGCGACAGATCCCTGCGGGACGACGGCACGACCGAGCCCTCGGGCGGCCCTGGTCTGCGCAGCGCCCTCAAGCAGCGCCACATGACCCTGATCGCGATCGGCGGTGTCATCGGCGCCGGGCTCTTCGTCGGCAGCCGGGTCGTCATCCAGGACACCGGACCCGCCGCCGTGATCTCCTTCGCGCTCGCCGGTGGCCTGGTCATCCTCGTGATGCGGATGCTCGGCGAAATGGCGGTGGCCCGCCCGGCCGTCGGCTCCTTCCACGCCTACGCCCGCCTGGCCCTCGGTCCGATGGGAAGCTTCACGATCGGCTGGCTGTACTGGTACTTCTGGGTCAACGTGGTGGCCCTCGAAGCGGTCGCCGGCGCGGAACTCGTCCGCGCCTGGCTTCCCGGCATCCCGCTCTGGACGATCAGCCTCGCCCTGATGCTGCTCCTGACGGCGGTCAACATGTTGTCGGTGAAGACCTTCGGCGAGTTCGAGTACTGGTTCTCGTCGATCAAGGTGGCCGCGATCACGGTGTTCCTCGTCGTGGGCCTCGTCTTCGTGGTCGGCCTGTGGCCGGGCGCGCACGACGCGGGCGGCGTCGACAACCTCACCGCCCACGGCGGCTTCCTGCCGATGGGGGTGGGCCCCGTCCTGACCTCCATCATCCCCGCGGTCGGCTTCTTCACCGGCGCCGAGATCGCGGCACTCGCCGCCGCCGAATCCGCCGAACCCGGCCGCAACGTCGCACGGGCGACCCGCTCCGTCGTCCTGCGCGTCCTGCTCTTCTACGTGGGGTCGATCTTCCTGGTCGTGGCGATCGTCCCGTGGAGCTCGGACAAGCTGAACGGCGGACCGTACATCGCGGCGCTCCAGGAGCTCGGCATCCCCGGTGCCGACACCATGATGCGCGTCCTGATCCTGATCGCGGTCCTCTCCTCGCTCAACGCGGGCCTGTACTCGGCGTCCCGCATCGTCTTCGCGCTCACCCGCGAGGGCGAGGCACCCCGCGGCCTCACCAAACTCAGCCGCAGCGGAGTCCCACGCCGAGCCATCCTCCTCGCCACGGTCCTCGGCTACGTGGCCGTGGTCTTCGCCTACGTCTCCCCGGACACGGTCTTCTCCTTCATCGTCCACTCCTACGGAGCGGTCGCCCTCTTCGTCTACCTCCTGGTCGCCCTCTCCCAACTCCGCCTGCGCAAGCGCCTGGAACGCGAGGACCCCGACTCCCTGACCCTCAAGATGTGGGGCTACCCGTACCTCAGCTGGTTCACGATCATCGCGATGATCGTCGTCATCGCCGCGATGGCCATCCTCCCGGCGACCCGCGCCGACTTCGTCGCCAGCCTCCTGACGGTCGTGGTCGTCCTGACCTCCTACGCCTGCCTGCGCAGACGCCGCCGCGCACGGGCGGCGGCGGGGCTTGACCTCGAGTCCGATTGAGCCGCACCGAGAAGATATGGCGCCGGGGCGGTCAACCGGTCGTGGGCATGAAGGCCTTGGCGTGGGCGAGGTGGGCCTCCAGGAGGCCGGCCGCTTCCTCGCCCTTCGCCTGACGCAGCAGTGAAACGATCTCGCGGTGCTCCTCGACCTGCGCCGGGAGGTCGTCGCTTGTGCGATCGGTGGTGGCGACCGCCAGCTTGATCTCCGACATGAGGTCGCGGGCGGTCGCCGTCAGGCGCGGGCTGCCCAACAGCCCGACGATCGCCACATGGACGAACAGATGCGCCTCCGTGACGGCACTGGCGGCGGCCGAAGAGGCGACCGCCTCCTCGAAGTCGCGCTGGGCCGAGGTGAGCGCCACGAGGTCCGCGCGGGTGGCCTGCACCACTGAGCGCGCCGCCGCCGTCTCGAGGACGCGCCGCGCCTTGAAGATGTCCTCGATCTCCTCCTCGGTGAGCCGACGCACCTCGACCCCGCGGTTCGGCCGCCGCACCAACAGGCCCTCGGCGGTGAGGATCTGCAGCGCCTCGCGCACAGTGCTGCGGGAGACGCCGAGGCTCTCCGCGACATTGCTCTCGCGCAGCGACGTGCCGCCCTCGATGGCGCCCCGGTACATCTCCTCGCGCAGCGCGTGCGCCACCCGGTCCACCGTGCTGGAGCGATCGATCTCTATGGGCCCTAGCGCCATCACGTTCTCCCTCGAGGCATGCGTCGGATTGCCGGACAATTATGCCGACACCCTACTGGCAGCCGACTACCAGGCGCGGGCGGGGAGTTGGGCGCGGAATTAATCGCTCCGACTCTTGACCGTCACCCAGCGTTGCTGAAATTGTCCGACAAGCAGTCAGTCCGGCGAGACCCGTCGACGGCTCTCGTGCTCAGCCCTGCCCTGCCACCCCGCCCGGCCTGCCCGCGGGCGATCCTTCGGGCGCCCCCACCCTGCCGACCGCGGCTGTCGCGCTGCCCCCTTTCCTCCCAGGGAGACCGTTCATGACCGATACCGCTTCCACCACACGCCTCTGGGGCGGACGCTTCCGCAACGCCCCCGACGAAGCGCTGACCAAGCTGTCGCGTTCTGAGCCGAGCTACTTCGACATGGCGCCCTACGACCTCGCGGGCTCCCGCTCCCACGCCCGCGAACTGCAACGGGCGGGACTGCTCGACGACGCCGAACTGGCCACGCTGATCGAGGCCATCGACGTACTCGACGTCGAGTACCGGCGCGGCGAGATCCAGCCGCGCCCCGAGGACGAGGACGTCCACACGTTCCTGGAGCGGGTGCTCAGCGAGCGACTCGGCGCGGTCGGCGGCAAGTTGCGCGCCGGACGCTCCCGCAACGACCAGGCCGCCAACGACCTGCGGCTCTACCTCCGCGACCAGGTGCGCCACCTCGTCGGGGCCACCGCAGATTTGGAGGAGGCCCTGCTCGCCCAGGCCCGGCAGCATCGCGCCACCGCGGCCCCCGGCTTCACCCATCTGCAACCCGCCCAGCCGATCACCTTCGGGCACCAACTCCTCGCGCACACCCACGCGATCAGCCGGGACATCGACCGGTTGCGCGACTGGGACCGCCGCAGCGCACGCTCCCCGCTGGGCGCCGCCGCCCTCGCCGGTTCGGCCATCGCGCTCACGCCCGAGATCGCCGCGCGCGAACTCGGATACGAGCGCACCTGCGCCAACTCCATCGACGCGGTGGCCAGTCGGGACCACGTCGCCGAGTTCCTCTTCGTCGGCTCGATGCTCGCCGTCGACGTGTCCCGGCTCGCCGAGGAGATCTGCCTCTGGGCCAGCCGCCAGTTCCGCTGGATCGCGCTCGACGACCGCTTCGCCACCGGTTCGTCGATCATGCCGCAGAAGAAGAATCCGGACATCGCCGAGCTGGCCCGCGGCAAGGCGGGCCGCCTCGCCGGCAACCTGATGGGCGTCATCGGCGCGCTCAAGGGCCTCCCGCTCGCCTACAACCGGGACCTCGCGGAGGACAAGCGCGCCGCCTTCGACACCGTCGAGACCCTGCTGACGGTGCTGCCCGCGATGTCCGGCATGGTGCGCACCTTCGTCGTCGACGAGGCGGAGCTGCGCGCACAGGCCACCGCCGGATTCACCCTCGCCACCGAGATCGCCGACTGGCTCGCCCGCCGAGGTGTCCCGTTCAGCGAGGCCCACGAGATCACCGGCGCCGTCGTGCAGCTCTGTGAGGAGCGCGGCATCGACCTGGAGGAGCTGAGCGACGCCGATTACGCGGGCGTCGACGCGCGCCTCACCCCGGAGGTGCGCTCCGTCCTCACCGTCGAGGCCGCGCTGGCTGCCCGCAGCGGACAAGGAGGCACCGCGCCCGCCCAGGTCGACGTGCAGGTAAAGGAGTTGGAGGCGCTCGTCGTCGAACAGCGCGCGTGGGCCGCCGCCTACCAGGGCCCCCGCGCATGAACACGCCACCACCCTCGACCGGCACGACAGCCTCCGGAGAAGAGAGTCACGTCATGTCCCAAGCAGTAGCGGAGAGTTCCGCACCCGCGGACACCGGCGACCTTGTCGCTGTGCCGCGCACCCACTACGGGCGCTGGGTCGGTGCGCTCGTGGTCGTCGCCTTCCTGGGCTGGCTGGGTTATGCCTTCGCCCACGCGGCCATCGACTGGGGCGTCGTCAAGGAGTACCTGACGATGGGCGTGCTCCTGAAGGGGCTGCTCATCACCCTGGTCCTCACCGTCGTCGGCATGGTCCTCGGCATCGTCCTCGGTGTCCTGGTCGCCGTGATGCGCCTGTCCCGCAACCCGGTCACCTCGGGCGTCGGCTGGCTGTACGTGTGGGTGTTCCGGGGCACCCCGGTCTATCTGCAACTGCTCGCCTGGTTCAACATCGGGCTGCTCTTCCCGTACGTGTCGTTGCCCGGCCTGGGCGGCGCCCGCACCGTCGACCTCGTCACCCCCTTCGTTGCCGCCGCCATCGGCCTCGGCCTCAACCAGGGCGCGTACACCTCCGAAGTGGTGCGTGCCGGCATCCTCTCCATCGACGAGGGCCAGACCGAGGCGGCCCAGGCGCTCGGCATGTCACGTCTGCGCACCATGGGCCAGATCGTGCTGCCGCAGGCGATGCGGGTGATCCTGCCGCCCATCGGCAACGAGACCATCGGCATGCTCAAGACGACCTCGCTCGCCTCGGCCATCGGTGTCAGCGAGATCCTCTCCGAGGCGCAGCACATCTACTTCGTCAACAACCGGATCATGGAACTGCTGATCGTGTGTGCCGTCTGGTACCTCGCCGCGGTCTCGATCCTCTCGGTCGTCCAGTACTACCTGGAACGGCACTTCGCCAGGGGCAGCAGCAGCCGTGCGCTGCCCCCGACGCCCCTGCGGCGGCTGCGCACGATCCTCCGGCAGAAGAAGGCGGTCTCCTGATGAGCGTCACGACGAGCACCACCACGAGCACCGAACGCGCCCTGGTCCGCGCCGAGTCCGTGCACAAGAGCTATGGCGACCTCAACGTACTCCGGGGCATCGACCTCGATGTCCGGCGCGGCGAGGTGGTGTGTCTGCTCGGCCCGTCCGGGTCCGGCAAGAGCACCTTCCTGCGCTGCATCAACCACTTGGAACAGCTCAACTCGGGGCGCATCTGGGTCGGCGACGAGGTGATCGGCTACCGGCAGCAGGGCAACAAGCTGCACGAGCTGAACGAACGCGCCATCGCCCGGCAGCGGCAGCGCATCGGCATGGTCTTCCAGCGGTTCAACCTGTTCCCGCACATGACGGCCCTGGAGAACGTGGTCGCGGCGCCCGTCGGGGTCAAGCGCCTGGCCCGCGCCGCGGCCCGCGAGCGTGCCACCGAACTACTGGCCCGAGTGGGCCTCAAGGACAAGGCGGACGCCTACCCGCGCCAGCTGTCCGGAGGGCAGCAGCAGCGCGTCGCCATCGCCCGCGCCCTCGCCATGGAACCCGACCTGATGCTCTTCGACGAGCCGACCTCCGCGCTCGACCCCGAGCTGGTCGGCGAGGTCCTCGAGGTGATGAAGGACCTGGCGAGCAGCGGTCTGACGATGATGGTCGTCACGCACGAGATCTCCTTCGCGCGCGAGGTCGCCGACCGCGTCGCGTTCATGGACGGCGGCGAGATCCTGGAGGTCGGCCCGCCTTCCGAGGTGCTCGTCGACCCGCAACACCCGCGTACGCAGTCGTTCCTGGCCCGCGTCCTGTGAGCCCCGAGTCCGCAGGAGAAGCCATGTCCCGTCCGCTCCGCGCGCTCACGGCCGTCGCGGTCTGTCTCGCCGCGACGGCCGCACTCACCGGCTGTGTCAGTACGAGCATGCCCGCATCGGCGGCCGGCAAGGGCGGCCTGCCGCCCTCCATCACCGACGACAAGAAGCTCACGGTCGGCCTGTCGCCCGACTTTCCGCCGATGGAGTACCGCGACGAGAAGACCAACCGGGTGGTGGGCGTCGACGTCGACCTCGCGCGGGCGCTCGGCGCCGAACTCGGCCTCGATGTCACCTTCCAGGAGCAGAAGTTCGACCAGCTCATGAACTCCGTGACCACCTCCCGCGTCGACATGGTGATGTCCGGGATCTCCGACACCGTCGACCGCCAGGAGACCGTGGACTTCGTCGACTACTTCGACACCGTCGGCCGCTTCTACACCCTGCCGAGCCGCGCCGACGACTTCCGTGACGGCGACGACGTGTGCGGCCGAAGGCTCGCCGTCAGTAAGACGACCGACTACTACGGCCAGGCTCTCGACTACAACAAGCGTTACTGCACCGGCAAGGGCAAGCCCGCCATCCGCGTGCTGCCCACCGACTCCGGCGCCGCGGCCCGCCTGCAACTGGAGCAGAAGCGCGCGGACGTCGCCATCCAGGGCGGCGAGAACCTGGCCTTCTTCGACCGCACCGAACCCGGACGGTTCAAGGCGGTGCTCGACCCGATCCCGGCGAAGCCGTTCGCCGCCGTGGTGAAGAAGGACGACAAGCCCATGGCGCGGCTCGTACTCAAGGGCTTCCGGCAGCTCCGCGCCGACGGAACGTACCAGCGGATCCTGAAGAAGGCCGGCATGGCCTACGGGTCGATGGCGCCCACGTTCGACGGAGTTGAGGACTGACCCATGCACACCCCTGTCGACCCGCGGCCGCCGCACTGGCCGCACGGACACCGCGCCGCGGTCGCCCTCGCGTTCGACCTGGACGGCCCCACCGGCGGAGCCATGCTCGACGGCTCCCTGTGGGACCGGCCCGGCTACTTCGCCCTCGGCGGCTACGGACCCCACCGGGCGCTGCCCCGACTGCTCGACCTCCTCGACGATGCCGGGGTCCCCGCCACCTTCTTCGCCCCGGCCTGGGTGGTGGAGCACTGGCCCGAGGCCTGTCGCGCCATCGTCGAGCGCGGGCATGAGGTCGCCCACCACGGCTACCGGCACGAGTGCTATTACGATCTGACCGTCGACGAACAGCACGCCGTGATCCGACGCAGCCAGCGGGTGTTCCGCGACGTCCTCGGCGTCGAGGCCACCGGATTCCGCTCGCCGTCGGGCGACTGGCACCCCGAGACACCGCGCATCCTGCGTGACCATGGCTTCCGCTACTCGAGCTCGATGCGCGGCGACGACCGCCCGTACCGGCACACCCTCGACGGCGCTGTGAGCGACCTCGTGGAGATCCCGGCGCGCTGGGACATGGACGACTACGCCTTCCTCGCCTACCACCGCAACCCCGACTACCCCGGCGGCCAGGACCGGATCGCGAGCTACGCCCTGACGCTCGACAACTGGAAGCGCGAGTTCGACGGACACCGCGCCGAGGGGCTCTGCCTGACGACCCTTTTCCACCCGAAGGTCTCGGGACGGCCAGGCCGCCTGCTGCTCCTGGAGGAACTCATCGACCACATGCGCGCACACGACGACGTCTGGTTCGCGACCTGCCACGACGTGGCCGACTGGTGGATCGGGAGCGGACAAGGTACGGAGGTGGCCGCCGCGTGAACGACACCCACGGCCGGTGGCCGAACGGCGCCCGCGCCGCCGTCATGATCACCGTCGATCACGATGCCGACCTCGCCCTCCTGAGCGGCTCTCCCGCCATCGCGGACCGTGGCAAGACCCTGTCCGTCGGCCGCTACGGAACCGACCGCGGCATCGACCGACTGCTCGGCCTGTTCGCCGAACTCGCCGTACCCACCACATGGTTCGTACCGGGACGCAACGCGGAACGGCACCCCGACGCGGTACGCCGCATCGCGGCAGCCGGACACGAGGTGTCCTGCCACGGAGACGCGCACGAGGACTTCCAGCCGCTGACGCTCGACGAGCAGATACGCGCCGTCCACGACGGAGCCGACCGGCTGCGCCAGGTCACCGGTGCCCCCGTGCGCGGCTTTCGCACCCCTGCCGGAGAGTGGAAGCCAGGGCTCGGCGCCCGCTTCGCCGACTCGGGCCTCGACTGGTCCTCCTCGTCACCCGGCGACGACCTGCCCTACCTCCACCCCGGCACGGACGGTGTCGTCGAGATCCCGGTCCAGTACGAGCTGGAGGACCACCAGTACTTCTTCTTCAACCTCGAACCGCCCTTCCCCACGGGCCAGTCACGCATCTCGTCGTACGCCCACGTCCTCGGCAACTGGACGCAGGAATTCACGGCGCACCACCGCTACGGACTGTGCTACGTGCTGCGCCTGCACCCCGAGGTGACCGGAACACCGGGCAGGATCGGGCTCGTGCGGCAGCTGATCACCCACATCCAGGCCCACCCCGACGTGTGGCTCACGACCGGTTCGCGGATCGCCGACTGGTGGCGGACGAACCACCCGGACAACGGCCCCGGCCACCCGGCGGACCTGTTCGCCCGGCTCCAGGCGGAACGCGAGCCGTCCGTATGACGCCGAGCCCCCTTACCCGGCTCGCCGGCCTGATCACCGACACCACGTACGACGACCTGCCGGAAGCCACCACGCACAAGGCGAAGCTCCATCTCCTGGACACCCTCGGAGCCGGCCTCGCGGGCTCCCACAGCGAGGAGACCCGGATCGCCCTGTCGGTGCTCGGTGGGGAACGTGGCGACGTCCCGGTGTGGGGGACGCGCTCGCGTCTGACACCACGGGCGGCGGCCCTGGTGAACGGTGTCTCGTGCCACGCCTACGAGGTCGACGACACCGGCGGTTGCGACCACTCGGGCGCGGTCGTTGTACCGGCCGCGCTCGCGGCCGTTGACGTGGTCGCATCTCCGGCGAGCGGCGCCCGGCTGCTCACCGCGATCGTCCTCGGCTATGACGTGGGGCGCCGGATGCTCGAAGCGTTCGGCGGGTACGAGGCGCACAACGGAGCCGGTTGGCACTCCACCGGAACCTGCGGCCCCTTCGGGGCTGCGGCCGCGGCAGCCCATGTCCTCGGCCTCACCAGCCGCCAGACGGAGGCGGCTCTTGGCCTGGCGTCCAGCGGCAGCGCGGGCCTGTGGGCCTTCGTCCACGACGGAGCCATGACCAAGCGGCTGCACGCGGGCCGCGCGGCCGAGACCGGCCTGCTCGCGGCGCGCATGGCCGCAGCCGGGATGACGGGTCCTTCGGCGGTCTTCGACGACACCTGGGGCGGTGCGCTTGCCACGTACGCGGGGGAGGAGGCTCAACCGGACGCGCTCACTGACGACTTGGGCCGGAGTTGGAAGATCATGCGCAGCTCCCTCAAGCCGTACGCCTCCTGCCGCGGCACCCATTCGTCGGTCGACGCCCTGCTCGCCATCATGGCTGACCGAAACCTCGACGCGGACGACATCGCCACCGTCCACGTGCGCATGAGCCCGTTCCTGCACGGCATGTGCGGGGGACGCGAGACCACGACGCTTGCAGCGGCGCAGCTCAGCCTTCCGTGCGCGCTGGCCGCCGTAATCACCCATGGACATGCGGAACTTGAGGCCTACGTCGGCGACGGGGCTTCGCCGCACCTCGCCATGGAGCGCATCGCGCTCGAAGTGGACGACACGATGCCGGCGGACGGAGAGCCGGTCGTCACCGTGACCAGCACCGACGGGCGACGCTGGTCGCTCCGGGTCGACGAACCCAGCGGCTCACCGGGCAACCCGCTCTCCGAGACGGCCGTCCGGGAGAAGTTCCGCGGACTCGTGGGTCGGGTGTTCACTTCGGATCGGTCCCGGGCACTGGAGGCGGCGGTGCTCGGCCTGGCGGAGGCGGGGGATGCGCGGGCGCTGGGGGTGTTGCTCGCCCCCTAGGGCCTGTCCTGGCGGGTCCGGCGGACAATCCTGCGCACCCGCTGGCGCGTTGCGAAGAAGCGTGCTCAACTGTGCGCACGTTCTTGCAAGTTGGTGAGCGACTCTGCGCAGCCGGGGTGATCGCCGGGGCCGGTGGCGCTCGTGGTGGGCTTCAAGGAGGCCAGGTGAGCAGCCGCCGCGTTCTGCGGGAGACCCGCACCATCGACCCCGCGTCGATCACGGAGCAGTATCTGGACCGTGTCCTCACCCTCCCGGAGGGCGTCGGCACGCTCCGCGTCGAGTTGGACTTCGAGAAGGTCACCGACTGTTTCCAGCTCTACGCGGCGGCCCTCGACCCCGACGGGTTCCTGCGCGGTCACGTGCAGTGCCCCGGCGACCCCGGGCCCCGCCGGTTGTCCTTCGAGGTGGGGGAGGACCACGCCGACCTCGGGTGTCATCCGGGGCCGCTGCCCGCCGGTGCGTGGACCATCCGCATCGACCTTGACCGGTTCACGCAGGGCGGGAGCTACGAACTGCGGGCGTACGTGGCCGATGCGGATGCCGATGCGGATGCCATTGCCCCAACACGCGCCATTCGTGGGCAGGTTAAGACGAAGGTACCGGCACCGCAATCACCCCCCACCTGGCTCCGCGGCGAGCTCCACTCGCACTCCCTGCACAGCGACGGCTCCGCCGACCTCCCCGCCCTGCTGGACGCCGCCCGCGCCGCAGGGCTCGACTTCCTCGCCGTCAGCGACCACTTCACGTCGAGCCACTGGGCGGAACTCGCGCGCTTGGAGGAGGAGGGGACCGCCGACGGGATCGTTCTTTTCCGCTCGATCGAGCTGACCTCCCACTTCGGCCACGCCAATCTCCATGGCCTGTCCCGGTGGCCCGGCACCTACGTCGACGCCGACGGCTGGGACTTCGCCGACGCCGCCCGCGACGTGCACGCCCAGGACGGGCTCGTCGGGGTCAACCACCCGTTCAGCGGCCGCCAGGCATGGCGCAGGGACGACCACACCTGGGACGACGTCGACCTCCTGGAGATCGACAACTTTGGTCAGGGCGCCAATAACGACGCGGCCGTTGGGCTGTGGGACCGGCTGCTCGGCGCGGGCCACCGCATCGTCGGTGTCGCCGGTACCGACTGCCACCACCCCCAGAAGCCCGAGCACCGACTCGGCCAAGTCGCCACCGTCGTACGGGCGGAGCGCACCCGCGAGGGCATCATCGGCGCGCTCCGGGCGGGCGAGGCGTATGTGTCGCGCGGCGCCGGGCTGCGGCTCTCCGCCCGGACCGCGAGCGGGGAGTGCGGGATGGGCGGGACCGTGTCCGTGTCTCCGGGCGGGGCCGTCCACCTCGACGTAGAGCTCGACACACCTCGCCCCGCCGTGCTGTTCATCCTGCGGGGCGGACTGCTCTGGCACATGGAACCGGTGGCGGCCGAGGGGCCCGCGCACATCCGCGTCACCGACCCGCGCCCGCTCCCCGGCCACTACCGCGCCGAGCTGCACGCCTCCAGCGACGACCCCTACTTCTGGGCCTCGTGCAACCGCTCGCACGCCTCCTCGCTCGCCGTCTCCAACCCCGTGTGGGTCGCCGCCACGTCCCCGCGGGAAGCAGAAAGGCACTCCGCATGAGATCCGTACGTGTCTGTGTCCTCGCCGTCACCGCGCTCTCTCTCACCGCCTGCAGTTCCGTCGTCGGCGGGCAGAAGTCCGGTGACACCAAGGGACTCGTCGTCTACACCTCGTCCGGACCCGAGGTGACCGGCCCCATCGTGAAGGCCTTCGAGAAGGCCAACCCGGACATCAAGGTGACACTCACCGCGATCTCCGGAACCGGCCCGCTGATGAGCCGCATCCAGGGCGAGAAGGCCAATCCGCTCGGTGACGTCGCGTGGGGCGGGTCCATCGAGAACTACAAGGCCGTTGCGGGCAAGGGCATTTGGGCGTCGGCCGAACTCGGCCAGGACAAGCACATGGTGGCCACCGACCCCAAGCACCAGTGGCACGCCACCGACTTGCTCTACCAGGCCATCGCGGTCAACACCGACCGCGTCAAGGACCCGGCCGACTACCCGAGGACGATGAACGACCTCGCCGACCCGAAGTGGAAGAAGCGGGGCGGCATCGGCTTCGCCAACCCCCGTTCCTCCGGGACCGGTTACTCGGTGCTCGCCGCCATGGTGAGCAAGTACGGCTGGGACTACGTCGACAGGTTCCTCCCCAACGCCAAGGTCACCGACAGCAGCGACGCCATGTTCAAGGGCGTACGCAACGGCGAGTTCCCCCTCGCCTTCATCAATGAGGACCTGGGTAATGCCTGGGTGAAGGCCAAGGCACCGCTCAAGCTCGTCTATCCGACCGACGTGGTCTCCAACCAGATCGGCGCCGCCGCCGTCATCAAGGACGCGCCGCACACCGCCAACGCGAAGACCTTCGTCGACTACCTCATGTCCGCCAAGGGGCAGAAGGTCATGAGCGATGCCGTCGGCCGCCGCTCCGCCCGCACCGACCTGCCCGCGCCCACCGGACTCGCCGAGGGCAAGAGCCTTCATCTGGCCAAGTCCCCCGAGGAGTTCGTGAGCGGGCAGCCGAAGGTGCTCGACACGTTCGACGCCGCGTCGGGCGCCAAGTAGCGGGGCGGGCACGGAACGTCACATGACCGCCACCGACACCCCGCCCAAGGAGCGAACCGCGGCTGTCACCGGAAGACCGCGCCGCCGCCCCGGCATCTGGGTCCTCATCGCCGTCCTGCTCACCCTGCTGCTGCTCGCGATCATCGTGCTGCCCCAACTCCGCATCGTGACAGCGGCGTTCAGTGACGGCCACGGAGGGGCGACCCTCGCGCACTTCGGTGAGTTCTTCACCACCGCCCGCTTCACCGAGGCCCTGTGGCACTCGGTGGTGGTGTCCCTCGCCGCCGGGCTGCTGTCCTGCCTGGTGGGGATCCCGGCAGCGTATCTGCTCGCCCAGTACGACCTGCCGCGCCGCAGCCTCTTCCTCACCCTCGCGACGATGGCTACGGTCTCGCCGCCGTTCCTCGGCGCCTACGCCTGGGTCATGCTGCTGGGACGCGGTGGCATCCTCACCGACGTCCTTCCGCTGCCGTTCGACACCATCATCGGGCCGGGCGGCATCATCTGGGTGACCATCTGGGCCACCCAGTCCATGACGTTCCTGATCGCCTACGACACCTTCCGGTCCATCGACCCGAGCCTCGACGAGGCCGCCGCCAGCGTGGGCAGCAACCCGTGGCGCACCCGCCTTCGCATCGTCCTGCCGCTCGCCGTGCCCGCCCTCGTCACCGGCTTCTACACCGCCGCGATGAAGATCTTCGCGGACTTCGGCACCCCGCTCATCATCGGCGGCGGCTTCCGCATGCTCCCGGTGCAGGTCTACAACGAGTTCCTCAGTGAAGTCAGCACCAACCCAGCCCTCGCCTCCTCCGCCAGCCTCGTCATGCTCGCGGTCGCCGGAGCCACCCTCGCCGTGCAGCAATGGGCGCTGCGACGCAGGACCTACGCGTCGGTGGGCGTACGCACCCGGCCACTCCAGCCGGTCGGACAGACCCAGAGGATCCTCATGACCGGCTGGCTCTGCCTCGTGTTCTTCCTGTCCTTCGTGCCGCACCTCGTCGTCATCGGCACCAGCTTCCTGACATGGCAGACCGGCATCCTGACGTGGACGCCCACCCTCGCCAACTACCGGCAGCTGTTCGCCGAGGACCTGGGCACGATCCTCACCAGCTTCGTCCTCGCCGGCATCGGCTGCGTACTGTGCGTCCTCGTCGGCGTCCTCACCGCCTACATCACGGTGCGCCGCCGCTACCGGGTCGTCGCCCCGGCGCTCAACATCATGGTGATGATCCCGTACATCCTGCCGGGCACCGTCCTCGCCATCGGCCTCATCCTCAGCTTCAACAGCGCGCCGCTCATCCTCACGGGGACGGCCACGATCATCGTCCTCGTCTACCTGACCCGGCGCCTGCCCTACTTCATGAAGTCGGTCGAGGCCGCCATGACCCAGGTGCACCCGGCCCTCGAAGAGGCCGCGATCAGCGTCGGGGCCAAGCCCCTGCGGGCGTTCCGGCAGGCGACGCTGCCCGCGATCCGGCCGGCCGTGGTCTCCGGCGGGACCGTCGCGTTCCTCCAGATGATCACCGAACTGAGCGCCACGATCATGGTGTACGCGGTGCCCTTCATCACGATGACCGTCGTGATCTTCAACAACGCGGTGCAGCCCGGCAGCCCGTTCGGCGTCGCCTCCGCGATGACCGTCGTCCTGATGGTGAGCGTCTACGTACCCCTGTACTTCGTCCGGCGCCGCTTCTCCGACCTCAGAACCTCGTGACGGGAATCCACCCACCATGGCCACACACCAGCCCGCATCCGGCGCCTCCGTGGGCGTCACCATCTCCGGTGTCCGCAAGCAGTTCCCCGAGCACCTGGCCCTTGACGGCATCGACCTGTCCGTCCCCGCCGGGTCCTTCACCACGCTCCTCGGACCCTCCGGCTGCGGGAAGACCACGCTGCTCCGCATCCTGGCGGGTTTCGAGACGGCGACCAGCGGCTCCGTCAACTTCGGCGACCGTGATGTGGCGACCGTCCCGCCGTGGAAGCGGGACGTCGGATTCGTGTTCCAGAACTACGCGCTGTGGCCGCAGATGCGGGTCAGCGAGAACGTCGCGTACGGCCTGAAGCTCCGCAAGCTGCCCCGGGCCGAGATCGCCCGCCGCGTGCACGAGACCCTCGACCAGGTCGGCCTCGCCCAGCGCGCCGACGCCTTCCCCGGCCAGCTCTCCGGAGGCCAGCAACAACGTGTGGCGATGGCCCGCGCCCTGGCACTGCGCCCGACCGTCCTGCTGCTCGACGAGCCGCTGTCCAACCTCGACGCGAAGATGCGTGTCGACATGCGCCACGAACTGCTCACGCTGCAGCGCGAGGCCGGGATCACCGCCGTCTACGTCACCCATGACCAGGAGGAGGCGCTGGAGATGTCCGACGTCGTCGCGGTCATGCACGACGGCCGTATCGAGCAGGTCGGTTCGCCGTCCGACATCTACGAGCGTCCGGCGACCTCGTTCGTGGCGTCCTTCGTCGGCCAGGTCACGCTCATCGAGGGCAGGTGTACGTCGACGGGCTTCGTGCCCGCCCTGCCGTCCGGCCGGCCGCTGTCCGAGATCGCGCAGGGCACACAGGACATCGGATCACGCTGCCAACTGGCGCTGCGCCCACAGGACGTGACGGTGGTCGAGCCCTCCGAGGGCCACTGGGAGGGCACCCTCGAACGCACCACGTACCACGGCAGGGGCCGCACCAGCTCGGTTCGTCTCGCCGACGGCACCCGCTGCCTGGTCGCCCACCGTGCGCCGCTGACGGCCCGCCCCGGCGACAGGGTCGGCATCCGTGCGCTCGGCGGCTGCCTCGTCCCGCTGGACGACCGCGTCAGCCCGGTTCCGGCGCAGGGCGCAGCTGCCGCAGCCACCTCTCGGTCCGGGTGAGGTGCGCGCCCGCCGCCGCTGCGGCGGCGGTGGGGTCATGGGCGGCCAGCGCGTCGATGAGCGCCTCGTGGCCCTCGTCGCTCGCGGCGCGGACCGCCGTGCCCTGCGCGGAGCCGTACACGTTGTAGTGGCGGCCCCGGGAGCGCAGGACACCGGCGAGCGCGGCCAGGGTCTCATTACCGGAGGCCGCGCAGATCGTGGTGTGGAACTCGTGGTCCAGGTCGTGGAGTTCCCGCTCGTCCTCGGTCGCGCTCAGACGCGCCTGCAGCTCCCGCAGCCGCGCGATCACCCGCCCGTCGGCGCGGGCCGCCGCCAGCGCGGCGGCCTGGCACTCCACGGCGCGGCGGGTGTCGAAGAGTTCCAGGATGCCGTCGAGGGGGAGTACGTCGACCATCGCGGCGAAGCCCGCCAGCATATGGGCCGGACGCAGCGCGGAGACGAACGTGCCCGCGCCGTGCCGGGGTTGGAGCATCCCGAGCGCCGCGAGCGAGCGCACCGCCTCGCGCAGCGAGCCGCGTGACACCCCGAGCCGGGCGCACAGGTCCGGCTCGGCCGGCAGCTGCGCGCCCGGAGCCAGTTCGCCGCTCGCGATCATCGCGCGCAGCCCGGCTGCCGCCGTGTCGGTGGCCGTCATCGTCCTACCCCCTTCGTCCTCGCGTCACCCGAGGAGTCATCCGATGAATCCGACAGTAGGTCATGAGCCGGATTCTCGTGTTTCACAACTACCCCTGTTCAGCGAGCAATTTAACGCCTACGGTCCTGCGAGTACGACACGAACCGACACAGTCATCGGATGACTCGCGGAGTGACATGTCTTCTCACCCTCTCGACGCCTGGGCGCTCGACCCCGACGTCCGCCACCTCAACCACGGCTCCTTCGGCGCCGTGCCCCGTGTCACCCTCGACGAGCTGCGAGCGTTGCGCACGGAGATGGAGGCCAACCCGTGCCGGTGGTTCCGCGGCCTCCCGGAGCGGGTGGGGCGGGCCCGCACCGACATCGCCCGGTACCTGCGGGTCGCCCCGGACACCGTCGCGCTCGTGCCCAACGCCAGCGCCGGTGTCAGTACGGTCCTGGCCTCGCTCGATCTTCCCGCGGGCAGCGAGGTGCTGCTGACCGACCACTCCTACGGAGCCGTCACCATGGGAGTGACGCGGGCCGCGGAGCGGGCGGGCGCGCACGTACGGACCCTGCACATCCCGCTCGACGCGACACCCGCGCAGATCGGCGCACTCTTCGCCGACGCCCTCGCTGACACGGGCGCGCCGACCTCCCTCGTGGTCGTCGACCAGATCACCTCGGCCACCGCCCGCCTCTTCCCCGTCGCGGACATCGCCGCGCACGCCCACGCGGCCGGCGCCCTCGTGCTCGTCGACGGAGCGCACGCGCCGGGCATGCTCGCCGACCCCCTCGCCGACGCGGGCGACGCCGACTTCTGGGTGGGCAACCTGCACAAGTGGCCCTGCGCGCCCCGCGGCACGGCGGCCCTCGTGGCGCGCGGCGACCGGGCGCAGGGGCTGTACCCGCTGACCGACTCCTGGGGCGCGCCCCACCCCTTCCCCGAACGCTTCGACCAGCAGGGCACGGTGGACCTCGCCCCCTGGCTCGCCGCGCCGCGCTCCCTGGACTTCGTCGAGGAACGCTTCGGCTGGGACGCCGCGCGCCTCCACATGGCCGAACTGGCGGACGAGGCCCAGCAGTTGCTCGCGGACGCCCTGGGCGTGGACACCGCCCCGGTCGGCGGTAGCCCGGCCCCGGCCATGCGCCTCGTGCCGCTGCCCGGGGGCGCGGCGGCCGACCAGGACTCCGCGCACGCGCTTGGTCGCCACCTCGCCGACACGATCGGCTGCGAGACGGCCATCACGACCTGGAACGGCCGCGGCTTCCTCCGCGTGTCCGCCCACCTCTACAACGACCGCAAGGACTACGCCTACTTGGCGGACCAGCTGCCGACGGCGCTGGTCGAGGCCGCGTCGTAGTCCACGTCGGCTCGGCGAACGCGCCGCGACGGTGGGCACACAGGGCGGGACCCCCGCCGCCGCGCGACGCGCCGTGGTACCCACGACGCTCGTCCACTACGGCTAGGGTCGAAGGCCCGCCCCACCTCGCAGGAGTCCGCCACCGATGCCCGACACCCCGCTCGCCCCCGTCATCCACGGCAACGTCCCCGGCTCCTTCGCCCGCAGTGTTCTCGCCGAGCGGCACCCCGCGCTCATCGAGAAGGTGCGCGCCGCCTTCCCGTACGGGCCCGAGCAGCACCGCGCCCTCGACGCCCTCCTGCGGAACACGGCGGACGGTGTGATCGAGCCGCTGGGCGCGGGGGCGCACGACCGCGAGCGCTGGGAGGTGTGGGGGAGCGAGTGGTTCGGGGCGTCGTGGTTCGACGCGCCGTTCCTGTGGGCGGAGAGTTACTTCTACCGTCAACTCCTGGGCGCCGTCGGGTACTTCGCCGAGGGGGCCTGGCGGGGCGTCGATCCCTTCCGGCCGTTCAAGCGGGCCGAGCTCGACACCGCGGAGACGGGCGCCGAGCTGGCCGCTGTCGACCACCTGGCCTCGGTGACCCGCGCGGAGCGGGAGCGCGGACTGCTCCTCGGGGCGCTCTGGGGCAACCGCGCCGACCTCGGCTTCCGTGTCACCGCCGACGGCGACGAACCGGGCGCGGACACGCAGCTCGTCGCCGACGACTCCGACGCCTTCTGGGCCGCACTGCCGCAGGGCGGTGGCGCCACGGTGAGCCTCGTCGCGGACAACGCCGGGCGTGAACTCCTCGCCGACCTGCTGATCGTCGACCACCTGCTGGACTGCGGGCGCGCCGCAAGTGTGATCGTGCAGGTCAAGCCCTACCCGTACTACGTCTCCGACGCCATGACCGCCGACGTCGTCGACTGTGTGCGGCGGCTCACCCGGGCGGGCGGCGCGGCGGCCGAGGCCGGTGGGCGGATCTGGGCGGCGATGGGGGACGGGCGGCTCGTGCTCCGCGCCCATCCCTTCTCCTGCGCTCCGCTGCCGTACACCGAGATGCCCGACGACCTGCGCGCCGAGTTCGCCGCGACGACGCTCACCGTGCTCAAGGGGGACCTCAACTACCGGCGCCTGGTGGGGGACCGGATGTGGGAGCCCACCACGCCGTTCGCCGGACGGACAGCGTACTGGCCGACACCCGTGGTCGCGCTGCGCACACTCAAGTGCGACGTGATCACGGGCATCGACCCGTCCACCCGAGACCCGCTGGACGCCGCCGAACCGCACCAGAAGTGGCGGGTCAGCGGCGCCCACGCGCTCGTACAAGCACACACGTAACCGGTCAGGCGGAGCGCTCCAGCGTCTCCAGGGACCGGCCCGCCGTCTCCCGGATGAACGCCGCCGTGAACGCGAACGCGAGGACGCAGACCCCGGCGAAGAGCGCGAAGGCGACACCCGCCCCGGCCGTGAGCAGCACCGGGAACACCAGCGAGACGGCGAAGTTGGCGGCCCAGTTGGTGCCCGAGCCGACACTCACGCCGACGCTGCGCACCCGCAGCGGGAACAGCTCCGGCAGCATCACCCACAGCAGCGGCGCCCAGCTCAGCGAGTAGGCCACCTTGAAGACCGCGAGGCTCGCGACGGCCGCGACCTGGCCGAGCGTCTGGTGCAGCAGGCCGAGCGAGAACACCGCGCACAGCGTGCTCATGCTGACGATCATCAGGACAAGCCCGGTGAGCAGCAGCGGCTTGCGGCCGACCCGGTCGACGAGACGGCCCGTCACGAACGTCGTGACGATCGAGAGGACGCCGAGCCCGACGCTGTTGAGCAGCGCCGCCGAGTCCCCGAAACCGGCCGCCTTCAGGATCGTCGGCGCGTAGAAGACGATCGTGTTGGAGCCGATGATCTGCTGGATCACCGCCATCGCCACCGCGATGCACAGACCGCGCCGCACCCGGAGGTCGGTGAACAGCTCCCTGAGGCGGCCCCGGCGCTCGTGCGAGCTGTTCGCGGCGGCACGGATGTCCGAGAGTTCGGCCTCCGCCTCCTCCTCGGTGTGCAGGCGCAGCAGCACCGTGCGGGCCTCGTCCTCGCGTCCGTGCGCGACGAGCCAGCGGGGTGTCTCCGGCTGCGTCCACATCCCGGCGAACAGCACGGCGGCGGGGACGATGGCGAGCCCCAGCATCCAGCGCCAGGCGCCAGCGTCGGACAGCAGGTACGAGATGAGGTACGACACGAAGATGCCGACCGCGATCATCATCTGGTTGAGCGTCGACACCCGGCCTCGGATGGCCGTCGGGGCCAGCTCGGAGAGATAGCTGGGGATCACGGACGAGGAGAGGCCGACGGCCACACCCGTGATGATCCGGAACGCGATGAGCAGCCAGGGCCCCGTGGCAAGCGCCATCCCGAGCGCCCCCGCGCCGAACACCACGGCCGTGCAGAGCATGACCGGGCGGCGCCCCCAGCGGTCGGTGGCGGGTCCCGCCGCGAAGCAGCCGGCGATGGCGCCGATCATCAGCGAGCTGACGAACGCGCCCTGCATCCAGGCGCTCAGGCCCAGGTCGCGGGTGAGGAACAGCTGAGCGCCCGCCACGATGCCCATGTCGTACCCGGACAGCAGACCACCGAAGGCGCCGCAGAGATACAGCAGAAGCGTGCGGCGTGAACGGACGTCCGCGCCCTGTGCGGCGGACACCGGGGTCCGGGTGACGGCAGGCATGACGAGCTCCCTTGCTGGTCGGCTCCGCCTCATTAGCGTCAAGACTCCGACGAAAATCAAGGGGTAACGACCAGCGCTTTTGATTTCTGTCGCGAGTCTTGACGAAAATGCGCGACGCGGGGGAGTATCCGACCCATGGCAGTGGTCAAGAACCCCACCGTGCTGCGCCAGTTGCGGTACGGGAACGTGGAGCGGGTCCTCCAGGTCCTGCGCAGGCAGGGCCCCAGCAGCAGGGCCGACGTGGCCACCGTCACCGGGCTCTCCCGCACCACACTCTCCGGCATCGTCGGGCAGCTGCTCGCCGACGGCGTCGTGACCGAGGAGCCCGCGGGCCCGCCCTCGGGGCGCGGCCGCCCGGTGCACCGGCTCACGCTCAACCCGCGTTCCGCGCAGGCGGTGGGCATCGAGGTGGGCCGCGAGCGCATCACGGTCGCGATCGCGAACGCGGCGCACGAGGTCACCGCCTTTGCCGGCACCCACCACGCGCAGCGCTCCGGCGCCCGCGAACAGGCCGCCGCCGCCCTGGAGTTGCTGCGCGAACTCGCCGCCCGCGAAGGCATCGACCTCGCCGGGCTCGGCGGCGTCGGCATCGGTACACCTGGCCCCGGAGACACCACGGGCGGACCTGATGACACCACGGGAAGCACCGCGCCCACATCTGGTGTGCCCCGGCACCGCCAGACCGTCGCCGACGCGATCGCCGAAGCCCTCGACGTGCCGGTCCTCGCCGACAACAACACGCGGCTCGCGGCGCTCGGCGAGGCGATCTGGGGCGCGGCCCGCGGCGCGGGCGACGCCCTGCACCTCACGCTCTCGTACGGCATCGGCGGCGGGCTCGTCGCCGGCGGCCTGCTGTTCCGTGGCGCGCAGGGCGCGGCGGGCGAGCTCGGACACATCAGCGTCGACGTCGAAGGACCGCGCTGCTGGTGCGGCGGCCACGGCTGCCTGGAGCAGGTCGCCGCCGTGCCCGCGCTGCTGCGGGCGGCCGCGCGGCGCAGCTGGGACCGGTTCACGCAGGCCCTCGCGGCCGGCGAGAACACCGAGCGCGCCGCCGTCGAACGCGCGGCGCTCGCCGTCGGCCGGGCCCTCGCCGCCGCCTCCAGCACCGCGAACCCGCGCCGCATCGTGCTCGGCGGCGAGGTCGCCGAGCTGGGCCCGGTCTTCCTCGGCCCCGTCGAGGACGCCTTCCGCCGGTACACCGCGACCCGCGTCCACCAAGGCGTGGAACTCGTACCGGCCGCGCTCGGCGAGCGCTCCGGCGCGCTCGGCGCACTCGCCCTCGTCTTCCACGAGTCACCGCTGCTCGCGGGGTACGCGGTGGCACCGGGCGCGGAGTCCGCCGGGGAAACCGCCACCCACGCCTCGTAGCACCTGTCCTGAACCGAACCACCCCTCGTACGATCCGAAAGGCACCGCCGTGCGCCACAACATGCTCTTCCTGATGACCGACCAGCACCGGGTCGACACCCTCGGTGCCTACGGCAACCCGCACGTGCGCACCCCGAACCTCGACCGGATCGCCGCCGAAGGCACCCGCTTCGACAGCTGTTACACGCCCACCGCCATCTGTACCCCGGCCCGCGCCAGCCTCCTGACCGGCGCGGCCCCCTTCCGGCACAAGCTGCTCGCCAACTACGAGCGCAACGTGGGTTACCTGGAGGACCTCGCCGACGGCCAGTTCACATTCGCCGAGCAGCTCAAGGGTGACGGCTACAACCTCGGCCTCATGGGCAAGTGGCACGGTGGTGTGCAGCGCACCGCCGCCGACTACGGCTTCGAGGGCCCGAACCTGGAGGGCTGGCACAACCCCGTCGACCACCCCGACTACCTCGACTACCTCAAGGAGCGGGGCCTGCCCGAGTACGCCATCAGCGACCGGATGCGCGGCACCACTCCCAACGGCAGCCCCGGAAACCTCCTCGCGGCCCGCCTTCACCAGCCCGTCGAGGCCACCTTCGAGTACTACCTCGCGACCCGCACCATCGAAATGCTCCGCCGGTTCGCCGAGGACGAGCGCGGGGGAGAGGGCAACCCGTTCTTCCTCGCCACCCACTTCTTCGGCCCTCACTTGCCGTACATCCTGCCGAACGAGTACTTCGACATGTACGACCCGGAGCTCGTCGAGCTGCCCGCCTCCATGGCCGAGACGTTCGCGAACAAGCCGCCGGTACAGAGCAACTACAGCAAGCTGTGGGCCTTCGACACCATGCCGCTGGAGGACAGCCGCAAGCTGATCGCCGCCTACTGGGGCTATGTCACCCTCATCGACGAGCAGATCGGCCGCATCATGCAGGCCGTGCGCGATCTCGGCCTCGACGAGCGCACCGCCGTCTGCTTCACCGCCGACCACGGCGAGTTCACCGGCGCCCACCGGCTGCACGACAAGGGCCCCGCCATGTACGAGGACATCTACCGCATCCCCGGACTGCTCCGTGTCCCCGGCGGAGAGCCCGGCCAGGTGCGCGACGAGTTCGTCTCCCTCACCGACTACACGGCGACGATCCTGGAGCTCGCCGGAGCCGACGCCGCTCCGGCCGTCGACAGCCGCAGCCTGCTCCCGCTGGCCCGCGGCGAACACCCTCAGTGGGACGAACACCACCTCGCGGAGTACCACGGGCACCACTTCCCGTACCCTCAGCGCATGCTGCGCACCCGCCGCTACAAGCTCGTCGTGAACCCCGAGTCCCACAACGAGCTGTACGACCTCCAGGCCGACCCGGACGAGCTCCAGAACCGCTACGAGCACCCCGAACTGGGCGAGGTGCGCATGCAGTTGATGCACCGCCTGTACCACCTGCTGCGCGACCGCGGCGACAACTTCTACCACTGGATGACACCGATGTACGACGTGCCGACCGACTACGACACGACGCTGTCCGCGTTCGAGTCGGAGGGTGTGGCGCAGTGAGCGGCTGCACCCCCGATCCGACCCCCTCCTGCTGCGCGCCGTCACGCGAGGGCGGCCCGGAGGTCACGGACGCCGGGCCGGTCCCTCGCACCCACGCGCCCCGCGCCGAACCGGCCTACGACACCCGCGTCGACCTGCCCGGCGGCACCTTCCGCATGGGCAGCGAGGACTCCGACGCGAACCCCGGGGACGCGGAAGGTCCCGTGCGCGAGGTACGTGTGAAGGCCTTCGCCATAGACGCGTACGCCGTCACCACCGCCCGTTTCGCCGCGTTCGTCGAGGCGACCGGGCACCGCACCGAGGCCGAACGCTTCGGCTGGAGCTACGTGTTCGCCAAGTTCCTGCCCGGCCACCTGCGCAAGATCTCACCCCGCCCCGATGCCACCCCGTGGTGGTGCGGAGTGGAGGGCGCGACCTGGCGCACACCGGAAGGCCCCGGCAGCGACCTCGAAGGACGCTGGGACCATCCCGTCACCCACGTGGGCTGGTCGGACGCCGCCGCCTTCGCGCAGTGGGCGGGCGGCCGGCTGCCGACCGAGGCCGAGTTCGAGTACGCCGCCCGCGGTGGCCTCGACCAGAAGCGCTACGCCTGGGGCGACGAGCTGACCCCCGACGGCGAGCACATGTGCAACATCTGGCAGGGCACCTTCCCCACCAAGAACACCGTCGAGGACGGCTACGCGGGCACCGCCCCCGTCCACGCCTTCCAGCCCAACGGCTACGGCCTCCACAACGTCGCCGGCAACGTGTGGGAGTGGAACGCCGACCTGTGGGAGCGGGGAGGGGACTCCAACAGCCGTGTCATGCGCGGCGGTTCGTACCTCTGCCACCACTCGTACTGCAACCGCTACCGCGTGGCCGCCCGCACCTCCAACACGGCGGACAGTACATCGGGCAATACAGGGTTCCGGGTGGCCTACTCGGGCTGAGCCCCGGTGACGTACTCCACGGTGACCTGCTCGGCGTGCGGCGCGAGCAGGTCGCGCAGCTCCTCGGCCGCCGTCTTCAGCAGATGCCCGTCGCGGTCCGCGCGCACGGTCTCCATGAGGAACGCGACGCGGGTCGAGTCCTCGGTGACACATGTGCGGTGTGCGTCCCGGTGGTTCCAGTGCCGGGTCAGTACGCCGCTGGTGTCGACGTAGATGATCTCGCCGGGCTTGGGGTGCTCGACGGTGTCCGGCTCGCCGAGCGGCGTGAACTCCTCGGTGCCGTCCGCGTAGCGGATCTCCACCACGTCGCCCGTCACATGATCGAGATCGAAGGCTCCGGCGGGCAGACCGTGCCGTACGGAGACGGCGTTGTAGGAGTCGACCGCCGGGTTGATGCGCGGCAGCGCGCCCTTCTTGGCCATGCGGCGGCCGAGGGCGTCGACGCTGGGCCGGATGCGGCGCGGGTTGGTGCCGAAGGAGCGGTACGCGGTGTGCCACGCCTCGATGCGGGGGTCGGACTCGTCGGCGGGCTGCCAGGAGCCGTCGGCGAGCGCGCGCTCCAGGTCGTCGAGCGCGGTGACGGTCCCCGGCCAGGGCTCGCGCCCGCGCAGACCGGTGGCCGTGACGACGGCGATCCGGGTGTCGGGGAAGGCGTCGGCGACGGCGGGGGTGAGGTGGAAGGAGGGCATCGGGGTTCTTGCCTTTCTGGGTGTGTGCGGGGTGCTCAGGTGAGGGCGAGGAGGCTGATGGCGACGGCGGCCGTGCCCAGGCCGACCAGCTGCCCCCGGTGGATCCGCTCGGCCAGCACGCCGCGCGCCAGCAGCACCGTACCGGCCGGGTAGAGGGCGGTGATGACGGCGACGACGGTGAGGTCACCACTGCGCGCGGCCAGCAGGAACAGCAGGTTGGCGATCGAGTCGAGCACGCCCGCGGCCGCCGAGATCCCGTACGCGGGCCTCTCCGCCCCGAGCCGGCGGTGCAGCACACCGGCCGCGCCCAGCGTGACGGCCGACGACACCGCCCTGCCGACGATCAGCGGCGCCACGCCACTGTCCGACGGCGCCTGGTGCAGACACACCAGTTGGAGCGCGATGGCCGCGCCCGCACCGAGGGCGAGCAGCAGCGCCGTGCGCGAGGGACGGGACGAGCCGGCGCCGCTCCCCGCGCTGACCAGGACCACGGCGATGAGCGCCAGCGGCAGACCGATGAGACCGGCGACGGCGAGGTGCTCGCCCTGCAGCAGACCCACGGTGACCGGCAGCGCGGCGGACACCAGCGCTGTCACGGGGGACAGGACGTTCATCGGCCCGATGGCGAGGGTCTTGTAGAGCAGCGCGAACGCGGCGGCCGACGCGACACCGGAGGCCATGCCCCAGCCCACCGCGGCGGAACTGAACGAGGCGCCGAGGAACGGCCACAACAGCAGCTCGACCGCGAGGCTGGCCGGTGCGGCGACCATCACGGTGCGCAGCACATGGGCCTTGCGGGCTCCGAGGCCGCCGAGGAAGTCGGCGCATCCGTAGGCGAGAGAGCTGCCCAGGGCCAGCAGCAGAGCGATCACGAGACTTTCCCTTGCCATCTTCGAGCTTCAGTGGAACGACCTTTGTGCTTCAGTGGAACGACCAAACCGTACAATGAACCGACCGTGATGTGTCAACCGAACGACCGCGCGGTACATTCCACTGGCCAGTCGGTGGTGAAGCGGAAGGTGGTCAGGTGACCGAGACAGAGGCAGCCCTGCGCACACTCGCGCACAACGTCAGGACGGCCCGCACCCGAGCGGGCCTCTCCCTGGACGAGCTCGGCCGCCGCGCCAAGGTCAGCAAAGGTGCCCTGGTCGGCCTCGAAAGAGCCCAGGGCAATCCGAATTTCGCCACCCTGGTCCGGCTCGCCGACACCCTCGGTGTCTCGGTGTCGGCCCTGCTGGACGGACCGACCGAAGGACGCGTGCGCGTCGTGTCCGCGGCCGAGGTCATGCCGCTGTGGGCGGGGGAGCGGGGCGGCGAGGCCCGGCTCATGCTGACGACCACGGGGCCTGCCCCGGTCGAGGTGTGGCGCTGGCGACTCGAACCGGGCGAGGAGTATCCGAGCCACCCCCACCAGGCCGGCGTCATCGAGACGGTGAGTGTCACCAGCGGCCGTATGACCCTTGTCGTCGACGGCACCGAACACCCGGTGGCGGCAGGCCAGACCGCCACCTTCGACGGGGACGCCGCGCACACCTACCGCGGCGCGGGCGAGGAAACCTGCCGACTGATCATGACGGTGCAGCTGCCACCCGGTCCGGCGGCGGGCTGACCTGCCGCCGGGTCATAGGCACCACCTATCCGGGGCATCGATTTTTGGTCGTGGACCTCCACGCACGCAAACCGCTTCACTGACGCGGTAGTTGGGGCGGCGCCGGACGGGCCCGGTGCCGCAGCTCCCAGCCGTGCCCGGATGGAGGTTGCAATGACGCATGCCCCGGACGCCGCCGAAGGCACCGGCACCGTGGTGAAGGCCAAACCGTGGTACCGGCAGCTCTATGTGCAGGTGCTGGCGGCGATCGTCGTCGGCATCGTGCTCGGCTGGCGGTGGCCCGACCTCGGCACGGCGATGGAGCCCGTCGGCACGACCTTCGTCACCGCGATGAAGATGCTGATCGGCCCGATCGTCTTCCTGACCATCATCGGCGGCATCGCGGGCGTGGCCGACCTCAAGAAGGTGGGACGCACCGGCGTCAAGGCGCTCGTCTACTTCCAGGTCGGCACCGTCGTGGCGCTCGGCTTCGGGCTCCTCGCCATCAACCTGTTCCCCCTCGGCGAGGGTGTGCACGCGGACGTCGGCTCCCTGCACACCTCGGGAGACGCGAGTCAGTACGTCGAGCAGGGCGAGACGCAGCACTGGTGGGAGTTCCTCACCCACCTGGTCCCGGACAGTTTCTTCGGCGCGTTCGTCGAAGGTGACATCCTCCAGGTCATCTTCCTCGCCGTGATCTTCGGGATCGCCCTCAAGATGGTCGGCCCGGTCGGCGAGCCGATCATCGCCTCCGTCAACCGCCTCACCGAGGTGGTCTTCAAGGTCCTGTCGTTCGTGATGAAGGCGGCCCCAGTGGGCGCCTTCGGCGCGATGGCCTTCGCGATCGGCAAGTTCGGCCTGTCCACGCTGGCCAGCCTCGGCTCGCTGATCGTGCTGTTCTACGTCACGTCCATCGTGTTCGTCGTCGTGGTCCTCGGCGCCGTCCTCTCCCTGTACGTGAAGCTGAACCTCTTCCAACTCCTGCGCCACTTCAAGGAAGAGCTGCTCCTCGTCCTCGGTACCTCGACGGCTGAGCCGGCGCTGCCGGGCCTGATGCGCAAGCTCCAGTTCATGGGCGTCGACCGCTCGACGGTCGGTCTGGTGGTGCCGACCGGCTACAGCTTCAACCTCGACGGCGCTGCCATCTACCTCTCCCTCGCCACGCTCTACATCGCCCAGGCCACCGACACCACGCTCTCCCTCGGCCAGCAACTCGGCCTGCTGGCCGTCATGTTGCTGACCTCCAAGGGTGCGGCAGGTGTCGCGGGCGGCGGATTCATCGCGCTGACGGCGACCCTGTCCACCGTGGGACATGTGCCCGTCGCGGGCATCATGCTGATCTTCGGCATCGACAAGTTCATGTCCGAGTGCCGGGCGCTGGTCAACTTCTGCGGAAACGCCGTCGCCACCCTCGTCGTCGCCCGCTGGGAGAACGCGCTGGACCTGGAGCGGGCACGACGGGTCCTGGCGGGGGAGGATGTCGAGCCGCTGCCCGCGGCCCCGGCCGGAGCCGCGGCGGTGCCGCCGCAGAAGGCGGTTCCGGTGCCCGCCCCGCCGGCCTGAGCCGCAGCCGCCCCTCCCGCCCCTCCCCGTGGAAACGCCATATCGACCTGTCGATAGGTTGCCCTTATGGCAGCAGGCGGAGGCGGAAGAGGCAGGATGGACGCGCGGCAACTGCAGTACTTTCTCGCCATCGTGGAGCACGGCGGCTTCAGCAGGGCCGCCGCCGCGCTCCACGTGGCGCAGCCGTCGTTGTCCCAGGCGATGGCCAACCTGGAGGCGGACCTCGGGGTCTCGCTCTTCCACCGGATGGGCCGCGGCGTCGTCCTCAGCGAGGCGGGCGCCGAACTCCTGGAGCCGAGCCGTCGCGTGCTGCGCGACCTGGCCGCCGTACGCGAACGGGCCGCCGCCCTCACCGGACTCGGCAGCGGCACCGTCGAGGTGGCCACCATGCCCTCACCCGGCATCGAGCCCATGGCCACACTGATCCACCGGTTCGCCCAGCTGCACCCCGACGTCACGATCAGCACCCGCGCCGCCTTCACCCCCGAGGAGACCGTCGAACTGGTCCGCAGCGGCGCCTGCGAACTGGGGCTGCTCGGCGCCGACAAGCCGGTGACCGCGCCCGGCATCGACATGCTGCCGGTCGAGGAGCAGCCGTTCGTCGTCGTGGGCGCGGCCGACGGACCCTTCGCCGACGGCGCCGTGCTGCACCCCCAGGACCTGGCCGGACACAAGCTGATCGCTTCCAGGACCGGCAGCCTGATGCGCAGCATCGTCGACGACATCACCGCCCGCGGCGGGGACACCGAGATCGTCGCCGTCGTCGACCACCGCACGTCCATACTTCCGCTCGTGCTCACCGGCGTGGGCGTCGCCGTACTGCCCGCCGCCTGGACCCGGCTTGCCCGCCGCTGCGGCCTCGCGGTCGCCTCGCTCGTACCGACCGCACACCTGCACGTCGCCATGATCAGCCTGCCCGCGCACTTGACGCCGGGGGCACGCGCCTTTCTGGAGTTGACCCGCTCGCTGGCGGAACGCCGCACACGTACCGCCCAGGCATAGCGACGCTGCGGCCGAACCCATCAGCCGCGCCTATGTGTCGCATCGGAACCATGTCTTGGACGCCCCGCGCACCGGCCTGTTGACTCGGGAACACACCAACCGCCGCCCGGCCAGGCGCTCTTGAGCACCCCCTTGAGCACGGGCGTTTCCCGTACCTCTGGAGGCCCTCGTGTCCGAGTCGTCCGAGCCCCGCACCTTCCGTATCGCCGCCATCCCCGCCGACGGCGTCGGCACCGAGGTCGTGGCGGCGGGGCGCGCCGTCCTCGACGCCCTCGCCGCCGGCTCCGAGGGAGCCTTCGCCTTCGACTGGCAGGAGTTCGACTGGGGCTGCGAGTACTACGCCCGTACCGGCAAGATGATGGCCGAGGACGGTCTCGACCAGCTCAAGGACTTCGACGCGATCTACTTCGGCGCGGTCGGCTGGCCCTCCGTCCCCGACGACGTCAGTCTGTGGGGCCTGCGCCTGAAGATCTGCCAGAACTTCGACCAGTGGGCCAACGTCCGCCCCGTGCACTTCCTGCCCGGCGTGCTCAGCCCGCTGCGCAAGGCCGACGACACCGAACTCGACTGGGTCGTCGTCCGCGAGAACAGCGAGGGCGAGTACGCAGGGTTGGGCGGCCGCAATCTCTCCGGGCGCGGTCCGGGCGGCGAAGTGGCCGTCCAGTCCTCGCTGTTCACGGAGGTGGGCTGCGAGCGCATTATCCGCTTCGCCTTCGACCTGGCCCGCACCCGCAGCCGCCGCAAGGTCTCCTCGGTCACCAAGTCCAATGCCCAGCAGTACGGGATGGTGCTGTGGGACGACGTGTTCAAGCGGGTGGCGGCCGAGTACCCGGACGTGGAGACGGAGAGCGTGCTGGTCGACGCGATGTCGGCGAAGTTCGTGCTCAAGCCCGAGGACCTGTCGGTCGTCGTCGCCTCCAACCTCAACGCCGACATCCTCTCCGACCTCGGCAGCGCGCTGGCCGGCAGCCTCGGCCTGGCGGCCAGCGCCAACCTCAACCCGGAGCGGCGCTTCCCGAGCATGTTCGAGCCGGTGCACGGCTCGGCCCCCGACATCGCCGGTCAGGGCCTGGCGAACCCGATCGGCGCGGTGGGCAGCGCGGCGCTGATGCTGGAGCACTTCGGCCTGCCCGACCAGGCGGCCCGCCTGAACAAGGCGATCGAGACAGTCACCGGCGCCGGAACCCTCACCCGTGACGTCGGCGGCACCGCCACCACCGAGGACGTCACCAAGGCGCTGATCGACGCGCTGGCCAACTGACCCTCGTACGGCGAGCGGCCAAGCGCCCCTCGTACGGCGACACCCTCGTCCCGGCCGGTCCTCGGGTCGCGCCGACGGGCCGGGACGGCCGCTCCGAAGCGGCCACGCACGGTCCGGGCCCCGCAGTCCGCGGGGCCCGGACCGGTCACCAGCTGACCCCCGCCGCCACCGGCCGATGATCGCTCCCGGTCGCGGGCAGCACCCAGGAACTGTCCGCCGTGACGCCCCGCAGCAGGATCTGGTCGATGCGCACCACCGGGAAGTCCGCCGGATAGCTGAAGCCGAAGCCACCCCCGGCCTCCTCCTGGGCCGAGCGCAACTGCGACGTGAGCCCGTCGAGAGCGCGGTCGTCCGTGCTGCCGTTGAGGTCGCCGAGCAACACCAGCCGCTCGCTGTCATCGGCCGCGACCGCCGCGGCGAGAGCCTGCGCGTTGCGATCCCGGCTGTCCGTCCAGAAGCCGCCCCTGGGCATCACGCGCACGGAGCCCAGATGTGCCACGTACACCGCCACCGGCCCGTCGTCCGTGGTCACTGTGGTGCGCAGCGCCCGGTTCGAGGGCAGCTTCTCGGCGGCCGACTTGGTGGCGCCCAGCGGCCCGACGTCCTGGTGGAGGTCGACCGGCTCGGTGTCCGACAACGGCAGCTTGCTCCACACCCCGACCGTGCCCTGCACCGCGTGGTGTGGGTACGTCTCGGCCAGCTCCTTCTCGTACGTGCCCCGGGCCTGCGCCGTGATCTCCTCGAGCGCGAGCACGTCGGCCCCGGAGGCCGCCACATCGTGCGCCGTGCCCGCGGGATCGCGGTTGTCGGCGCCGACGTTGTGGCTGACGACGGTGAGGTCACTGGCGTCCGCCTGCGCCTTGTCGCCGAGCACGCCGCCGAAGAGCCCCGCCCACACCATGGACGGCAGCAGCACCGCCACCACGGCGGAAGCGGAACGCCGCCACAGCGCCCCGGCGAGCAGCACCGGCACGAGGAGACCGAACCACGGCAGGAAGGTGTCCACCAGGCTGCCCAGGCCCCCGCGGTCCGTGACGCGCGTGTGCAGCAGCAGAAGCAGTCCGAGCAGCAACGCGAGGCCCGCCAGTATCCGGCCGCGCTTCCAGGGGCCCGGCCGGGAGAGGGCGCGCATCGACCGGAGCATCCGTCCCTTCGTCCGTCCGCGCATTCGTCCGCGCTTGCTGCCGGTCACTTCTGCATCCTCGGGTCCTCGGTGGGGTTGGCGTACAGGTCGGGGCAGCCGTGATCGGCGGCCTCGGAACGGAGTTCGTAGTGCCAGGGCTCGTTGCCGTAGATCTGGCAGAGTCCGTACGCGGCGCCGTGCTCGGACAGCCACGCCGTCGCCTCGGAGCGCCCCAGGTCGACCGCGTCGCCGGACACGTGCGGCGAGGTGTCGGCGGTGGCCACCCACTGGGCGGCCTCGGCCTCGGAGCCGTACTTGGAGACCGCCTCGCCGAGCAGCCGGTTCTGGTACTCGGGGGAGCGCCAGCCGCTGTTGACGTAGAACGTGACTCCCTCGCGCGAGGCATCCGTCGCCGCCCGGCGGAGGGCCTTGAGGAGACCCGGGGCGAGATTGCCGACGGCCGGGGTCGTGTCGTCGCGGACCGTCACGCCGTCGGGGACCACACCGTCGGCCTCGTCCGCCGCGCCGTGCCCCGACTCCACCGGTGAGGCATTTGTCGGCGGCGAGGCCGACGCGGGTGGACTGGGTGACTGAACGCCGAGAACCGTGGCGACCACCGCCACGACGGCGACGACGCCGATGGCGAGCAGCAGCGGACTCTTCCGGCGAGCCATTGCGATGCGATTCATGCCGCCAGTCAAGGCAGCGCGATGTTGCCACAATGTCTGCGCTTTTCGATATGCCGACGATACGCGCCGACTCGTAGCGTGAAGGGCATGCGTGTGCTGATTGTCGAGGACGAGCGGTATCTGGCGGAGGCGGTGCGCGACGGGCTGCGCCTGGAGGCGATCGCCGCGGACATCGCGGGCGACGGTGACACCGCGTGGGAGCTGCTGAGCGTGAACACCTACGACATCGTGGTCCTCGACCGCGACATCCCCGGGCCCTCCGGCGACGAGATCGCGGGGCGCATCGTCGCCTCCGGCAGCGGCATGCCGATCCTCATGCTGACCGCGGCCGACCGCATCGACGACAAGGCCTCGGGGTTCGAACTCGGCGCCGACGACTACCTCACCAAGCCGTTCGAACTCCAGGAACTTGTGCTCAGGCTCCGGGCGCTCGACCGCAGGCGCGGCCACAGCAGGCCGCCCGTCCGGGAGATCGCGGGCGTCCGCCTCGACCCGTTCCGCAGGGAGGTGTACCGGGACGGCCGGTTCGTCGCGTTGACCAGGAAGCAGTTCGCCGTGCTCGAAGTCCTCGTGGCCGCCGAGGGCGGGGTCGTCAGCGCCGAGGAACTCCTGGAACGTGCGTGGGACGCGAACGCCGACCCGTTCACCAACGCGGTGCGCATCACGGTCTCCGCGCTGCGCAAACGGCTCGGCGAACCCTGGATCATCGCCACCGTGCCGGGCGTCGGCTACCGCATCGAGGCGCGCCCGGAGCAGCGCCATGGATAGGGAACCCGGACTGAGCGTCCGCCTCAAACTCACCCTGAGCTACGCCGGGTTCCTGATGGTCGCCGGTGGCCTGCTGCTCGCCGCCGTGGGGTTCTTCCTCCTGGAAGAAGGGTGGTTGCAGACCAACGCTGAGGGGGCGTGGAGAGCGACTCCGGGCACCACCTTCGTGCGCGGGTTCGCCCCGCTGGCAGCCGGGGTCATGGTGTTCCTGCTCGTGTTCGGCCTCCTCGGCGGCTGGTTCCTCGCCGGCCGGATGCTCGCCCCGCTGAACCGCATCACCGAAGCCACCCGCACCGCCGCGACCGGATCGCTCTCCCACCGCATCCAACTCCCGGGCCGCCAGGACGAGTTCCATGAACTCGCCGACGGGTTCGACATCATGCTCGCGCAGCTCGAAGCACACGTCGCCGAACAACGGCGGTTCGCCGCCAACGCCTCCCACGAGCTGCGCACTCCACTCGCCGTCTCGAAGTCGCTCCTCGACGTGGCCCGCGCCGACCCGCACCGCGACACCGGCGAACTCGTCGACCGGCTCAGCGCCGTCAACACCCGCGCGATCGAGCTCACCGAGGCGCTGCTCCTGCTCAGCCGCGCCGAGCGACGGGCGTTCACCCACGAAGACGTGGACCTCTCCCTCGTAGCCGAAGAGGCCGCCGAAACGCTGCTCCCGCTCGCGGAGAAGAACGGCGTCACCCTCGACACCCGCGGCGACATCGCCCACGCGCCCGGATCGCAGCCGCTGCTGCTGCAACTGGCCACGAATCTCGTGCACAACGCGATCGTCCACAACCTGCCCGCGCGGGGCACCGTGTGGATCACCACCGGCGTCCGCCCCGGATCGGTGGAGCTCACCGTCGAGAACACCGGCGAGACCCTGGCCCCGGCCCTGGTCGCCACCCTCACGGAACCCTTCCAGCGCGGCACCGAACGCATCCGCGGCGACCAGGCAGGCGTGGGCCTCGGCCTCGCCATCGTCCAGTCCATCACCCGGGCCCACGACGGCACGCTCACCCTCACCCCGCGCGCCTCCGGCGGCCTCCGCGTCACCGTGCGACTCCCTGCGGCCGACATGTGAGGTAGGCCACCGAAGGTGCCGTACGGGTCAAGAAGCCCAGGTCACCGTGTCATCATGCGATGACATCGCTTGATGACATGAACGGGAAGAACGTGCAGCCCTCCATACCGACGCCCGCCCCGGCCCCCGCCCCGCTCCGCCACCCCCGCGCCCTCGTGCCCGTGCTGGTCGGCCTCGGGATGCTCGTCGCCGTCGTCAGCAGCCTCGGCGCGCCGCTGATCCCCACCATCGCCGCCGAGGACCACGTCGCCGTCTCCACCGCGCAGTGGGCGCTGACCGTCACGATGCTGGTCGGCGCCATCGCGACGCCCGTGATGGGACGGCTCGGCGACGGCCCGTACCGCAAGCGGGTCATTCTCGGAGGGCTCGCGGCCGTCTTCGTCGGCAGCCTGCTCGCGGCGCTGCCGGTCGGATTCGCCTGTCTCCTGGCCGGCCGGGCGTTGCAGGGCGTCGGCATGGGGCTCGTGCCGCTGGCCATCGCCACCGCGCGCGACGCGCTGCCGCCGGAGAGGGCGCGGGGCGCGGTGACGACGCTGTCGCTGACCACCGCGGCGGGCATCGGCCTCGGCTACCCGATCACCGGGCTCTTCGCGGAGTACCTCGGCATGTACGCCGGATTCTGGTTCGCGCTCGCCACGGCGGCCGCCGCGTTCCTCGCCACCCTCATCGTCGTGCCCAAGCCCCCGCACCGGCCCAGCACCCCGATGGACGTACCCGGAGCGCTGCTGCTCGCAGGAGGCATGGCGGCGCTGCTCGTCGCACTTGCCGAGGGGGAGCGGTGGGGGTGGCTCTCCGCACGCCTCCTGGTCCTCGCGGTCGCGGCGGTCGCGCTCCTCGCCGGGTGGATCGCGCACTCGCTGCACTCCACGCACCCCCTCGTACGTGTCCGCCTCGTCAAGGACCGCGGCGTACTCGTCGCCAACCTGACCACCATGGTCGGCGGCGTCGGCACGTACCTGCTGATCTCCCTGGTGACCCGGTACGTGCAGACGCCCGAGTCGGGCGGCTACGGCTTCGGCGCGTCGATCGTCGTCACCGGCCTGCTCCTCGTGCCGTTCTCCGCGGCAAGCCTCGTCACCGGGCGCCTGGTGCGGGCGATGGGACGGGCCGCGACGCCCGCCCGGATGCTGCCGCTCGGCTGCCTGCTCTCGCTCGGCTCGCTCGTCTGCTTCCTGCTCGCCCGCTCCAGCCTGTGGGGCATCGGCGCGATGATGGCGCTCGCCGGACTCGGTGTGGGCGTCACGTTCGCCGTCACGCCCGGCCTCATCGTCGGCGGTGTGCCCGCGGCGGAGACCGGCAGCGCGATGAGTTTCAATCAGGTCGTGAAGTACATCGGTTACTCGACCGGCAGCGCGCTCAGCGCCGTCGTCCTACAGGCCTCCACCGCGCCGGGCAGCGCGCTGCCCACCAACGACGGCTACCGCAACGCCGGCCTCGTCGGCTGTGGCGCCTTCCTCGCCACGGGTGTCATCGCCGTGGCACTCACCCGCGCAGGCGCCCGCCGCCGCGCTTCCCTCGTCGCGGCGGGAGCGGCCCCCGAGCCCCGCACGGAACCGAGCCGGACATGACCGGCGAGGCCCCCGACCGGCGCCGCAACAGCGCCCGCAGCCGCGAGGCGCTGCTGCTGGCGGCGACGGAACTCTTCTCCGAGCGGGGCTACGACCGCACCACCATCCGCGAGATCGGCGAACGGGCCGGCGTCGACGCGGCCCTCATCTCCCGCTACTTCGGCAGCAAAGCCCTGCTCTACGTGGCGGTACTGCACGCCGAACACGGCGACACCGCCCCGGACGACCTCCTCGCCGGCCCGCGCCTGCGCGAGGTCGCGGAACGCGCGGAGCGTCGCGGCCCGGTGCCGCTGCTGCGCGTCGCCGTGCAGCCCTCCAGCGACCAGGCCGCGCAGGACGCCGCCCGCGCCGCCCTCCAGGCCCGGCTCGTCGAACCGCTGCGCGCCCGCTTCACCCGCGAGGGCCGCGACCGCCCCGGACTGCGCGCCGACGTCCTGGTCGCCTCGGTCGCCGGAGTGCTCCTCGCCCGCCACTCCGGCGCTTTCGACGACCTGGCGGACGCCGACCTCGACGCGATCGTCGACGTACTCCTGGAGGCGTGGGGCGGCGACTGACCCCGCACACCCCCCACCTGTCACTCGAACGGCGGTATTCAAACCGCCTCGCTCTGCGCGAGCCGCCCAGGCACGTGAGCCTCGCAAGTAAGCGACCGTACTTTCGAGGTGGTGGAGATGCAGGAGATGCAGACGAGAGCTGTCATTTCGGAATTTCTCGGCACGTTGCTACTGGTGTTCTTCGCCGTCGGATCAGCGGTCCTGGGAGCCCAGTTCATCGGCACCCTCGGCATCGCCCTCGCCTTCGGATTCACCCTGCTCGCCCTGGCGTACGCCCTCGGCCCGATCTCCGGCTGCCACGTCAACCCGGCCGTCACGCTGGGCATGCTCTGCGCCCGCCGCATCGACGTGGCGACCGCCGTCCGCTACTGGATCGCCCAGTTCGTCGGCGGCATCGTCGGCGCGGCCCTGCTGTTCCTGCTCGCCAAGCAGGTGCCGGGCCTCCAGACCAAGGGGACGTTCGGCTCCAACGGCTACGGCGACCGCTCCGACGTGCACATCAACATGGGCGGCGCGTTCCTCGCCGAGGTCGTCCTGACGTTCCTCCTGGTGTTCGTGGTGCTCGCCGTGACCCACCGCGTGGCCGTGGTCGGCTTCGACGGACTGCCCATCGGTATCGCCCTCGCCGTGATCCACCTGGTCGGCATCCCGCTCACGGGCACGTCCGTCAACCCGGCGCGCAGCCTCGGCCCGGCGATCTTCGCCGGCGGCGACGCACTGTCCCAGCTCTGGCTGTTCATCGTGGCGCCCCTGGTCGGCGGCGTGATCGCGGCCCTGGTCCACCAGCTCACCCACCCCTCGGGCGAGGAGCGCACCATCGCCGACGAGGCGTCCGCGGCCTGACGACACATGACGGGCCTCCTGGACACACTGCCGCCCGAACTGGAGAAGCGCGTCCGTGACGCGGCCCCCGGCATCGAACTCGCGGCCTCGCCGATGCTCGCGACACTCAGCGACCGCCGGGAGTTCGCGAAGGGCTGGATCTTCGAGCGGAAACTGGACGGGATCCGCGTCCTCGCCGTCCGCGAGGACGGCCGTACCACGCTCCGCTCCCGCTCGGGACGGCGCCTCGACGCCACGTACCCCGAGATCGTCGAGGCCCTCGACGCGCAGGACGCCGCGGACTTCACCGTCGACGGCGAGATCGTCGCGTACGCGCACGGCCGCACCGACTTCTCCCGCCTCCAGCAGCGAATGGGCCTGACCAGGCCCGGGGATGTGGCGGCGAGCGACGTGGCGGTGAAGTACTACGTCTTCGACCTGCTGCGCGTCGACGGCGCGGACGTCCGCCGCCTGCCCCTGCGCACCCGCAAATCCCTGCTCCGGCAGGCCCTCACCTTCACCGACCCCCTCTGCTTCAGCAGCCACCGCAACGAGGGCGGCGCCGAACTCCTCGCCGACGCCTGCGAACGCGGCTGGGAGGGACTCATCGCCAAGCGCGCCGACAGCACGTACCAGCCGCGCCGCTCCGGCGACTGGCTGAAGCTGAAGTGCGCCCACGGGCAGGAGTTCGTGGTCGGCGGATTCACCGAACCCACCGGCAGCCGGGAGGGCATCGGCGCACTCCTCATCGGCTACTACGAGGGCGACCGGCTGCGCTACGCGGGCAAGGTCGGCACCGGCTTCGACCGGCGCACCCTCCTCGCCCTGCGCGCACAACTCGACGAACTCCGGCAGTCCCACTCGCCGTTCACCGACCGCGTCGCCGAGCGCACCGCGCACTGGGCGCGGCCGCGGCTCGTCGCACAGATCGAGTTCTCCGAGTGGACCCGCGACGGCATGCTGCGTCACCCCCGCTACCAGGGACTGCGGGACGACAAGGGCCCGACCGACGTCGTCAGGGAGCACACGTGAGCAGGACCGCCGGTGCCGCGACGAGGAGAGGGACAAGTCATAGATACAAGCTTGTATCTATGGCTGATAGGGTCCGGTCATGCCTCGGACCCAGCCTCAGCAGACGAAGTCGACGTCGGCGGCCACCACCGTCTACGCGGTCACCAAGGAACTGATCCTCACCGGTGAGCTCCCCGGCGGCAGCCTCATCAGCGAGGGGGAGATCGCCGAGCGCGTGCAGGTGAGCCGCACTCCCGTGCGGGAGGCGTTCCTGCGGCTCGAGTCCGAGGAGCTGCTGACGCTGCATCCCAAGCGCGGCGCCGTCGTCGTGCCCGTCCCGCCGGGGGAGGCGGCGGACGTGCTGGAGATGCGGCAGGCCGTCGAGCAGTCGGCGGCCGAACGCATCGCGCGCGTCGGCCTCACCCCCGAACACGAGGCGCGGCTGCGTGAACTCATCGCCCGCCAGCGGGAGTTGGCGGCAACAGGCGACGTGCGCGCCTTCGCCGTCGCGGACGAGGCCTTCCACCGCGGAGTCGTAGAGGCCTCGGGGAACGCGATCGCCGCCCGCTTCTACGAGACCCTCGGCGACCGGCAGCGCCGCATGAGCGTCTCCGCGCTCGGCCACCGACCCGAGCGGCTGCCCGGCCTCGCCGACGAGCACGAGGCGTTGCTCGGCCACCTCGGTGCCCGGGACGGCGCCGCGTTCGCCGAAACCCTGCGCGCCCACCTGGCCGCCACACACGGCCACCAGCACTGAACAACCCCCGCACCCCCGCACCCCCACTCCAGAACTCACCCCTGAAAGAGCCCTGCCCTCACGATGCTCGACACGCAGACCGCCCAGCAGCCGGCCGAATCAGCGGCTGCTCCCGTCCAATCCGGCCAGTGGCGGACCGTCGCCGCGGCGATGTTCCTCTGCGGCTGGGGCGGCAACCAGTTCACGCCGCTCCTGCTCATGTACCGCGAGTTGGGCGGCTATTCGACGCTCAGCGTCGACGCCTTCCTCGGCGCCTACGTCGTCGGCCTGGTCCCCGGCCTGCTGCTCGCCGGGCCGATATCCGACCGGCGCGGACGACGACCGGTGATGATCGCCGGGGCCGTCGCCTCCATCCTCGCCAGCCTTGTCCTGTGCTTCGGCGAAGAGAGCGCCTGGCCCATCTACGTGGGTCGTCTGATGACCGGCGTCGCCGTCGGCATCGCCATGGCCGTCGGCAGCAGCTGGGTCAAGGAACTGTCGACCGGTGCGGACGCGGGGGCCGCCGCGCGCCGCGCCTCTCTGTGCCAGACGGCCGGCTTCGGCCTCGGCGCGGGCGTCGCCGGCGCCCTCGCCCAGTGGGGCCCCTGGCCGATGGTGACGCCGTACGTCGTCCACATCGTGCTCACCGCCGCGATCCCGGTGCTCCTGCTGCGCATCCCCGAGACGCGGACCGCGGTGCGCGGCGCGGCGGGCTCACTCCGGGCGTTGCTCGGTGAACTCGCCGCCGACCTGCGCATCCCCGCTCCCGCCCGCCGCCGCTTCCGCTGGGTGGTGTTGCCCATGGCGCCGTGGGTGTTCGGCGCCGCCGGGCTCGCCTACGCGGTCATGCCCCAGCTCGTCGACAACCAGGTCGGCCACTGGGGCCTCGCCTACGCGACCGCGCTCACGGTGCTGACCCTGGGCACCGGCGCCGCCGTGCAGCCCCTGGCCAAGAAGCTCGACAACCGCAAGGGCTCCCGCGGAGGCCGCGCGCCGGTCGCGGCCATGTCCGTCATGCTGCTCGGCACCGTGCTGTGCGCCGTCAACGCCGCCGTTCTGTCACCGTGGCTGGCGGGCGCCGCGGCCGTCGCGCTCGGCGCCGGATACGGCATCGCCGTCGTCTCCGGCCTCCTGGAGATCCAGCGGATGGCGGGCCCGGACGATCTCGCGGGCCTGACCGGCATCTACTACACGCTCGCCTACGCCGGGTTCCTGCTGCCCACCGTCCTCGCGACGCTGTCGGCGTGGCTGCCGTACTCGGTGATGCTTGTCGCGATCGCCGTCGTCGCCCTCGCCTGCCTCGTGCTGGTTACCGTCGGTGGACGCGCCACGCAGGAGGTCAGCGGCCCGGCTCGTACGTGAGCTGCTTGACCTGACGTACGAAGAGGGCGCTCTCCACGGACCGCACGCCGGAGAGTGCCCCGATCCCCTCGCTCACGTACGAGTACAGCTCGCGGGTGTCGCGGTGCACGGTCGCGGCGAACACCCCGGCCACCCCGGTCACCGCCGCGGCGAACCGCACCTCCGGGTGGGCCGCCAGGGACTCGCCCACGGAGGCGAGCGCGGACGGGGCGACGGTCAGCCACAGCGCCGCCATGACCGAGCGGCCGAGCAGTTCGTGGGTGTGCTGCACGTCGAGGTAGAGGACCCCGCTCGAACGCAGCCGGTCCAGGCGGCGCTTGACGACCGACTCCGACTGGCCGGTGGCCGCCTGGAGTTCGGTGAGCGCCACCCGGCCGTCCCGGCGGAGCAGCGCCAGGAGAGTCTCGTCCACCTCGTCGAGGACCGGTGGCGGAGCCGACGGTTCGACGGCCGGCACCCGCAGCGCCGCCTCCTGGTCCGCGTCGAGCGCGTTGATCTTGTTGAGCCAGCCGACCGGGCCACCGTAGAAGGGATGCAGGACGCACTGCGCGGTCGCCGACGTGACGAGAGGCGTGCGCTGGAGACGGGCCAGGAGGAGTTCGTCCTCCTGGCCGCCGCGCGGTCTGATCGAGCACAGCACTTCCGTGCCGCCGGAGAGCAGTCCCACGTACGACGTGTCGGTACGCCGCGCGAGGGCGCCCGCCAACTGCTCCGCGCCGTCCGGGGCGCAGCCCAACCGGACCAGCCAACTGCTGCGCCCGAGCAGCGCCTCGTCGGTGACGCCGATGACCCGCAGGCCCACGCTCCCGCGCAACCGTCGGAATCGGCGGGCGACGGTCTGGTCGGAGACGCCGAGGACGGCCGCGATCCGGCTGAACGGCGCCCGCCCGTCCAACTGCAGCGCCTGCAGCAACTGCAGGTCGAGTGCGTCGGGCACGTGCGGCTCCGGGGGCGTTGTCATGACGTGTGGGCCTACGCGTGATCGTAAAGGAGCCGGCAGCGGCGGGCGGACGGCGCCTTCGCGAAACGCGTGAGCCCGGGACCGCCTGACGCGGTCCCGGGCTCATCGCCTTCACCTCAGCCGTGCGGGTGCGCCAGGTCCAGGTCAAGGGCCTCCACTGCGCGGCCGTTCACGGACACCGTCCGGGTCGAGGCCGGATATCCGGTGGCGACCAGGGCGTACTCGCCCGCGTCCAGATCACCGAAGGCGTACGCGCCGTCCGAGCCGGTGGTCGAGGTGCCCACCACGTTCCCGGCCGCGTCCAGCAGTGTCACGCGCGCGTCGGACAGCGGCCGCAGCTCCGCCTTCGTACGGATCCGGCCTTGGAGGCGGACGCCCGGACTGAGCGCGATGTCCGGCTGGACGGTGGCGGACTTGGCGGCCTGCGCCGCGACGGCGGTGGGCCGGAAACCCTCCGCTGTCACGGAGACCGTGATCTCGCCCTCGGCGATGTCCCCGAAGACGTAGCTCCCGGAGGCGTCGGTGACCCCGGTCGCCAGCACGTCGCCGCGAACGTCCGTCACCGTGACGACGGCGTCGGCGAGGGGGAGTCCGTCGTCGGCGCCGACGGCCTTGCCGGTCATGCTGCCCGCGCCGGACAGCAGGATGTCGTGCTCGGTCGGGCGGCCGGTGAGGACGAGGTTCGTCGCGTGCGGGTGGTGGCCGTCCGCCGTCGTGATCAGCACGTGGGCGCCGGGCCCGGGAACGGGCAGGCCGTAGTGCCCTTCGGCCCCGGCGACGGCGCGCGCGAGCTGCCGACCCGTGGGCGAGATGAGCGTGAGCACGGCGCCCGCGAGGCCCGCGCCCGCCGCGTCGCGCACGGTGCCGGACAGGGCGGGCTCGGCGGAGTCCACCGCTTCGACCGGCTCGGGTGCCGGAGCCGTCCGGGGCGCCGGCTTCGGGCGGCGCAGCAGCACCGCACCGACCAGCGCCGCGAGCACCGCCAGCGAACCGGCCACGATCAGGCACAGCTGCATCCCGTCGAGGAACGACTCGGACAGCGCGCCGAGCGCCCGCCCCCGGTCCGCCCCGAGATCCAGCTGAGCGACCGCCCCGAGCCCCTGCGCCTCGGCCGCACCGACGACCCGCTCCGCCGCGGACCCGGTCACCCCGGCATCGGCCAGGTGCTCGCCCAGCGACCCCGTGGACCTGGACGTGAGCAGCGCACCCAGGATCGCGGGACCGAGCGCGCCGCCCACCTGCCGCAGCGCGTTGTTGCCCGCCGCCGCCATGCCCGCCAGATGGTGCGGCACGGAGGAGACCGCGGTCGCCGTCATGGGCGTGACGACGAGACCCATGCCGAGCCCGAGCAGGGCGAGCCGCCAGGCCATCGGGCCGAACGAGGTGTCGGCGGTCAGTGACGTCAGCGAGAACAGCGCGCCCGCCGCGCACAGCAGGCCCACGGTGATCAGCACGCGCGGCGAGATCCGGTGCATCACACGCCCGGCCACCGGGCCGACGAAGAAGCACACCCCGGTCACCATCAGCAGCCGGTACCCGGCGTCGAGGGTGTCGAGCTGCTGCACCATCCCGAAGTAGAGGCTGAGCACGAAGAAGAACCCGATGAGCCCCATGAAGGTGATCATCGCGATCAGGGTCGTCGCGCTGAACCCCGCGCTGCGGAAGAGGCCGAGGTCGAGCATCGGACTGGCGCTGCGCCGCTCGAAGACGATGAAGGCGATCAGGGCGACCACGGCGAGCCCCAGCGCCACCAGCACCCGGGTGTCCGTGAAGGAACCGGCGCCGCCCTCGATCACTCCGTACACGAGCGCCGTGATGGCGACCGTGGCGGTGATCTGCCCCGGCCAGTCGAGTGCCCGGGCCTGCGGGGAGCGGGAGTCCTTGACCAGCCGGGCGGCGACAGCCATGGCGATCAGCGCCACGGGTATGGACGGCAGATAGATCCAGCGCAAGTCCGTGTGGGCCAGGATCACGCCCGAGATCAGCGGGCCGACGGCCAGCGCCGCCATCAGCGACGAGGCCCACAGGCCGACGAACTTGCCGCGTTCCCGCGGGTTGGGCACCGCCTGGCTGATCATCGCCAGCGTCGTCGGCAGCAGGGCGGCCGCACCGATCCCGGCCAGCGCCTGACCGGCCCACACCACCTCGACCGACTGCGCGCACAGTGCCGTCGCGGCGCCGATGGCGGTGAAGGCCAGGCCTGCCTGGAACACCTTCTTGCGCCCGTGCACATCGCCGAACACGCCCGCCGTCAGGATGAGCGCCGCCATCGGCAGGACGAACGCGTCGGACACCCAGGACAGCTCGGAGGTGGACGCGCCGAGCGCGCGCTGGATCGCCGGGAGACTCACCGACACGGAGGTCACCGGCAGATAGGCGACGAACACTCCGACACAGGCCATGACGAGGGTGACGGCCCGCCGCTCCTGTGTTCCGTTCGCCGTTGTCGCCACGTTCACGAAGACTCTCTCCTGCGGCGCCGTGCGCCGCGCTCGACATTTCCGACCTCGTGCACCCTCCGTCCTCGGGTGGCATCGAGGCCAGCCAGGGTCGCCGAACCACGGAAAACCGATGCCGGGGTGCCCGTATTCACGGATTTCCGACAAGCGGCAAGACATGCGTGCTGCCGGGCATGCGAACGGCCCCCGGCGGTGGTTCGCCAGAGGCCGTGGGTGTTTCGTGCGCGGTGCGGGTCAGCCCGCGGGTCAGCCCGCCACCGCGTCCGGTTCGACCGGCGCCTGCGCGGCCTCGCCCGTGAGCCGGGTGACCGCGTCCTGCATGTGCGCGTCGAGGAGCGTGAGCAGCCGCTCCTCGTCCTCGTCGCGCATTGCCTCGATCAGCTCCGCGTGCTCCTCGACCAGCGCGTCCGGATCGGGATGGTCGTCGGTGAGGACCGACAGGCACATCCGCGTCTCCACGAAGAGGGTCTGCGCGATGCGCTGCAGCCGCGGACTGCCGGACTCCTCGACGAGCACCTGGTGGAAGTCCATGTCGGCGGCGCTCAACGCCGCGTCGTTGCCGCGGCGCGCCGCCGACTCCATCCGGCGGTGCGCCTTCTCCAGATGGTTCGCCGTGCTCTGCGGATCCTGCTGCAGCACGAGGCGGCAGGCCGCGGACTCCATGGCGGTGCGCGCCAGATAGATGTCGCGCACGTCGTCCTCGTCGAGGCGGGTCACGAAGACGCCGCGATGCGGTGCGCTGACGGCGATGCCCTGCTGCACGAGGCGTTGCAGCGCCTCCCGCAGCGGGCCCCGGCTCACGCCGAGCTGGCCCGCCAGCTCGGCCTCGCCCAGCTGGGTGCCGGGGGCCAGGGTGCCGTCCATGATCGCTTCGGTGAGCCGGGCGGCGATGACGGTCGCCGCCGGTTCACGCTTGACCGGTCGCAGCGCTTTCGCAGTGGCCATATTCAGTTCGGTCCTCTGATCGGCGCGGCCGCCGCCTCAGGCGGTCGCGGGTGTCGGGGAATGGGGTGTGCGGGAGAGCCGGAACAGCGAGCCCAGGCCCTCGCGAGGCGTCTCGTCGCCCGCGAGCCGCAGACCTTCCCAGGCGGTGACCTGGTTGGCCGTCAGGACGGGCTTGCCGACTGCCTCCTCGAGGTCGTCCAGCCAGGCGGCGCTGTGCAGCGCCGTGTCCGGCAGCAGGATCGCCTCGGCGTCCGGGTGGTCGTTCTCCCGCGCCAGCTCGATGACCTGCTCGCGGCCCAGCGTGCCGACCTCGGCGGCGGTGATGATGCCCTGGCCCGACACCGAGACGACCTCGGCGCCGTGGTGCTCCAGGAACCGTACGAAGTAGCCCGCCACGTCGTCCGGGTACGTCGCGGCGATGGCCAGACGGCGCACCCCGAGAGCCTGTACGGCATGCGCGAAGGCGAAGGACGTCGAGGAGGCCCGCTCGACCGGAAGGCCCGCCGCCTCGGCGAGTTCGGCGACCTGCCTGCGCGCGCCGTCGGGGCCGAAGATGAAGCTGGCGCTGGTGCACGCCCAGATCACCACGTCCTGCGGCTGGGCGAGCAGCTCACCGAGTGCCGCCTTGAGACGGTGCGTGGAACCCATCTCCAGGAGGTCGTCCACCCGGTGCGCGTCCACGCCGATGTCCGTGTGGACGAGCGTGAGCCGGGCGCCGCCGCCGATCATCCGCTCGAGGCGCGGGTAGTCGTCCTCAGCGGAGTATCCGGGGTACAGGAACCCGACTCGGGTGGTCTTCTCGCTCATACGTCTGACGTCCTTTCGTGCAGGCAGTGTACCGGGAATCCGGTCAAATGTAGATTGTTGACAGTGTGAAAAGCGGCAGCGCCACGGGTGTGGCGCTGCTCAGGGGTTCAAGGCCTCAGGGGCTCAGCCGAGATCGAGGTCCGCGGTCGGCTCGTCCGGGGGAGCGGCCGCCGTCGCCTCCGGTGCGGCGATCTGCTCCCAGTCGGCGGCGGCCTCCCGCACGACGGCCGCCGCGGCCGCGGGCGGCGCGGGAGTACTGCCCCGCCCGCAGTACGGCGCGAGTGCCGCCCGGGCCGCCGGGTCGATCAGCGACTGGTAGTCACCCGCCGCGCCGGCTCCCGCGTTGCGCAGCGCGGCCCACATCGTGACCTGGTTCGCGGAGATCACCGGGATCCTGAGCTCCGCCTCCAACTGGGGGATCACGTCGTACGTCGCCAGGTTGGTGCAGCTGATGAAGAGGCAGTCCGCGTGCGTCAGGTCCGCCGAGCGGGCCAGTTCCACCACGTTGCGATAACCGACCTTCCAGATCTCCCCGGTCAGGCCCATGTACTGGCGCCCGACGACGTCCACGCCCGCCTCGCCCATGAAGTCGGCGAGCGAGTCGGTCAGGGACGCCGTGTACGGCGTGATGACGCTGACCCGGCGCGCCCCCAGCTCACCGAGGGCCTCGAGCAGCGCCCCGGACGTGGTAACGGACGGCGCGCCGCGGCCCGCTCCGCTCATGGACACGCACATCGCGCGTTCGTGAGCCGTGCCGCCGACGAAGCTGCCGGATGTGCAGGCGTACGCGAAGGACGCGGGCTGTACCGCGTCGAGTGCCATGACGGCGTTGTGCAGGGTTTCGTGCTCGCTGATCAAGCGAGCCATGTCCACGCTGACCTCCACGGGAACGTACGGGGTGCGGGTCAGGTGGAGGGAGATCTCCTCGGGGGTCCAGCGCCACAGTTCGCGGTCGAGCGCGAAGTCGAACGGGGCGACTACGCCGATGCCGCGCTGCGGGACGGGTCCGCCGAAGGTCGTGATGTCCAATGCAGTGCCCCTTCGTGGCTGCACGCGTACGGGATGCGGTCGTACGCCTGAGGTGGACGTGAGATGGCAGGTGGTGCGGAGGGGAGTTGTTTTGCCGGACGGCCCGAGGGTAGGGGAGTGGGCCCGCGGTTCGCCTGTAGATTGTTGACAACGTAAAGATCGGCTGCTTAGCGTGTCAATCCCCTACGCGGGGCGGCTCGTTCGTCGTGGTGAAAGCCTCGGTAAAGAGCCGGGGAAATCAGCCCGGGGGATGGCCCTTCCCCAGCCCCTCACGGGGCTTCGTTCCTCCATGGTCAACCCTCGAACCGCACCTCGCATACCGTCCGCTCCAACCGTCGCCGCATCCGCCGGGCGACCCGAAGGACCGCCGTGCCGAAGACCGAGAAATCCCGCGTTCTGGTGCTCGCCGACCACCGGCCGAACGGCCTGGAGGAGGTGGCCGACCACGCCGAGCTCGTCTGCATCCCCGAGGACCGACTCGCCGCGGAACTGCCGCACGCCGACGCGCTGTTGGTATGGGAGTTCGGTACCGACGCGCTGCCCGGCGCCTGGCCCGAACACGGCGGACCGCGCTGGGTGCACACCGCGAGCGCCGGCGTCGACCGGCTGATGTTCCCCGCCCTGCGCGACTCAGACGCCATCCTGACCAATTCGCGCGGCGTCTTCGAACAGCCCATCGCCGAGTACGTCGCGGGTCAGGTCATCGCCCTCGCGAAGGACTTCGCCGGCACCTACGACCGCCAGCGCGACCACGTCTGGCGGCACCGCGTCACCCAGCGGGTCTGGGGGACCCGCGCCGTCGTGCTCGGCGGCGGGCCCATCGGCCGCGCCGTCGTCCGCACCCTGCGCGCGCTCGGCATCGACACCGACCTGGTCGGACGGACCCGCAGGGAGGGCGACCCCGAGGTCGGCACCGTGCACGCCTTCGACGAGCTCGACACGCTGCTCGCGCGCGCCGACTGGGTGATCTGCGCGGCGCCGCTCACCGAGCAGACGCAGGACCTGTTCGACGTGGCCACGTTCGGCCGTATGAAGCGCGGCGCCCGTTTCGTCAACGTGGGGCGCGGCCCCATGGTCGTCGAGAAGGACCTCCTCGCGGCGCTCGAAGAAGGTCACCTGGGTGGCGCCGCGCTCGACGTGTTCCGGGAGGAGCCGCTGCCCGCCGACAACCCGCTGTGGGACGCGCCGAATCTGCTGGTCTCCCCGCACATGTCGGCCGACACCGACACCTGGCTCGACGACCTCGCCGAGGTCTTCGCCGACAACTTCACGCGCTGGCGCGCGGGCCGCCCGTTGCGCAACGTCGTGGACAAGGAACTGGGTTACGTACCGGTCGCGGACGCCCCGCAGGCCGCAGCAGAGGAGGGCTCCCGATGACGAGCACGACCAGCGCGACCGCCGCTACCGGTACGAACACCCCGGCTCCCCAGGAGCCGTACGCACTGACCGCCACCGAACTGCTCGCCGCCTACGAGAGCGGTGACCTGTCACCGGTCGAGGCCACGGTCTCCGTGCTCGACCGCATCGAGTCCGTCGACAGCAAGCTCAACGCGTTCTGCCTCGTCGACCGGGACGAGGCGCTCGCCCAGGCGCGGGCGAGCGAGGAGCGGCGCCGGCGCGGCGAGCCCCTCGGACTCCTCGACGGCGTACCCACGTCCATCAAGGACCTGATGCTCACCAAGGGCCACCCCACGCTGCGCGGCTCGCTGACCATCTCGCCCGACCGCGAGTGGGACGAGGACGCGCCGTGCGTCGCCCGAATGCGGGACCAGGGAGCCGTGTTCGTCGGCAAGACGACGACGCCGGAGTTCGGCTGGAAGGGCGTCACCGACAACCCGCTGACCGGCGTCACCCGCAACCCGTGGGACCCGTCGACCACGGCCGGCGGATCGTCGGGCGGCAGCGCGTCTGCCGTCGCCGCGGGCATGGCCCCGCTGTCCATCGGCACCGACGGCGGCGGCTCCGTGCGAATCCCGGCCGCGTTCTGCGGCATCTTCGGCATGAAGCCCACGTACGGGCGGATCCCGCTCTACCCGGCCAGCCCCTTCGGCACCCTCGCCCACGCGGGGCCGATGAGCCGCACCGTGGAGGACGCCGCCCTCCTCATGGACGCCGTCACGGGCTTCGACAGCCGCGACTGGTCGGCCCTCGAAGCGCCGCGCGCCGGCTACCGGGCCGCCGTCACCGAGGCCCTCGCCGGCGGCTCCCTGCGCGGACTGCGCATCGCCTACGCCCCGACCCTCGCGAAGGCCCCCGTGGACCCGCAGGTCGCCGAGCGCGTCGCCGCCGTCGCCCGACTCCTGGCCGACCTCGGAGCGGATGTCGAAGAGGCCGACCCCGGCTTCAGCGACCCCGTGGAGGCGTACCACACGCTGTGGTTCTCCGGCGCCGCCAAGGTCGTCGAGCACCTGGGCCCCGAGCAGTTCGCCCAGCTGGACGCCGGGCTCCAGGAGGCGTGCCGCGAAGGCGCCGCGAAGAGCGCGCTCGACTACTTGAGCGCCGTCGACACGCGCATGGCGCTCGGTGTGCGCATGGGGCGCTTCCACGAGACGTACGACCTGCTGCTCACGCCCGCGGTGCCGATCCCGGCGTTCGAGGCGGGCGTCGAGGTGCCGGCCGGCAGCGGGCACGAGCGGTGGACCGGCTGGACCCCCTTCACGTACCCCTTCAACCTCACCCAGCAGCCCGCCTCCACGGTGCCCTGCGGCGTCACGAGCGCGGGACTCCCGGTGGGCGCGCAGCTCGTCGCCGCGCGCCATGGCGACGAGCTGGTGCTGCGCGCGTCGGCGGTGCTGCACGCCGCGCTGCGCGGGTCGGGAGTGGTGGACACGGCGCCGGTCGGCTGACGGGCCGCTGCCGCAAGGGAGTTGCGGGCCATGCGCGTGATGGACGCCCCACCGCCCGCGACGCCGTGCCCTGACACACACCGTCAGGACGGCATGTCCGAGGCGCCCTTGGACTCCAGGCGTCCCAACGGGTGCGTTCCCTCGGCGAGTTCGGACCGGGCTGCCGCCCAGTCGGAGTCGCCGAGGCCGAGGACGTGGCGCAGGTAGGCCGTCGTGACGTCCTGGACCAGGGCGACGTGCGCCGGGTTCTCGTCGGTCGTCTCCGCGGCACCGTAGCCGGAGATGCCACCGAGGAAGTGCTCGGCCCCGAACAGTGTGAGCAGGCTCTTGTCGCCGGGGCCGAGGGTGTACGGGTCGGTCGTCCACTCCGCGCCCCGCACGGTCAGCGGCAGCTCGTCCTTGTCGCCCGCGACGACCAGCGCGGGAGCGGTCATCCGCGTGAAGTCGGGATGCCGCAGCCAGGGGAGGTTCTCGGCGGCGTAGCGAGTCAGGGAGTCGCCGCCGCTCCCGGCCGTGGCCAGCAGCACGCCTGCCCGGACGCGTGGATCGGACAGGTCATCCGCGATCCCGGTCTCCGGATCGCCTACCCGCAGCCCGAGCAGCATGCCCGCCGTCTGCCCACCGAAGGAGTGCCCGGCCACGGCGACGTGCCCCCGGGCCACGCGGCCCCGCAGACCGGGAACGGCCGCCTCGAGCACGTCCAGGTGGTCGAGCACGAGCCTCATGTCCTCGACCCGGTGCCGCCACATGTGGGGCCTGCGCGGATCGGCCGCCGCGAGGCCGAGCGTCCGGGAGTCGAGATGGGTCGGCTGCACGGTGACGAAGCCGTGCGCGGCCCAGTGGTCGGCCAGCGGACCATAGCCCTCCAGCGACGAGCCGAACCCATGCGCGAGGAGGACGACCGGCAGGTCCCGTCCGCTCACCGGCGCGGTGACGCGTACGCGCAACCCGCCGTCGTGATGCGGCGCCGGCAGCACGACCGGCTTGACGGAGACGATGCGGGAGGGCGTGGTGCCGGAGAAGCGCGAGGTGTCCAAGGCGTTCAAGGTGTCCATACGCGTACGCTAAAACCTGACGTCTACGTTAGAGGCAAGGCCTGGCGTCGGACCGGCCAAGGAGGCGCACGGTGCGTATCGGAGAGCTCGCCACCAGGACAGGCGTCAGCGTCCGGGCGCTGCGCTACTACGAAGAGCACGCACTGCTCGCCGCGGACCGCAGCCCCAGCGGGCAGCGGCGGTACGCGCAGGACGCGGTCGACCGGGTCCTGCTGATCCAGCAGCTCTACGCAGCCGGCCTGTCGAGCCGCACCATCGTCGAACTCCTGCCGTGCGTCGTCGACGGCACCGCCACCCCCGAACTGCTGAAGCGCCTGTCGGCCGAGCGGGACCGCGTCGACCACAAGATCACCGAACTCGCCGACACCCGGGACCGCCTCGACTCCGTCATCGTCGGAGCGACGAAGAACCTTCGCACCGGGCGGTCCTGCCGCGCGTCGGCGCCGTAAGGTTGCCCCGTGATCCTGCCCAAGATCCGCGACCCCCGCTTCATCACGCTGCGCCGCGGGGGGACGCTCACGGACGACGACCATCACCTCCTGGCCCTGTGGGCGGCCGACTGCGCCGAGCGTGTGCTGCCGCTGTTCGAGGCGGTGGAGCCCCTCGACCGGCGTCCCCGAGAAGCGATCGAGCAGGTTCGGACGTGGACGCGCGGCGAGATCAGGATGTCCGACTCCCGCTCGGCGGGCGGGCATGCGATGGCCGCGGCGCGGGTGCTGAGCGGCGCGGCCCGGCACGCCGCCTTCGCGGCGGGCCAGGCGGCGGTCGTCGCGCACGTCGCCGCGCATGAACTGGGCGCGGCGGCGTACGCGATCAAGGCCGTCCGCGCGGCGGCGCCCAAGAGCGCTGCCGAGGAGGCCGGCCGGGCCGAGTGCCGCCGACAGCGGGCCGCGCTCCCGGACGCGATTCGCGAACTCGTCCTGGACGATCAGCGGTTGCGCAACGACATCTGCTGGTCGGTCTTCGACTGTTGACGTGGGCCGTGGGCCGTGGGCTATCGGGGGAGGCCCCTGCGTGCTTTAATAAATGAACAAGCATTTATTAATGGAGGGTGGCGGAGATGGCACGTCCCCGAGGCGTCGAGGACGAGGTGATCCTCCGGGCGGCAGTGGAGGTCATGGGTCGGGGCGGGCCCGCGGGGCTCACACTGGCCGCCGTGGCGCGCGAGGTCGGCATCGTCCCGGGAACGCTGGTGCAGCGCTTCGGGTCCAAGCGCGGTCTGCTCCTGGCGCTCGCCGAGCGGTCCGAGAGCAGCGCGCGCGCGAGGGCCGACCGCGTGCGGCGCTCGCACACATCGGCGCTCAGGACGCTGGTGGCGCTGACGGTGGAGTCGGCGGCCGTGATGGCCACGCCGGAGCGCTTCGCCAACCACTTGGCGTTCCTGTGCATGGATCTCGGCGACCCCCAGCTGTACGAGAGCGCACTGGCCGTTCACCGCACGCAGTTGGGGTTGATCGAGGAACTGCTGACGGAGGCGGCCGGCACGGGCGAACTCCGGGCCGCGACCGACACCGCCGCACTCGCCCGCACGATCCGGGCGATCACCGCGGGTGCGGGCCTGACCTGGGCGCTCGAACGGGAGGGTGGTCTCGAGCAGCGGCTGCGCCAGGAACTCGACGCCGTACTCTCCCCGCATCTTCCGACAGGCACAGCCACCACCGATCCGGAGGAATCATGACGACCGACGCACGTCCACTCGCGGGACGGACAGCCCTCGTCGCCGGCGGTACAAGGGGCGGCGGCCGGGGCATCGCCGTCCAACTCGGCGCCGCGGGCGCGACGGTGTACGTCACCGGCCGCAGCAGCAAGGAGGGGCGCTCAGACCTGGACCGCCCGGAGACCATCGAGCAGACCGCCGAGCAGGTCGACGCCGCGGGCGGCCACGGCATCCCCGTCCGCACCGACCACAGCCGACCCGACGAGGTCCGGGCCCTCGTCGACAGGATCGCCGCCGAACAGGACGGGCGGCTCGACATCCTGGTCAACTCCGTGTGGGGCGGAGACCCGTTGACCGACTGGGAACACCCCATGTGGGAACAGGACCTGGACACCGGCCTGCGGTTGCTGCGTCGGGCCGTGGAGACCCACATCATCACCAGCCGGTACGCGCTACCCCTGATGGTCGCCCGCAAGAGCGGCCTCGTCGTGGAGGTCACCGACGGCAACACCGCGCGCTACCGGGGCACGCTCTTCTACGACCTGGCGAAGTCCGCGGTCATCCGCCTCGCCGTCGCCCAGGCCGAGGAACTCCGGCCCCATGGCATCGCGGCCGTCGCCATCACGCCGGGGTTCCTGCGCTCGGAGGCGATGCTGGAGGGCTTCGGAGTCACCGAGGCCAACTGGCGCGAGGGCGCGGCCCGCGACCCGCACTTCGCCTACTCCGAGACCCCGGCCTACCTCGGAAGGGCTGTCGCCGCACTGGCCGCGGACCCGGACGTCATCGCCAAGTCCGGGCGGGCGCTGGCCACATGGGGCCTGTACAAGGAGTACGGGTTCACCGACGCCGATGGTACGCAGCCGGATTTCGAAGCGCACTGGGCCGCGGCCCTGGAGGGGGAGTACGGGCCCCTCGGGGACCCTCTGTAGCCCGGCACGGACCGGACGCGAACGGGGCGGGCCGGAGAGTCCGGCCCGCCTCGTCCGCTCCTGCCCGGGCACTCACTCTGCGCGCGTGAACCGCAGCGACTCCCCGACCGCGCCCGTCCGCCACAGGTCCTGACAGGCCTCGGCGAGCCGGTCGAGGCCGTCGACGACCGTGCCCCAGACGATGCCGGGGACCCAACCCTGGTCGCCGTTGATGAGGAGGTTGTTGCGCTCGTAGAAGAGGGCTAGGTCGACGACGATGTCGCGCTCGGCGTGCGCGGCCTGGTTGCCCTGCTGTTCGGCGGCGGCCTCGTAGCCGTAGGAAGCCGTGCTCATCTGGGTGTTGGAGAACGTGAAGTAGCACAGGTCGCCGGGGATCGGCGTGATCGTCGGGTTCTCCAGCGGGGGCTCCTGCGGGGCGAAGGCCGGTACGAGGGTGTAGATCTCGTTGCGCGCGTACTTCGCGTGGTAGACGTCGCTGCCCAGCGGCAGGGCGTTCCAGATCGCCTCGCAGGTGATCGGGGCACGGTCGTCGAGCAGCTTGGCGGTGGCGGTGACGCCGCGCTTGGGCAGGGAGACCTCGATGAAACGGTCCATGGGTGCAGTCGCTCCGGTCTGGTCGGTGATCAACTTAACGGGAAGGTAGGTCGGTTGGCGTCCGCCTGTCAGCCGAGTGGCATCGCCAGGTAGCGCGTCTCCAGGAACTCGTCGATGCCGACCCGGCCGCCCTCACGGCCGAGGCCCGAGGCCTTCACGCCGCCGAACGGGGCCGCGGGGTTGGAGACGACGCCCTTGTTGAGGCCGACCATGCCGGTCTCCAGGCGCTCGGAGAGCCGGAAGGCGCGCTCCAGGTTCTCTGTGAACAGGTAGGACACCAGGCCGTACTCGGTGTCGTTGGCCGCGGCGACGACCTCGTCCTCGTCGGTGAAGGTGAGGATCGGGGCGACCGGGCCGAAGATCTCCTGGCTCATCAGGGCGGACTCGGGGGAGACGCCGGTGAGGACGGTCGGCGTGTAGAAGTAGCCGTCGCCCTCCGCGCGTTCGCCGCCTGTGAGGACCTTCGCGCCGCGCTCGACGGCGTCCGCGACCAGCTCCTCGACCTTGCCGCGGCCGTCCTCGTCGATCAGCGGGCCGACCGTGACGCCGTCCTCGGTGCCGCGCCCGACCGCGAGCCCCGCCATCCGGGCGGAGAGCTTCTCGGCGAACTCGGCGGCGACCGACTCGTGCACGTACAGGCGGTTCGCGGCCGTGCAGGCCTCGCCGATGTTGCGCATCTTGGCGGCCATGGCGCCCTCGACGGCCTTGTCGAGGTCGGCGTCCTCGCACACGATGAACGGCGCGTTGCCGCCCAGTTCGAGGGAGACCCGCAGGACGTGCTCGGCGCTCTGCTCGATGAGCAGGCGGCCCACTGCCGTGGAGCCGGTGAAGGACAGCTTGCGGATGGTTCCGCCGCGCATGAGCGGCTCGACGACCTCGGCGGGACGGGACGTGGTCAGCACGTTCAGGACGCCCGCGGGCACGCCCGCCTCCGTCATGATCTCGGCGAGCTTCAGCATCGTCAGCGGCGTCTGCTCGGCAGGCTTGATGATCATTGTGCAGCCCGCCGCGATCGCCGGACCGATCTTGCGGGTGCCCATGGCGAGGGGGAAGTTCCACGGCGTGATGAGCAGGACCGGGCCGACCGGGCGCTTCATCACGACGAAGCGGTCCTTGCCGTCGGGGGAGGCCTGGTAGCCGCCCTCGATCCGGACGGCCTCCTCGGCGAACCAGCGGAAGAACTCGGCGGCGTACGCCACCTCGCCGCGCGCCTCGGAGAGCGGCTTGCCCATTTCGAGTGTCATCAGGAGGGCCAGCTCGTCCTGGCGCCGCATGAGGAGTTCGTAGCCGCGGCGCAGGATCTCGCTGCGCTCGCGCGGCGCGGTGGCGGCCCAGGTCTCCTGCGCGGCGGCCGCGGCCTCGGCGGCGGCGCGCGCGTCCTCGGCGCCCGCGTCGGCGACGGTGCGCAGCTCACGGGCGACCGAGGGGTCCTCGACGCCGAAGGTCGCGCCGGAGGCCGCCGGGCGCCAGCTGCCGCCGATGAACAGTCCGTCGGGCACCGACGCGACGACGGTCCGCTCGCGGTCTGTCTGCTGTTCGGTCACTGCACTCACTTCGACTCCCGTGGTTTTGTAACTCCCGGCCCGGCTCACTCGTGGACAGCCGCGGAATTGCATGCTTGCATGAGTGTAGGTTGTTGACAATCCTACGACGCAGCCCGATGTTGATCTCCGTAGAAGATCCGTGAAGTACCACGGTCACCGAGCGAGGAGCCGTCCATGAGTGCCTTGTCCCCCGTCCTCAAGCAGGCCACCCCCGTCCTGGCCGAACGCGGCGAGGGCGTCCATCTCTACGACGAGTCCGGCCGCGCCCACCTGGACTTCACCGCCGGCATCGGTGTCACGTCCACCGGGCACTGCCACCCGAAGGTGGTCGCCGCAGCTCAGGAGCAGGTCGGCAAGCTCATTCACGGCCAGTACACGACCGTGATGCACAAGCCGCTGCAAACCCTCAGCGCGCGCCTCGGCGAGGTACTGCCGACCGGGCTCGACTCGCTCTTCTTCGTCAACTCTGGTTCGGAGGCCGTCGAGGCCGCGATGCGCCTCGCCAAGCAGGCCACCGGTCGGCCCAACATCGTCGCCTTCCAGGGTGGCTTCCACGGCCGTACGCTCGCCGCCGCGTCGATGACCACGTCGGCCACCAAGTTCCGCTCCGGGTACGGCCCGCTGATGTCGGGGGTGGCGCTCGCGCCGTTCCCCAACTGCTTCTACTACGGCTGGGACGAGGAGACCGCGACCAAGTTCGCGCTGCGCGAGCTGGACCAGCTGCTCGCCACCGTCACCACGCCCGCCGACACCGCCGCGTTCATCGTGGAGCCGGTCCTCGGAGAGGGCGGCTACGTTCCCGCGAACACGGCCTTCCTGCGGGGCTTGCGCGAGCGCGCCGACCGGCACGGCATCCTGCTGATCATCGACGAGGTGCAGACCGGGTTCGGGCGCACCGGCAAGTTCTGGGGCCACGACCACTTCGACGGCAAGCCCGACATCATCGTCACCGCCAAGGGACTGGCCAGCGGCTTCCCGCTGTCCGCGATCGCCGCGTCCAAGGAGCTGATGTCGCGGGCATGGCCCGGCTCGCAGGGCGGTACGTACGGCGGCAACGCGGTGTCGTGCGCCGCGGCCATCGCCACGCTCGACGTCATCCAGGAGGAGAAGCTCGTCGAGAACGCCGCCGAGCGCGGCGAGCAGCTCTTCGCAGGCCTGCGCGAGGTCGCCGAGAGCTACCCCGTCGGCGAGCAGGGCGGCATCGGCGACGTGCGCGGCCTCGGTCTGATGGCGGGCATCGAGTTCGTCGACGCCGACGGCGAGCCGGACGGCGCCACCGCCGCTCGCGTGCACGCCGCCGCGTCCGAGCGTGGCCTGCTGCTGCTCACCTGCGGGACGCAGGGCCAGGTCGTCCGGATGATCCCGCCGCTCGTCGTGAACGGCGAGCAGATCGACGAGGGCCTGCGGCTGTGGCGCGAGTCGGTCGCGGCGGTCCTCGGCTAGGGCCTCCGGCGGATTGCGGGCGGCGTCGCGGCGCTGTCCGTAGCCCACCGTCGCCCCGGCCGGCCGCCGCCGTGCCGGGGCGACGGTGCGTCAGATGGGGGGCACGGTCCGGTGTGGGAGGCCACGCCCAGGTACTGGGCTCCGGTGCTCCGTCCCGCCGGGGCGACCGCGCTTCGCTCGCGCCGGGGGAACAGGACTCGCCCGTGTCGGGGCAACACGCCTCACCGGTGTCGGGGCGACCGCGCCTCGCCCGTGCCAGCGCAACACGCCTTGCGCGCACCGAAGGAACACGCCTCGCTCGCGCCGGGGCAATAGGCCTCGCCCGTGCCGGGCACCCGCCAACCCCTCCTGCCGGGCAACCGGCGTCCCTCTTACCGGCCACCCGCCACCCCGTGATCCCGCAATTCCGCCACCCCGCCGCAGCGATCTTGAGACCCTCACCTCCAACAGCAGCACCCCGCCCGCCCGAAGGAGCCACCATGTCCGCCCCCGTCGCCACGACCGGATCCGCCGCGCCTCGTCCCGACGTACCCGACCCGGCGACGTTGCAGAAGCTGGAGCGCGCGCTGCGGGAGGCCGTGCCGCACGGTGAGGTCGCCTTCGGGAAGCGGCGGCGCGCCGAGTACGCGCAGGACGCCTCCGTGTACCGGCAGGTGCCCGCGGCCGTCGTGCTGCCCGCCGACACGGACGAGTTGGCGGCAGCGCTGGCCGCCTGCCACGGACTCGACGTCGCCGTCACCCTGCGCGGCGCGGGCACCTCCATCGCCGGGCAGGCCGTCGGCGACGGCGTCGTCATCGACACCTCCCGCAGCCTCAACCGCATCGTCGAGATCGACGCCGAGGCACACACCGCCCGCGTCGAACCCGGCGTCGTCCTCGACCGCCTCCAGGACGCCTGCAAACCGCACGGCCTGCGCTTCGGCCCCGATCCCTCCACGCACGCCCGCTGCACCATCGGCGGCATGATCGGCAACAACGCGTGCGGCACGCACTCGGTGGCCTGGGGCCGTACCGCCGACAACATCGTCGAACTGGAGGTCCTCACCTACGACGGCGAGCGCATCCGGCTGCGTTCCCTCGAGGCCGACGAACTGCAGCACGTCATAGACGAGGGAGGGCGAACCGGAGAGATCCACGCCCGCCTGCGCGACCTGCGCGACCGCCATCTGGCCATGCTGCGCACGGAGTTCGGCCGCTTCCGCCGCCAGGTATCCGGCTACAGCCTCGAACACCTGCTGCCGGAGCGGGGCTTCGACCTCGCGGCGGCGCTCGTCGGCACCGAAGGGACGTGCGCGGTCGTCGTCTCGGCCACCGTCAAGCTCGTCGACCTCCCCGCCCGCCGGACCCTCGTGGCGCTCGGCTTCGCCGACCTGCCCGCCGCGGGCGACGCCGCACGCCACGTCCTGCGCCACGAACCCATCGCCTGCGAGGGCCTGGGCGCCGACCAGGTCGCCGCACTGCGCCGCAACGTCCCCGACGCCCGCCCCGAGGAGATGCTGCCCGAGGGCGCGGGCTGGCTGCTGTGCGAGTTCGGCCACGCGGACACGACACCCGACCCGGAGGCCGAACGGGCGCGCGCGGAGGCGCTGTTGAAGGACACAGGCGCCGTCGACGTACGCCTCGTACAGAGCCCCGCCGAACAGGCCGCCCTGTGGCGCATCCGCGAGGACAGCTCGGGCCTCGCCACCCGCGCCCCCGACGGCTCCGAGGCCTGGCCCGGCTGGGAGGACTCCGCCGTCCCCGTCGAACACCTCGGCGACTACCTGCGCGACCTGGCCGCCCTCCTGGAGAGCCACGGCCTCCAGGGCACCCCGTACGGCCACTTCGGCGAGGGCTGTGTGCACATCCGCATCGACTTCGACCACGGGACGGCCGAAGGCGTGCGGATCTTCCGTACGTTCATGAAGGACGCGGCCGAACTCGTCGCCCGGCACGGCGGCACCCTCTCCGGCGAGCACGGCGACGGACAGGCCCGCGCCGAATTCCTGCCCCTCGTCTACAGCGAGGAGGCCCTGGCGGCCTTCGGCGAGTTCAAGGCGATCTGGGACCCGGAGAACCGGCTCAACCCCGGCATCCTCGTCCACCCCCGGCCCGCCGACGAACGCCTGCGCATCACCGCGGGCCACCGCCCCACACTCTCCCTGACGACGACCCTCGCACTCGAAGAGGACGGCGGCGACCTCTCGAAGGCGCTGCGCCGCTGCGTCGGCATCGCCAAGTGCCGCACCGCGTCCGGCGGCGTGATGTGCCCCAGCTACCGCGCCACCGGGGACGAGAAGGACTCCACGCGCGGGCGCGCACGCGTGCTGTACGAAATGGTGCAGGGCGACGTCATCACCGACGGCTGGCAGTCGGAGGAGGCCGCCGAGGCGCTCGACCTCTGCCTGTCCTGCAAGGGCTGCAAGAGCGACTGCCCCGTGGGCGTCGACATGGCCTCCTACAAGGCGGAGTTCCTGCACCACCACTACAAGGGCAAGCGCCGCCCCGCCTCCCACTACGCACTCGGCTGGCTGCCCCTGTGGTCCCACCTCGCGGGCCTCGCGCCGAGCCTCGTCAACGCGGTGACGCGCAACAAGAAGGCGGCTTCCCTCCTCAAGAAGGCGGGCGGCATCGCCCCGGAGCGCCCCGTCCCGCCCTTCGCCGCACGCCGCTTCCGTACGAGCTTCAAGAAGCGCCGCAACGCGCCGGCCCCCGGCAGCCGGGGCAAGGTCCTCCTCTGGCCGGACACCTTCACCGAGTTCATGTCGCCCGAGGTGGGCCGCGCGGCCGTCGTCGTCCTGGAACACGCGGGCTTCGAGGTGATCCTGCCGCCCGACCGCCTGTGCTGCGGCCTGACCTGGCACACCACGGGCCAACTCGACATGGCCAAGAAGGTGTTGGACCGCACCCTCAAGGCGGTCGACCCCTACCTCAAGGAGGGCATGCCGCTGATCGGCCTGGAACCCAGCTGCACCTCCCTGTTCCGCACGGACGCCACGGAGCTGTTCCCCGGCGACCCGCGCGCGAAGCGCCTCGCCGACCAGACCATGACCCTCGCCGAACTCCTCGACCAGCGCGCCCCCGACGTCGACTTCGGCCACCTCGACGACGTCACCGCCCTGACCCAGACCCACTGCCACCAGCACGCCACACTCGGCAGCAAGGCGGACGACCGAGTGCTCGCCCGCGTCGGCGTGGACAGCGGCCGCCTCGACTCCGGCTGCTGCGGCCTGGCCGGCAACTTCGGCTTCGAGGACGGCCATTACGACGTGTCGGTCGCGGTCGGCGAACAGGCGCTGCTCCCGGCCCTGCGCGAGGCGGCCGACGACACGGTGGTCCTCGCGGACGGCTACAGCTGCCGCACCCAGATCACCCAACTCTCCGACCGCCGCCCACGCCACCTCGCGGAACTCCTCAGGGACGCGCTGAGGACACGCCGCGACAACTGACCGGCCCCCGTCGCATACCGATGAGTTCTGACGCACCCGCCGGTCTATGGGTGAGAGTGGGCGCAGAGCCGACTCGTACCGAGTGAATCACCAGGGAGATCCGACATGCGTACGCTGATCAGCACGGCCTTCGTGTCCCTCGACGGAGTCATGGAGGCACCGGGCGGCGAGCCCGGGTACCGCAATTCCGGGTGGACCTTCAAGGACATCGACTTCGTGCCCGACGCGTTCGAGATCAAGGGCCGCGAGCAGACCGAGGCTTCCGCGATGCTGTTCGGCCGGGTCAGCTACGAGGCGTTCAGTCCGGTGTGGCCGGGCATGGCGGAGTTCGCCGAGTACAAGCCGATGCCGAAGTACGTCGTGTCCACCACCCTCAAGTCGGGTGACCTGGTGGCCGGTTGGGGCGAGACGACGATCCTGCGCTCGCTCGACGAGGTCGCCGCGTTGAAGGAGACCGAGGGCGGCCCGATCATCATGCACGGCAGCGCCACCCTCAACCAGAACCTGTCGGACGCGGGCCTCATCGACCGCTATCACCTGCTGGTCTTCCCGCTGCTGCTCGGCGCGGGCAAGCGACTGTTCAGCGCCACCGACAAGGACAAGCAAGCCCTGAAGCTCGTCGAGCACGAGGCGTACGCGAACGGGCTGCAGAAGAACGTCTTCGACGTCGTGCGCTGAGGCGGCCTCCTGGGCGCTCCGTCACGCGTCGAAGTCGGTGGAGCGGGCGAGCTTCTCCCAGGCGCTCAACTCGGCGCGGGAGCCGTCCAGTTGGGCAGTAATCGCGTCGACCGCATCGTTGCCGAGCGGCAGGCGCAGCGGCGGTTCCTCGGCGTCCACGGCGGTCAGGATGGCAGCGGCGGCCTTGGTCGGGTCGCCGGGTTCCTGGCCGCTCCCGCCCGGCAGCGCGGACAGGACGGGACCCACGGTGTCCTGATACGCGTCCAGGGTCGACACGGGAGTGAGGTCGGCGGATCCGGCGAATCCGGTCCGGAACGCGCCTGGCTCGACGATCAGCACCCTGATGCCGAGCGGCGCGACCTCGGCGGCCAACGCCTCGGAGAGCCCTTCCAGGGCGAACTTGGTGGCGCAGTACGCGCCGACCCCGGCGAACGCGAACCGCCCGCCCATGCTGGTCAGTTGGACGATGGTGCCCGAGCCCCGGCTGCGCATGTGCGGCAGCACGGCACGGGTGAGCGCGGCCGGGCCGAAGAAGTGCAGGTCCATCAGGTCACGCAACTCCGCGTCCGTGGCCTCTTCGACCGCCCCGACCATGCCGCGCCCGGCGTTGTTGACCAGGACGTCGATCCGGCCGTGCCGGGCGGCCACCTCGTCGACCGCGGCCTGGACGTCGCCGATGGTGGTGACGTCAAGCGCCAGAGTCTCGACCTGGTCGGGGTGCGCGGCGACCAGATCGTCGAGCGGCGCGGTGCGGCGGGCGGCGGCCACCACGACGTCACCCGCGGCCACCGCCGCTTCGGTGATCGCCCGCCCGAACCCGCTGCTCGCACCTGTGACCAGCCAAACCCTGTTCATGGTGTTCCCCTCGATGGGCGGGTGCCGCCGCTGCCGGCGGCCCCTGTGTGAACTACCTTGCGGTGCGGGCCAGTTGCCCGTCCAAGATCCGCTGTGATAGCCGATGGTTATGGACGTTCACGGGCGGGACCTGAGGTACTTCACCGCGGTGGCGGAGGAGTTGCACTTCACGCGTGCGGCCGAGCGGCTGTACGTCTCGCAGCCCGCGCTGAGCAAGCAGATCAGGATGCTGGAGAAGCAGGTGGGGGCCGAGCTGTTCGAGCGGAACCGGCGCGATGTGCGGCTGACGGAGGCAGGGGCGGCGCTGTTGCCGCACGCCCAGCGGATGGTCGCCGAGTGGGAGGCGGCGCGGGAGTCCGTCGCCAAGGTGGTGGCCGAGCGGGCGAGCGCCCTCGTGGTGGGCATGAGCACGAGTCCGGGGCGCGGAGGTGTGCTGCCGGCGATCCGCTCCCGCTTCACCGCAGAGCATCCCGAGACCCGGCTGCGGGTCCGCCAGGTGTCCTGGGACGACTCGACCGCGGGGCTCGCCGACGGCACGAGCGACGTGGCGTTCGTCTGGCTGCCGCTTCCTGAACAAGAGCGCTACCGCTGGGTGCCGGTCGCCGAGGAACCCCGCCTGGTGGCCATGGCCGAGACGCACCCGCTGGCCGACCGCGAGACCGTCGACTTCGCGGACCTTCTGAACGAACCGTTCCTCGCACTGCCCGACAGCGCGGGGCCGCTGCGCGACTACTGGCTCGCCACCGACGCCCGCGGCGGGAAACCCGCGGTCATCGGCGCCGAGGTGGCCAGCGCCGAGGAGACGTACGAGGCGCTCACGGCCGAACTCGGCGTCGTCCTGCTCGCGCTCGGCAACGCGCCGCTGGTCACCCTCGGCGGCGTCGTCACCCGCCCTGTCCACGGCGTCACACCCAGCCGCTTCGTCCTGGCCCGGCGCGCCGACGACCGCCGCCCACTGGTGCACGCGTACGCGCGCGCCGCCGAGGCCCTCAGTGGCGGAACCCGCACTCCGCCCACTTTCCGACCACACCGGTAGGGAACCACGGGGATGCCGGGCGCCTCCGAGCACCTGTATTCGCCGCTGCCGGCGAGCCGACGGCGACGCTTCGGTCGGCCCCGAAGTGTTCCGCGCCTAGCGTCGGTGGCATGAACCGAATCGTGCATGAGATCTCCCGTTACGAGGACGTGCGGGCGGCGCTGGACAACCCGGACCTGGTGCCGGAGGTGCCGTCGGCCGCCGAGGGGAAGGAGGGCGCGTCCATGGCCTGGTTGCGGGCCTCGGTGCCGCGGTTCAGCTACGGCCCGGCGCACGCGCGGCGCCGGGCGCTGGTGGAGGCCGAGCTGGCCCGCCTCGACGTGGCGCGGCTGCGGAACGCGGCCACCCGGTGGCCCGAGGCCGAGGACGTGGCCCCACACGTGGTGAGCACGCTCGCCGAGGCCCTCGGGTACCGCGAACCCGGCGCCGTGGCGGAGGCGGTCGGGGTCGTGGCTCGGGTCTACTTCGGCGGCGAGGACCCGGAGGCCGACGTGGCGGTGGCACGCCTCGTGGAACTGCTGGCGCCGTCCGGGCGGCCGCGGGACCTCCATGAACAAGACCCCCATGAAGTGGCCGCGGCCCGCATCTGTCTCCTTGTGCAGGCCCGTGACGCGACTGCCGCCCTTGTACGGCACGCCGACGCCGGCCCCACCGACACCCGCCCCGTCGAGCGGCTCCTCCACGAAACCCTGCGCAACGACCCGCCCGTCCGTGTTCTGCGCCGCGTCGCCGTCCGCGACACCCGCATCGGCGGGGTGGACATCGCCGCCGGGGACCTCGTACTCCTCGACGCCACGGCCACTACCCCCACCAACGCCGACGACCCGCTCGCCTTCGGGGCGCCGCCGCGTGTCTGCCCCGGCCGGGACCACGCCATGGCCCTGGCCGCGGGGGCCCTCGCCCACCGGCAGCCCTCGGGCACCCCCTTCGCCCGCCTGCACCGCAAGGACGCGCCGCTGCTGCTGCCGAACGCGTGGGACTGCGCCTCGGCCGCGGCCCTGGCCGCCGCCGGCTTCGAGGCCGTCGGCACCACCAGCCTCGGCGTGGCCGCCGCGGCGGGGCTCCCGGACGGTGCGGGTGTCACCGCCGACGCCACCTTGGGCCTGGCCCGTCGGCTCGGGCGCACACCGCTGCTGTTCACCGTCGACATGGAGGGCGGGTTCAGTGATGAGCCGGATGAAGTGGCCGACATCGCCGCCCAGTTGAGTGCCGCCGGCGCCGCCGGGATCAACCTCGAGGACGGGCGCGCCGATGGTAGCCTCACCCCCGTCCACCAGCACGCCGCGAAGATCGCAGCGGTCAAGGCGGCCGTCCCCGAGCTGTTCGTCAACGCCCGCACCGACACGTACTGGCTGGGCCAGAACCCGGACCACCAAGACGACACCGAGGAGCGCCTCAGCGCCTATCAAGACGCGGGCGCCGACGGGCTGTTCGTGCCGGGTATTGCCGAACCCGACCGGATTCGCGACCTCGCCTCCCGCTTCGAGCTCCCGCTGAACGTCCTCTACTCGCCCACCGGGCCGACCCTCGACGAACTCGCCGCGCTGGGCGTCCGCCGCGTCAGTCTCGGCTCGTTGCTCTACCGCCGGGCGCTCGGCGAGGCCGTGGCCACCGCGCGGGCCGTCCGCGAAGGACGGCGGCCAACCGGCGACACCCTGTCGTACGGGGAAGTACAGGCCCTGTAGGACAGGCCCAGTAGCGGGTCGGTGGTCAGCGCTCCGGCGCCGGGTTCGCGAGCGCCGTCGTCGTGCAGTAGCCGATCGGGCCCGCCGCGTCGTACAGCGTGCAGTGCCCGACGGCGATGCCGTCCTCGGCCGTGTGACCGGTCGCCTCCAGGCCGACCGCGTCGCTGAGCGGGAGCCGGCTCAGGGACAGGGTGTAGTCGGCGTTGATGTAGCGCAGGCCGTCATCGCTCGCGTGGGCGAGGGGGCTTGCCGTGTCCGCGGCCAGCGCGGCGCGGACCAGCGGCGACAGAGCCTCCCCGCCGACCAACGGCCGCGCGTCGCGCATCCAGGACCGCCGCCGCTGATCGCCGCTCCACTCCCGCACCGGCCGAAGCTCCTCGTCGAACCGCAGGAACTGCGTGCGCCCGTGCGGGGCAAGCAACTCCTGCGCCGACGGCGCGTCCCACGGGCCGGTCGCGGGAATGTGTCCCGGTGGTGGTGTGCCGGTGCGCAGGAGCACCGCACTGGCCCGCGCCAGGGCGCGTCCGTCCTCGCCGCGCACGACGGCGTCGGCCACGCGGATCCGTCGCCCGTCGCGGACCCGCTCCGTGGTGACACCGACCGGGGCGAAGGGCGCGGTGCGGAACAGGTCGACGGTGAGCCGGGCGAAGTGCAGCCCCTCCTCGGCGTGTTCACGCTCCAGCGCCCGCGCGGCGAGCCCGCCCAGGAGCCGGCCGTGCACCGTGTTCGGCGCCCACCAGCCGCGCGCGTGCGACTCGGGCACGAACGTGTCCCCGCTCCGGGTGAAGTAGGGCGCCTCGTCCTCGGTCTGTGCCACGTGTGTTCCCTTTCAGTGCGTCGTACGCCGGTGCGTACGGGGGTCGGTCATCCGCAGCGGATCGATGTGCAGCGGGTCGAGCCTGCGGATGAGGGCGAGCGTGGCGTGACAGATCGCGTCCGCGTCCCGCTTGCGCGCGCACGTGCTGATCTCGCGGCCCGCCTCGCCGATGACGGAGGTGAGGACGCCGACCACCAGCCGGTCCACGGGTTCGCTGCCCGCTTCGAGCAGCACCGAGTTCTGCCGGATCCACTCGCGGCCGCGCGCCCGGCGCATCAGCTCGAAACCGGGCGGCCCGTCGCCGTCCATCCACAGCTCGATGAGGTCCCGCCGCCGCCAACAACCCTCCAGGAAGCTGCGGGTGCCGACGAGGAACAGCTCCAGCGGATCCGTCCCGCCCGCCGCCCGCGCCGCGGCCACCGCCTCGGCCGCCTCGCGTTCCCGGGAGTTCTCGTAGTCCTCCCACAGTGCGACGAACAGCTCCGTCTTGCCGCCGAAATGGTGGTAGAGACTGCCGACGCTCGACCCGGCCCTGCGCACCACCGCGACGACCGCCGTGTCGGTGAACCCCTGCTCGCAGAAGACCTCACGGGCCGCGTCCAGCAGGGTCCGACGGGTCTGCTCCGTGCGGCTCCACTGCCAGGCGCTGTCCTTGGCCGCGATCCGCTCCGCCTTGCGTGTCATCCGCTGGTCACCCCCTGCGCACCCACTGCCGTACCGAACCGTGTACCGGACTGCCGTACCGGACTGCCGTACCGGACTGCCGTTCCGGACTGCCGTACCGAACCGAATTTTAGAATCAGCCGATTCTGAGCGCCAGAAGCCCGGTCGAACTCGTTCCGACCTCTTGACCGACCGCCGCACCGCGGGCAACTTGAACTCATTCCTAGATTCGTGTTCCAGGATTCCCGCATCCGGATTGAGGGGGCACTTCCATGGTCGACTTCTCGCTGTCCACCGAGGAACGTCAGATCAGGGACACCGTCCGCGCGTTCATCACCAAGGAAGTGATGCCACTGGAGCAGGACGTCCTGCGCAACGAACGGGCCGGACAACCGGGCGTCGAACCGGAAGTCATCGCCGAACTGCGCGCCAAGGCACGCCGGTCCGGGTTCTGGGGCATCAACACCCCGGAGGAGTACGGCGGGATGAACCTCGGCGCCGTCATGTCCGCGATCATCGCGATGGAGATGGGCCGGACCTTCGTCCCCTTCAGCTTCGGCGGCAGCGCCGACAACATCCTCTACGCCTGCGACGCGGAGCAGAAGCGGCAGTACCTGCTGCCCACCATCGAGGGCGAGCGCCGCTCCTGCTTCGCCATCACCGAACCCGGCGCGGGCTCCGACGCCCGCAATATCCGCAGCCGCGCCGTACCCGACGGCGACGACTGGCTGATCACCGGCGAGAAGACCTTCATCACCGGGGGCAACGAGGCCGACTTCGTGATGGTGTTCGCCGTCACCGACCCCGACAAGGGCGCCGACGGCGGTGTCACCTGCTTCCTCGTCGACCGCGACATGGGCTGGAAGTCCGAACCGATCGAGACCATGGGCCAGTGGGGCCCGGCCTCGCTCGTCTTCGACGAGGTGCGCGTCCCCGGCCGCAACGTCCTCGGCGAGGTCGGCAAGGGCTTCCAGCTCGCCATGCAGTGGATCGGCCAGGGCCGCTACCTCATCCCCGCACGGGCCATCGGCTCGGCCGAACGCATGCTCCAGATGGGCGTCGACTACGCCCGCCAGCGGCACTCCATGGGCCGCCCCATCGCCGACTACCAGGCGATCCAGTGGCACATCGCCGACTCCCAGGTGGAGATCGAGTCCGCGAAGTGGCTCACCCTGTACGCGGCCTGGCGCGTGCAGCAGGGCCTCGACGCCCGGCACGCCTCCTCCATCGCGAAGCTCAACGGCGCGGTGATGGCGAACCAGGTCGTCGACCGCGTCCTGCAGATCCACGGCGGCATGGGCTACACCAAGGAACTGCCCATCGAACGCTGGTACCGCGAGCTGCGCCTTCTGCGCATCTTCGAGGGCACCGACGAGATCCAGAAGCGCACCATCGCCCGCAACCTCATCAAGGGACACGTACGACTCGGCGGGATCGGCGAGTGACCGGGCGGCGCCCGCGCATCCGGATCTTCCAGGTGCGCGAGCTCGACCACTACCCGAACGCCGGACAGCGGATGCGCATCCTGTCGATGGCGGTCCTCGCGGTCCTCATCGCCTCCTACGAGGGTCAGATCGCGCCCGTCGTGCCGCTGCTCCTCGACGACCTGGACATCTCGCTGACCACCTACGGAGCGGTCTCCGCCACGGCGCTCGTCGCCGGGGCCATCGCGTCGATCGTCGGCGGCCGGCTCACCGACACCGTGGGCCGGGTGCGGCTCATCGTGCCGCTGCTGATGCTCACGGCCGGCTGCTGCTTCCTGATGACGACCGTCCACTCGGCCGGTCAACTCCTCGCCGTGCGAGCAGTGTTGTCGGTCGTCGACGGCATGGCCATGGCGGGCACGGCGCCGCTGGTGCGGGACTTCTCGCCGCGGATGGGCCGGGCCCAGGCCTTCGGGTTCTGGACGTGGGGACCGGTCGGGGCGAGCTTCCTGGCCGCCGCGGTCGCCAGCCTCACGCTGCCGCTGCTCGACGACTCGTGGCGCTCGCAGTTCGTCATCATGGGATCGGTGTCCCTCGTACTCTCCGTGGTCATCGCCTTCAACATCGCGGACCTCTCACCCGAACTGCGCGCCCGCATCGTGCAGTCCGAGCGCGAAACCCTCGGCCGCGCGGACCACACCCAACCGGCCCGCGCCCGCGACCTGTTCGTCCACCGCGCCATCTGGGCCCACGTCATCGGCATCGCGTCCTGGCTCGTGCTGTACGTGACCCTCGTCGTGTACGGGCAGACGATGCTCGCGGAGAGCTTCGACCTCGACGCCGCGACGGCCTCGCAGATCATGGCGGCGTTCTGGACGCTGAACATCTTCACGCTCGTCCTGTCCGGCCGGATGTCCGACCGGCTGCAACTGCGCAAGCCCTTCTGCGTGGCAGGAACGGCGGGCAGTGTGCTGCTCACCGCGTACCTGGCGGGCCTCGTCGGACGCGAAGACGTCTCACACCTGCACATCGCCGTCACCGGGGCGATCCTCGGCGGGGTGATGGGCTGCGCCTACGGGCCGTGGATGGCGAACTTCTCGGAGAACGCCGAGGACGTCGACCCGCGCCTCCAGGGCACCGCCTGGGGTGTGTTCACGTTCCTGACCAAGGCGATGGGCGTGGTGGTGCTCCTCGTCGTGCCACGTGTGGTCGAAGCCCACGGCTGGCGCCCCTGGCTGATCGTCTCGGCATGCTGCATGGCCGTGTTCGTCCCCGCGTCGCTGCTCTTCCGCGGCCCGTGGCGCCGGACGAGGGCGGTGCCGGCGGAGTCCCCGCGGGACACCCCGGCACCGGCCCCCGCGGGCGACTGACCCCGGTCAGCCGCGGGCCACCGCGATCGCCCCGGCGAGCCGCTCCCCGGCTTCGTACACCATGTACGGCACACCGCTCTGCGTGCCGAACGAAGGGGCGGCCGCCCGGCCGTTCTCCGGTGCCGAGGCCCCTGAGTCGTAGAAGACTCCGAGGTGCTTGCGCTGGGAGAAGTCGGCGCCGACCTCCGTGATCATGAGGTCACCGCCGCTCTCCTTGTCCTTGTTGTAGACGACGTACGCGGAGCCGCCACGCGTGAGCAGATGCGGGCCGCCGACGTTGACGGCATCGACGTCCGAGTGCCGCACGAGCGGTGTCTGGTCGAAGGTCCAGGCGCGGCCGTCGGCGGACCAACCCCAGCAGATGTCCCGGTGGTCGGTCGTGTTGTTCAGCATGAACAGCATCACGTAGTGGGCGCCACGGCCCGGCAGTTCGTGCGCGAAGACGCGGGCGTACGAGGTCTCGGTGGTGCCCGAAGGCATCATCGACGTCGACAGGACCACCTTGTCGTACGTGAAGGTGATGCCGTCCTTCGAGCGTGCGAGCCGTGTCGTGGTGTTCTCACCGTGGAAGTACAGCCAGAACTCCTTGTGCTGCGGCATCCACAGGACGTGCGGCGAGGAGACGTGGCTGACCGAGTAGTGCGGGGACCAGTCGTTCGACACGATCGGGTTGTGCGGGTACTCCGTGAACGGGCCTTCGAGGGAGTCCCCGTACGCGAGGCAGATGCCGCCGGGCGCGTCGTGCGGGGCGTAGTACAGGTAGTAGCGGCCCAGCGGAGAGGCGAGCTTGTCGTAGACGCCGCGGACCGTCGGGAAGATGATCTCGCCCGTCGGGTTGTACTTCAGGTCGGCGGGGGAGAGCAGTGTGCGCAGGTACGTGTAGTCGGGGAAGCCGCCCGGCGCGGCCGAGGCCGAAGGGGCCGGCAGGCCTCCCACGGCCATGGCGGTGCCGGTGACGGCGGCGGCGCGCAGGAACGTACGACGTTGCATGGTCAGCTCCTCGATGTGGGGTTGGTCAGAGATGGCTCGCGAACGCGGGATGTCAGAGGTAGGTCGCGGCCGTGACGCACAGTCCGCCGAGAGCCACCGCCCACACGTAGGGCAGCGTCCGCACCATCACCTGCTGCGGTGAGACACCGGCGTACTGGGCGGCCCACACGGTCTGGGTGCTGGTCGGGTCGGCGACGCCGAAGACCTGGTTGTACGAGGTCGTCATGCCGAGGACGGCGACGGCCGGGTAGACGCCGGTGGCGATGAGGACGCCTGCGATGCCGGCGCCGAGGCCGAACACGTTGAGCGGCCCGCGGTACAGACACAGCGGCACGAGGACGGTGAAGACGAGGACGAAGAGCACCGCGTTCTGCGGGCTGACCGCCTTCACCAGCGGTTCGAGCGCGTCGACCGCGCCCGGCAGATTCACCGCGGCCAGCAGGATGCCGATCGCGATGAACAGGGTGATCGGAGGGGCCGCCACCTCGAAGCCGCCGTACAAGGTGCGCAGCAGTCGGCGGTTCATCTCGCGCGGCCGCGTCGTCGTCACCAGTGCGTACAGGACGCCCGCCAACAGCGAGGGAATGATGGCCAGTTCGAAGCCGAGGGCAAGGACCAGCGGGACGACCGGCGTGAGCAGCGCGTACCACGGGGCGTCGCCGAGCGGCTTGCGCGCGTGGGCCCGTGGCTTGTCCTGGACCGACTTCAGCGACCACGTGTGCTCCACGCCGCGCCGCCGCGACTCGATCAGTACGTACGCGAGAGCCGCCACCAGCGCGAACGGGAACAGCTTCACCATGAAGCCGCGCACCGTCGGGATCGGCAGGTCGAGGGCAGTGGAGAAGAACTGCCACACCGGCAGCTCGAAGGGGATGCCCACCGCGATACCCATGAGGATCGTCCCGGCGGCCGTCACCTTCGGAATACCCACCGCGATCATCGCCGGGATCCCGATGAGTCCGGCGAGCATCGCCGCGGGCGCAGACCCGGTCACCGTGCCGACGAGCGCCGACACGGCGAGCACACCGAGCGCCACGAACACCGGCCGGTCACCACCGAATTCGACGATCTTACGGACGAGTGTGCCCGCGATCCCTGTCTCCTCCAGGAGCTTGCCGAGCCACGAGCCGAGCAGGATCGCGATCATCGTCGCGGCGAGTGCCGGAGCGCCCTCCTGAAGGACCGTGTCGAGGACACTGTTCTTGCCGGTCAGCGGCGCGCCCGCGAGGAAGGCGATCACCACGGCGAGCAGCACGAGCGCGAACGCGGTGGGGAGTTTGCGGGTGAGCATGGCGGCGACACCGGCCGCCATGACGAGCAGGATGACGACACCCATGGGTCACCTCAGTGTTGTGTCGGAAGTCTTGAGTCGGACTGCACGGCGGTGGCCAGGGCCTCCGTGAGCAGCAGGGGGCTGCGGCCCAGGCCGCAGGCGACGCGCGCGTAGGCGTGCGCGGCCAGCTCGTCGGCGCCCACGACATGCGCGTACACACGGCGCCGCCCGATCCGCAGCGCCGTGTGGCCGAGCGCCCGCTTGAACTCGGCCCGCACGCGCGCGTGGTGGAGGTGTTCGTGGGCCCGCTCGTGGGCGAGCGCCGCCGCCCGCACCGAGCCCACGGGGAACCAGGCGCGCCAGCCCCGCTCGTCGACGAGCCGTTCGGCGCGGTCGATGGTGTCGACGTACAGCTCGATCTGGGCGGGCCTCGACCGGTAGCGGGCGAGGAGCCCGGCTTCGAGGCCGCCCTCGTGCTCGACGATCCGGACGTCGGCGAGCCGCCCGGGGGTCATGCGAGCCCCGAACTCCTCAGCAGACAGCGCCCATTGACGCAGCGTCAGTGGATCGCGGCCCTCGTGTGTCGGTGTGTTCGACAGGAGCCGCACCGCGAGGTCCAGGTCATGCTCCGGGTCGCTGCTCATGTGCGGGACTCCACGACCGCCACCACCGGTTCGTCGGCCGCGCGCGCCCGCAACTCGCTGCGTGCCAGGGCAAGGAGCGCCTCCGGCTCGAGCACCCCCGACAGATCGGCGATCCGGCCGCCGACGAGCAGCCGCACCGCGGGCGCCCGCGTCCCGCCGTCCCCGTACGAGGTGGCGTCCCGCACCAGCGCGGAGAGGGCCTCGCCGGCCGCGCCCACGGTCGTCGTCGCCACCCGCGCGTCCGGCACTCCGAGCCGCACGACACCATCCGCGTCCACCACCCGCACCGGCCGCCGCACGGCCCGGAGCCGACGTTTCACCTCGGTGCCGTAGACGGTGTACGCGTCGGTACCCGCCAGTACGTCGATGTGTGCCTGCGGGATCTTGAGGCTGGTGGCGGCCGCCTTCAGCCGCTCCGTGTCGTCCGCGCGGTGTGCCCGGTCCTGCGTGCGCAGTTCGGTGGCGCCGGTGGCGACGGCCCGTACGGTGCTGGTCTGCGGGTCGACGGTCACCTCGACCTCGACGCCGTCGGCCGCGGCGCCCTGCGCGACGACCGCCCGCTCGGCCTCGGCGCGCACGGCGAGGATCTGCTCCTGCGTGGCGCCGGGCACGATCCGCTCGACCTGCTCGCGGACCAGCGCGAGGGCCACGCCGATCGGGCTGATCACCTCGCTGTGGCGGGCGATGCGCCCTTCCATGTCGGTGGTCGCCGCGAGATGCGGGGTGACGGATGCGGCGCCGCCGCCCCCGCCGACGAGGACGGCGGTGTCATGGTCGAGGCGGTAGTCCTTGACCATCGCGTCCACGACCGTCTTCACCTGCGCGGTCCCCGCGTCGAGGACGGCCCGCGCCGCCCCCGCCACATCGGTGCCGAGCCGGGCGGCCAGCGGGGCCAGTGCGGCCTGCGCCACCTCCTGGTCGCAGCGCGCGAAGTCACCCTCGGGCACCCGCCCGAGCGCGTTCGCCGCACACGTCATCGTGAGCGCGAACCGGCCGCCCGCCGCGTCGAGCACCACATGGTCGTCCGGATCGCCGTCCATGGGTGCCACCGTGGTGAGCTTCGCGTCCCGCAGCTCGTCGAGCGTGGCGAAACACGCGTAGGGGAGCCCGGCGATGTGCGCGCTGCGCGGCCCGACGCCCGTCACCCTGCCCTGTCCGAGACGCGCCATCGAACCGCCGCCGACCCCGACCGTGCGCACATCAAGGGCGTTCAGATACGACGTCTTCCCGAGGATCGTCGCGTGCCGCACCGCGACCTTGCCGCGCCGCACCACACTGATGTCCGTCGAGGTGCCACCCGTTTCCAGGAACACCCCCTCGCTGATCCGCTCCTGCATCAGCGCGCCCGCGACCCCGGCGGCCGGACCCGACAGCACGGTGAGCAGCGGTCGGCGCCGCATCTCGGCGAGAGACATGACACCGCCGTCGCAGCGCATCACCATCAGCGGCGCGCTCACCCCGGCCTTGGTGATGGAGGAATCGACGAGTTCCGCGGTCGACAGCATCCGCGGCAGGATCGCCGCGTTGACCACGGCCGTACGCGTCCGCTTGTGCAGCCCGTACAGCGATGTGATCTCGTGCGCGGCGGCCATCGGCAGGCCCGACGACTCCGCCGCGGCGAGCACGGCCTGCTCCCCGTCGGGCCTGTCGACACCGAACGGCTCGGTGGCGACGAGGACTTCGGCGCCCTCCTCCTGTACGCGGGTCACCGCGGCCCGCACCGCTTCGGCGTCGAACGGGTCCGGGACGTGTGCGTACGCGAGCGGCAGCTTCTTGCCGGGCGTGAGGTCCAGCTTGCCGAGCGCGGCGAGCCGCCGGGTGAGCACCGCGCCCGTGCCCGTGCCGATGCCGAGCAGCCCGACGGTCGCCACGTCGCCCTCCAGGAGCGCGTTCGTGGCCTGCGTCGTGCCGTGCGCCAGGAACGTGACATCTGCCGGGGTGCGGTCGACCTGGGTCAGCAGTCTGTCGAGGGCCTGCACGATGCCGTGCGCGACACCGTCCTCATGATGGTGACTCGTGGGCACCTTCACCTGGCCCACCAGGTCAAGCGTCGCGGCGTCGACGGCCACGGCGTCCGTGAACGTGCCGCCCACGTCGATCCCGACGCGTATCCGTGTGCTCATGTCGTACGCACCTCCTTGTGCGTTCGCGTGCCGAATGGAGGGTCAGTAGCCGCGCACATCGGGCCAGCGGCGCTGCACGCCGGCCCGGTCGAGAAGTCGCCCGAACTCGTCGAACCGCTTGTCCTCCGCCTGCACCTGGTGCGGAGACACGTCCTCGGCCAGGCAGTGCGCGGCCAGCGCACCCGCGACCTCGCCGATGTTCCACTCCACCGGGTGCAGCCGGTAACAGCCGTTGGTGATGTGGGTGGTACCGATGTTCTTGCCGGCCGGCAGCAGATTGCGCACCCGCCGGGGGATGAGCGCGCCCAGCGGGATCTCGAACGGCACCGAACCGACGTCGATGTAGTTGTCACCACCGGTCGAGGGGTGCAGATCGATGCGGTAATTGCCGACACCCACCGGGTCCCGGTAGCGCGTCCTGCCGTACGGGCCGACGACGTCGATGGAGACGTCCTGCTCCACGACCGTCGTCACCGCCTTGATCCGGCGCGACTCGCGCACGTACGGCGCCTTCGCGAGGCCGTCCGTCGTGCCGGTCACATCCGGGCGGATACGCAGACCGGGGAAGCCGGTGCCGCCGTCGGCGCGCGGGGCCCCGGTCTGGAGCCAGTACAGGACGGACAGCGACAACTGCCGTGCCTCGCGCAGTGCTTCGGCCTCCTGCCCGATGTACGGCTTCAACCAGTAGTCGTTCAAAGGCCAGTTGACGAGGGTGATGTCCGAGTCGAAGGCGCCCGGCTGGTGCAGCTTGCGCGCGAGGATCCGGCGGAAGCCCCACAGTTCCTTGTCGCCGGCGTCGGCGCTCTGGTCGGCGCTCACGGCAAGCGGGTCGAGCTCTGGGTTCGGCACGAAGGTGCGGGGGACCGCCGCCAGGCTGCGCGGGTCGGGGGCCTCGAAGCCGAGCAGCGGGCCCGGCCAGAAATCCGGGCGGTACGAACGCCAGAAGTCGTAGTCCTCAGGCCGGTCGATGGTGTGGTCCTCGCCCTCGTGGTGCGAGAGCGCGAAGCACACGGTGATGCCCTGCTGGTTCTCCGGCTGCGCCTCGGCGGGGGCGTGCGGCTCGCCGAACTCCCCTTGCGCCTCGGCTCCGTTGGCGTGCTCGACATCCGCCAGGGCGAGCAGTTCACCGGTCTCGGTGGCGTCGATGACGTATGGAGGGGTGAACCCTCGGACGATGCCGGTGCGCAGATCCCGCACGGAGACCGCGGTGATGGCATCGTTGTCCGACTCGGCGGACACCGCCCTGTGCTCCGTCAGTACGGTCAGCAGACCGCTCGCCCGGTGCGGCGCGAGCATCCCCTCCAGGACGGCGAGCGCGATCCGCGGTTCGTGACACAACTTGCTGACCCGGCCCGCGCCCGGATTGAACTCGGGCAGCGCGAGGGCCTCGCCGCGCAGCGGATACCACTGCCGGTAGTACGCGCGGATGCCCTCCCGCAGCGCCCGGTACGAGGCCGTCGTGCCGAACTGTTCCACCCACGGGTGCTCGTCCGGCGGCACGGCCTGCGCGGTGAGCTGCCCGCCGATCCAGTCGGTTTCCTCGGTGAGCACGACACGGCGCCCCGCGCGGCAGGCGGCAAGTGCCGCGGCGACACCGCCGAGGCCGCCGCCGACGATGAGGATCTCCGGTTCGCGAAACACATGACTCCTTCGTGCTGTACGTGCTGGTGCGGTGTGCTTGTTCCGTACGTGCTGGTTTCGCATGTGCTTGGTGGCTCAAGGCCTCGGTACCGGTCCGGCCGTCCGTCCGGCCCGGAACTCGCAGGTCACCAACGGCTCGTCCGCCTCCTCGCCGGCCACCTGGGCGGACAGCAGGCGTACCGCAGCCGCGCCCAACTCGTGCCGGGGTACGTCGAACCCGGTCGGCACGGGCCCCTCGGCCAGCTCCGGCGGCGGGCTGCCGAGCAGCGCCAGGGAGACATCCCCGGGACACGAGAGGCCGGCCTCCGCCACCGCCCCGCTCAGCGCCCGCCACGCCGCCCCGGTGTCCGTCTCCTCGGCCACGAACGCGGTCACACCGTCCGCGACCAGCTCCCGGACCCGCTCGGCCGTCACCTCGGCCACCGGGTCCGCACACCGCAGCACGGATTCGGGGCCGCCCGCGAGCCTCGCCGCGTCGAGCCCGTCGAGGAAGCCCTGCTGACGGTCCGTGGAGGCGGGCGCGTCGTCGTCCTCGCGCACGAGCACGATGCGGCGGTGCCCCAACTCGGCCAGATGCGCGACGACTTCGCGGCTCGCGCTGACGTAGTCGGCGCCCACCCAGGCGAGCCCTTCCAGCTTCTCCCTGCGGCCGAGGTGCACCACGGGGAAACCGTCGGCGACGAGCCGCTTGAGCTCGGCGCGCGGGACATGCCGTCCGAGGAAGAGGCAGCCGTCGGCGAGCCGCACGCGGCTGAGGGCGTCCGGACCGCCACCGCTGGAGGCGGTGAAGAGGACCAGGTCGTAGCCGCGCGCGGCTGCCTCCTGCTCCACACCCACCAGGAACGGGTAGTACGAGTGCTGCACATCCGTCGGGAACGCCGACGTGAAGCTGAAGACGCCGAGCAGATTGTTGCGGGCGGCCGCGAGGCGGCGGGCGGCCGGGTCGGGAACGTAGCCGAGGTTGCGCGCGGCTTCGAGGACCCGCTGCCGGGTCTCCTCGGAAATCGTCGCGCCCTTGCCGTCGCGGCGGGCGTTCAGGACCAGCGAGACGGTCGCCTGCGAGACACCGGCGAGCCGCGCCACCTCGGCCTGCCGGGGACGCGACTTCCGGCCCGCCGGAGCCGGGGCACGCCCCGGCTTCGTCCGCTTCCTGGGTTGCTCCACGCCTGCCGCTCCTCGGGGTGTCCGCAGTTGGTAATGCGTATTAGGTAATGCGCATTAACGCGTACTGTGCGGGCGCCGCCCGCGCGGGGTCAAGGGGTCGTACGCAGATTTCCGATGTTCAACGAGCGTGCCGCGCATGCCGTTTGAGCACGCCGAGGGACCCGGCCGCACGTCGGGCGGTCGGGTCCCTCAGCCAATGGCGATACGCAGGTCAGTGCACGGAGAGCCGCACCAGCCGCGCGTCCGTGGCCCGCTCGCCGGACACCTTGAAGGCGACATAGCGGGCCGTCGCCGAACGCAGCGACAGTGTCCGCTCCGGCCGCTTCCCGTCGAGCCGACCCACGACCCGGTAGGTGAGTCCGTCGGTGCTGAGTTCCACCTCGGCGCCGGGCGCGCCGCCGACCGTCCACTGCGCCTCCACAGTGCGCAGCGCGAACACCTCGCCGAGATCCACGACCAGGCGTCCGCCGGGACCCGGGCGCCACGCGGTGCCGGGGTCGCCGTCCACCGCCGTCGCCGGGTCGGACATGCCCTCGGGCAGCGGACTGGTCGGGAAGACGGTCCGGCCGAGCGCGCGGTCGTCCAACGGGAAGGCGGTGGCACCGGGGAGGTGCAGTGTCGTCTCCCGCGTACGGGACACCGTGGCCACGGCGTGGCGGCCCTGCGCCTCGACACGGACCCGGCATGCGGCGCCGGAGAGCCGGAGGGTGGCGCCGTCGACCACGCGGACCCGCAGACCGGCGGGCAACCGGTCGCCCGACAGCGGAGCCAGCGTGAACCGGGGCGCGAGCAGCACCGCCTCGGCCGCGTCGAGGTCCGCGCGGTAGGTGACACCGTCGTCGGTGACGCTCTGGTCTCCTTGGAAGACGGTGCGGCGCTCGCCGGACTGCGGGACGTGGGCCGTGGTGGTGGCCCGTGCACCCGACAGGTTGAAAAGGCTCAAGTGGCCATCTGTGAAAGCCACGTGGAGTTCCTTGGACTCGGCCGTGGCGGAGCGCTTGCGGGCCAATGCTCGCAACGCGCTCGCCGACGACTCCGCGAAACCCTCGACCACGACGGGCGCCGCCGGGCCGTCGGCCGCCACGATCGTGTCGCCGTACACGGAGAGGGGGTGTTTGCCGCCGCGGACGACGAGCCCGGCCCGGCCGTCGACGTCGAGCCAGCCACCACGGCTGCTGACGTCCGGCTTCGGCCAGTCGGCGAGGTCGTCCCAGGTCTCGCCGTCGGCCGAGCCCTGGATGCGGTACGCGCGGCCCGCGGCGGCCTCCCAGCGCAGTGTCACCTGGTCGATGTCGTGGCGCGTGCCCAGGTCGACCGCGAGCCAGCTGTCCGCGCGAGGGCGGTCGGCCTTGGACACGGCCCACCGGGTCGCCGGGTCACCGTCGACGGCGAGCCCCGGCCCCTTGCCCGTTTCGCTCGACGACGCGGTCGCCGTCCCGCCGCGCGCGAGGTCCGCCCCGTCGGCGCCGTCCCGCACCTCCAGGGCGTACAGCGAGTATCCGTACGTCGGGTCGGGGCGCACCCCGAGCATCCGTATGTGCCGCACGGCCGTGCGCGGGACATCGACCTTGTCGACGCGAGCCGTCGAGCCCGACCCGTCGTCCTGGGCCCGCACGGAGGCGCTGCCCTCTTCGAAGCGGTACGTACGGGACCCGTCGAGCCCGGCCATGCCCGGCATCGTCAGGTTGTGGATCTCCAGATGGCCCTCGCCGGCGCCGGTTCCGCTCGTCGCGTAGACGACCGAGCCCGTCGGCAGCGTCGCGAACCCCGCGTAGCCGCCGTCCAGTTGGAGGACGCTCGCGCTGCCGTCGAAGCCATCGCGCAGGGACTCGTAGAGTCGCACCGATCGCTTGTCGACCTTGCCCTTGGAAGAGGGCAGGAACATCGGGGTCGCGCCGCTCAGCTTGAACAGCCAGTCGTCGTGCGCCGGTTGCCACGCGAACTTCACGAAGCCCGGCTTGCTGACGGTGCCCGCCCAAGCGGCCGGTGTCTGGTGGGAGACGAGGTCGGGCCCGGCGCCGAAATCCGTGACCCCGGACGCGTGGGCGAACAGCTCCTTCTGTGTGTACGGGCGGACCGGGTCACGGCCCTCCGCCGCCGCCCACACGTGCAGCAGATAGCTGATGGCCAGCTCCGCGCGTGCCTCCGGCTCGTACTTCGGCTCCCCGGAGAACTTGGCGAGGCGGTGCTCCGGCGGATACTTCTGGTACGCCTCGAGCCGCTCGGCCAGCGCCTGTTCGGCGCGCGCCGCCGCCCGGTCGCCCACCACCTGCGCGAAGAACGCGAGCGGGATGACATCTCGGCCGTACAGGTGCTCCCGGTCGTTCACCATCGGCATCAACGGCTCACCCGCGTCGCTCATGACACCAAGGAGAGTGCGCCACAGGGGCTCGGCGTTCGGCTGCTTCGTCAGCACCTCGGGCAGCGGCCGGCCCGCCGCCAGGAAGTGTGCGGCGTTCCGCCCCGAGGTGCGCCACAACTCCTCCTGGTAGTGCGGGCCGAAGGAGCCGTGGTTCTCGACGATGAACGTGTCGTACAGGTTCCGCGCGGTGTTGCGCGAGACACGTGTGCCGTCGACGAGAGCCGGGTTGGCAAGGTCGGCGGGCGGAAGCCCGGCCTCGTTGCGCGACCAGGTGCCGTAGCCGGACTGCCAGTCGGGGTGGCGCGGGTCGTCGGGGGCCCAGGCCAGGGCGGGCGCGAGGGTCTGCGCGTACAGACCCATCTCCTCCAGCTTGGTGTCACCGACGTGGCCGCCCTTGAGGCCGTTCGGTGTCCAGTCGCCCGAGTCGGGGTCGTTGCCCGTCCCCAAGGACTTGGTGTACGCGGCCTGTTCGCGCGTGATGGTGTCGATGCGGTCGCGTGTCGTGTCGTCGAGCTCGTCCCACAGGAGTCGCGCGGCGAGCACGAAGTACGACTGGAAGGTGGTGTCGAAGAACAGCTTGCGGCCCCACTCCGTGCCGCCCGTGAGCCGGTTCGACGCCGCGAAGTGCCGGATGGTGGCGAGCGTGCGCGCCTTGAGGGTGTCCCGGTCGATGCCGGCCCGGTCACCGTCGTACGTGCCCTGTGTCAGCAGGACCGCGTTGCCGAGGACGACCGCGAAGCCGAAGTCCTTCGCCGTGTAGTGGCCGAGCGTGGCGTCCCACTGCGTCTCGGACCAGCGGGTGTGATCGAGCAGGACCCGGTGGTAGGTGGCCGCGATGCCGTCCGGGGGAGTGGACGAACGGCCCGCCGCCCGCGCCGGGTTCGCCCCGGTGAGAGCCGGGAGAGCGGCCATGGCGCCCGTCAGGCCGACGGCTTGCAGGAACCTGCGGCGATGGAGCTGCGGGAGGTGGGTCGGCATGGGCAGGGCCTCTTTCGCGAATCTCGACGAGACAACGTTGTCAGGAAGGAGAGGTGCTCAGTATTCGATCTGTGCCCGTCGGCGTCAACGGGCGGGCGGTGAGAGCGTGGTGGCCGGTGGGCACCCACCGGCCACCACCGAGGTCAGCCGCGTGTCCGTGTGAGGATCGCGCGGAGTTCGGGCACGGGCAGCTTCGGTTCGCGGTCCGCCGTCAGCAGGCCGTTGACCTCCTGCTCGGTGTCGGTGAACTGGGTGTAGCAGAAGCCGGCGAGCCCCGAGTCCACCGCGGCCCCCACCAGCGAGGACAACCGATCCGCGAAGTCCTTCTCGGTGGCCACGGTGTCGTAGCCGAACCACTCGGCACCCTCGGCCGGTTCGAAGGTGGCGCCGCCGAACTCACTGAGGACCACTGGCTGCCCCTCGTGGCGCACCCCGTCCAGAGTGAGGCGCCGGACGCCGGGCCACTGCTCGGTGAACTCCCCGCGGCGCAGGGACGAGGGGCCGTAGCGCTCGCGCAGCACATCGGCGCGCTGCGTGTAGTCGTGCACGCCCCACATGTCACCGGCGGAGATCTCCCAGCCGTCGTTGGAGACAGCGGGCCGCGAGGGGTCGAGGGCCTTGGTCAAGTGGTACAGGGCGTCCATGAAGTGGCGCTGCTCGGGGACGAGCGCCGGATTGGGCACGGACCAGGACTCGTTGAGGGGGACCCAGGCGACGATCGAGGGGTGACTCACGTCGCGCGAGATCGCCTCGGTCCACTCGGCGACCACGCGCTCGACCGTGGTCGTGCCGAACGCGTACGCCGACGGCATCTCGCCCCACAGCACGAGGCCGAGCCGGTCCGCCCAGTACAGGAAGCGCGGGTCCTCGATCTTCTGGTGGATGCGCAGCCCGTTGAGGCCGATCTCCTTGGCCAGTTCGGCCTCCCGGCGCAGCTCGTCCGCCGACGCCGCGAGGTGCGAGCCCGGCCAGTAGCCCTGCTGGAGCGCGAGGCGCAGGAAATACGGCTTGTGATTGAGGAGGAAGAGACCGTCGTCCCAGCCGATGTCACGAAGGCCGAGGTACGACGCGACCTGGTCGACGGCCGTGCCGTCCGCCGCGTCGGCGACCTCGACGGTCGCGTCCACGAGGTGCGGGCGCTCCGGACTCCACAGCACACCGTCCAGGTCCTGGGCGTTGCGCAGCGCGGGCACCGCGATGTCGAACGTCGTCTCCTGGCCGTCGGCAAGGGTCCGCTGGTCGGCGAGGACACGTTCGCCCAGCGCGAGACGCACCGACACATGCACCGGCGAGGCGGGCCACCGGCTCAGGCGCACCCGGCAGCGTACGCGGGCGTTCGCGACGTCGGGAGTCCAGTGCAGCGTCGTCACGTGCAGCTCGGGCACCTCCTCGAGCCACACCGGCTGCCAGATCCCCGACGTGCGGTGGTACCAGATGACGTGCGGGTCGCGGTGCCAGTCCTGCTTGCCGCGCGGCTGCGTGACATCGAGAGGCTGGTCCTCCGCGCGCACCACGACGACGTGCTCGCCGTCCCCGTCGAGTACGTCCGTGACATCGCAGGAGAAGCCGGTGTGACCGCCCTCGTGGCGGCCGACCAGGCGGCCGTCCACCCAGACCTCCGCGCGATGGTCGACCGCGCCGAAGTGCAGCAGCAGGCGGCGGCCCGCGGCGGGCCGGGGCACGTCGATCGTGCGCCGGTACCAGAGCACGGGGTGGAAGCCGGCGTCGCGCACCCCGGACGCCGCTGACTCGGGTGGGTAGGGCACGGTCACGACGCCGGTGTACGGCGCGGAGACGTCGGGGTCCATCCAGCGCTCCGAGCGGCCGCGGTCGGCGTCGTCGTGGGCGAACCGCCACGGACCGCCGAGGTCGTGCCAGTCGGGGTCCCGGACGAGCTGCGGCCGGGGGTGTCCTGCGACGTCGAGGTGGGTGTGAGACAAGGAGAACTCCGGTGGTGTGGTGCGCTGTTCAGGGGAGGGGGCCGGGTGTCAGGGCGCGCGTCGGCCGGTGGGGGAGCGCAGGTCGACGACCGTCGCGGCGAACGCCAGCGGCCCCGGCAGCAGCGGGACGAGCATCGGCATCGCCCACGCCAGGAGCACGGCCAGTACCACGGCGCCCGCGAGGAGCAGACTGCCGCGCGGATCGGCGAGAGACCGGACGAGCCCCTCACGCGCGGACAGCAGGTGCGGTTTCTCCAGCGCGGTGGCGCGCAGCCCCACGACCGCGGCGCCCAGGGCAAGGAGCAAGAGGGCGGGCGCCAGGACCTGAGCCCCCGGAAGGTCGGTGCCGACCAGTCGGCTGTCGAGGAGAAGGAGCACGCCGAGCAGCGGCGGCACCAGCCCGGCCAGCAGCGTCCGCCCGGTCAGCCGGGTGCGCAACTCACCAATATACGTAACCATGTTGAACTGGACGCCGCCCTGCGCCGTGCCCCGCAGCGTCGCCGACGCCGCCGAGAAGGCGGCGGGCGCCGTGACGACGGGCAGGCAGGCGACGCTGGTCAGGAGGCCGACGAGCAGCACGTCAGCGAAGAGCGTGAAGCCGCCGCCGAACACTTCGCCGGGCTCCCGGCGTTGCGGGTCGGCGCGCCGCGGCGCGACGGGTGCGTGGGTCATGGTGGCTCAGCCCTTCAGTCCGGAGGTCGCCATGCCCTGCACCAAGTAGCGCTGGAAGACGAAGAAGAACAGCACGATCGGCAGCACGGAGATCACCGACATGGCGAACATGGGCCCGTAGGCGGAGGTGCTGCCCTGGTCGACGAAGCTGCGCAGAGCGAGCGTGATGGTGAAGTTCTCCGGCGCGAACAGGTAGATCATCTGCGTGAAGAAGTCGTTCCACGTCCAGATGAACGTGAAGATGGCCGTGGTGATCAGCGCGGGCCGGCTGAGCGGCAGCGTGATCGCCCAGTACGTGCGGAACGGACCGCAGCCGTCGATGCGCGCCGACTCCTCCAGTTCCCGCGGAAGGCCCCGCATGAACTGCACGATGAGGAACACGAAGAACGCTTCGGTGGCCAGGAACTTCGGCAGGATCAGCGGCCAGAACGTGTCCGTGAGGCCGAGCTGGTTGAAGATGATGTACTGCGGGATCAGCACGACGTGGTGCGGCAGCATCAGCGTCGCCACCATGAAGGCGAACATCACCTTGCTCATCCGGAACCGCAGCCGGGCGAAGGCGTAGGCCGCCAGCGAGCAGGACAGTACGTTGCCGAGGACGGCGCCGCCCGCGATCATCAGCGTATTGGCGAGCAGCCGGGGCACGGAGACACCCGACACCCCGTCCATGGCGGTCGTGTAGTTGGACCACTCCAGGTGACTGGGCCACAGGTCGAGGCTGGCGATGACCTCGTCGGCCGGCTTGAGTGACGTGGCGAGCAGCCAGGCCAGCGGGTACAGCAGGACCAACAGGCCCACAGCGGCGATGGTGTGCGGCAGCCACCGCTTCGCGGCGATGTTCATCGGCCCTCCTCGTCCGCGTAGAAGACCCAGGACCGGGACGTCCGGAAGAGGATCAGGGTGACCGCACCAATGGCGATCAGCAGCAGCCAGGCCATCGCCGAGGCGTAGCCCATGTGCGAGGCCGTGAAGCCGCGCTCGTACAGGTACAGCGTGTAGAACAGCGTCGAGTCGGCTGGCCCGCCGTTTCCGTGGCTGACGGCGAAGGCCGGAGTGAAGACCTGGAAGGAGTTGATGACTTCGAGAACCAGGTTGAAGAAGACGACCGGGGACAGCATCGGCACGGTCACCGAGATGAACTGCCGCCAGCGGCCCGCCCCGTCGAGCGCGGCGGCCTCGTACAGTTCGGGCGAGATCTGCTGGAGCCCCGCCAGGAAGATGACCATCGGTGCGCCGAACTGCCACACCGTCAGCAGGACGATCACATACACCGCGAGATCGGCGTTGCCGACCCAGCCGCCCGTGTGGATGCCGATCGAGTCCAGGAGATTGACCACTGTGCCGCCGTCGTTGAACAGCGCCCGCCACACCAGGGCGATGGACATGCTCGCCCCGAGCAGCGACGGCGCGTAGAACGCGGAACGGTAGAAGGCCCGGCCCCGGCCGAGGTTCTTCAGCAGCATGGCCACGCCCAGCGCGAGCCCCAGCTTCAGCGGCACGGCCACGACGACGTACAGCATCGTGGTGCCCACCGACCGCCAGTAACGGGGGTCGTCGGTGAGCATGTCCGTGTAGTTGCGCAGCCCGATCCACTTCGGCGGATCGAACAGGTTGTAGTCCGTGAACGACAGATACAGCGACACCGCCATCGGTACGAGCGTCAGCACGACCGCGCCGATCATCCACGGCGAGAGGAACACGTAGGCGGGCCACTGCTTTTCGCGCACCCGACGGATCCGGCCGCCGGACGCCGGGGCCTCGGCATCCTGGTGTGTGGGAGCGGGCGCCTTGGTGGTGAGTGCGCTCATGACCTCAGCTCCTTGTTGGCCTGATCGATGAGTTCGCGCGCCGTCTGCCGGGGCGTGCCCTTTTCGTACATCACGCGCTCGTACATGCGGGTGAACAGGGGCTGGATCGCGAGGTCGCCGGGCGGCGGAGCCGTCGGCGGGGCGTCCAGGCCGTACTTCTCCATCTCCTGCGCGTACCGGTAGATCTCCAGCTCGGGGCCCTTGAGCGTCTTGCCGACGCGGACGGCGATCGTCCGGTTGGGAGGAGTGGACCGGGAGAAGCCGAGGATGTCGCCCACCCGCCTGTCATTGAGCAGGAAGTCCACCAACTGGGCGGCCTCCTTGGGATGTGCGGAGTGCGCGCCGATGCCGACCAGCATGCTGGGCTTGAAGTACGCGCCCTGCCGCCCGTCGGTCGTGGGCACCGGCGCGTAGTGGATGTCCTCGCCGAGCAGATCCACATAGCCGGGGAAGGGCGCGTCCCAGGTGAAGTCGGAGGCGGCGAGATGACGGCCCATGGGCGACATCTCGGTGTTGGTGGCCTGCACGCTGTCCCGGGGCTCGGCGATCGCGCCCGCCTTGCGCAGCCGGTCGTAGAACGTCCAGAACTCGGTGAGGTCGTCCTCGGTGAAGGCGAGTTCGGTCTGGCTCCTGTAGAGCTTGCCGCCGCGGCTGCGCAGCCAGTCCTCGAAGATGTCCTCGTTGCCGCCGCCGTCGTTGGCGCCGCGCAGCGGGCGGCCGTCGGGGGACTTGAGGCCGAGCGCGGTGACCTTCCTGTTGGCCTCGGCCCACTCCTGCCATGTCCAGTCGGGCGGGGGCGTGCCGATCCCGGCCCGCTTGAAGATCTTCGAGTCGTAGGCGAATCCGGTGATGCCGCGGCCCATCGGCAGGGCGTACTGGCCGCCCCGGTACGTGCCGGTGCGCAGGAAGCTGTGGTCCATGTCGGACGTGTCGATGGTCCCGCGCTTGATGACATCGTCCAGAGACATCAGCGCGTCACCACCCGCGTACTGGGACACCTGCCGGTAGTCGAGCTGCACCACGTCGGGGACGCCGCCGCCTGCGGCCTGCGTCGCCAACTTCTGGAGGTACGCGCCGAATTCGCCGTTGGACGTGCGGACGGTGACGCCGGGGTGCTCCTTCTCGAAGAGGCGCACCGCCTTCTCGGTGCGCGCGGCACGGTCGTCATTGCCCCACCAGGAGAACCTGAGGGTGACACCGCGCGACGTGCCGCCGCTCGCGGTGGAACAGCCGGTCAGCGTGCCGGTCAGCGCGGCGCCGGCCCCGGCGGCCGCGGTGGTCAGGACGGCCCTGCGGCTGAGGTGGGGGCGCGGGCCGCTTCGGGGCTCGGGCATGGGGGCCTTCCAAGAGTGTGTGATGGGTTGGGGCTGCGGTGATGGCCCGTCAGATACCGGGATAGACGTCGAGCCGCCCGCACATGCCGAAGCGGCCGCGTGCGGTGGGCCCGGTCGCGGTGACCCGGCCGGCCGTCAGATGCCGCTCGTCCTTGTCGCGCAGCGCGGTGAGTTGACCCCTGGTTGCCTCGGCCGCGGCCCGGGCCCCGTCGCGCCAGCGCTGCTCCCAGGCGTCGAGGCGTGGGTGGACGAGCGCGGCGGCGGCCCGCTGAAACGCGGCGAGCGGCTCGGGATCCCCGGCCTCGAAGGCATCGCGCAGCTCCAGGAACCAGCGCGTCGCCAGATCACGGCGGGCACGCGCGACCTCGGCCTGCTCCTCCTCCGATACGTCGCCGGGGATACGGACCGCGTCCGCGTACGTATCGGCGTCGGCGAGCAGGTCCGGCGGCAGGGTGAGCACGGCGTCGCCCGCCTCGGGGAGGCCGCTGTTCTGCATGACGACGGTGATCTCCAGGCCGTCGTCGTTGGCGAGGCGGTGGATCGTGCCCGGCGTGAACCAGGCGACCGTGCCCGGCTCCAGGGGTGTCTCCCGGAAGCCGGAACTGGTCAGCGTCTGCACACTTCCCCGGCCGGCTGTCACCACGTAGCCCTCGCTGCACGTGAGGTGCATGTGCGGGGTGCCGCCCCCGGGGCGGCCGTCCACGGTCGGCCAGTCGTACACGGTCAGCCGGGACACCCCGGCCGCGCCGGGGAAACCCTCGTAGGCCGCGCTCACCATGTGTGCCCCCGCAGATGTGCATCGACCCGCTCGCGGTCCCAGGCACCGTCGGCGACGGTCACCCGGTAGCCGCGGGCAAGGGTGTCACCGGGCTCCAGGACCAGCTCCTCGTGGAACGCCCAGGACGGCGCGACCGCCGCGAACGGGTCGCTGCGCACGAACCAGTGCGCCGGGTGGGTGCCCTTCTCGCCCGCCTGGTCGTTGGTGGCCGCGTGCTCGAAGACGACCGTGGCGTGACCGTCGCGTCCGTCGTGCTCACCGACGTAGGCGAGCCAGGGTGCCTGCGTACCCATCAGATCGCCGGAGTCGGCCTCCGCGGTGAAGACCTTTCCGTCGCGGAAGGAACGCGGACCGCGCCAGAACAGGCCGGTGTACCCGGCGGCGGGACGGCCGTGCGTGGTGGGGCTGCCGAAGCGCAGCGGCTCCGCACGACGGTTGGTCACCGCGGACGTCCAGGTGAACGACCAGCTCCCGGACGCCTCGTCGACGGCGCACACCTCGATGCGGCGCTCCTCGTCGGCCCACCGCTCCCCGTCGTGCGGGTGCCAGGTCAGACGCTCGGCGATGACGGCGCCGCCATCCGTGGCGGACACCTCCTCGAAGGACACGTGGGCCATCGAACCGACCCGCTCGGGCAGCGCGAGGTACCCCTCGCCGTGCACGTAGGTGTTGCCGCCCCACAGGTTCTGCCCCGACAGGTGCGAGGCCGTGAGCTGCAGGCCCTTGTGCCAGCGGTGGTCGTTCGGCCGGTAGTCGGTGACGAGCCCGCCGGACAGGGTGCGGATCGGGTGCAGATACGGCTTCGGTGCCTCCCACGCGGCTTCGGGCCGGTACACGTAGGCGAACAGTTCGGTTCCGCTCGTCTCATGGGTCACGGTGATGCGGTCACCGTGGGCGTGCGTCAGTGCCAGTGTCATGCGTCGTCCTTCGTCGTGGTGGAGGCGTCCGGGGCCCAGCCGGGGGCGCCGCCGTGCAGCTCGGTGTAGTACGGGTCGCCGGGGCCGATCTCGCCCGCCCGGACCGTGGTGTCGGTGAATGCGGACTTGTACAGCGCCGTGATGAACTCGAGGGTCCGCCGGCCGCCCGCGCCGCTCGTGGGATGGCGCCGCCCGGCCCTGATGTCCGCGACGAGCACGCGCAGTTGGGCCAGGTGCGAGCTCGGCTCGTCGGCCCCGAACTCCCGCCACCGCGCCACCGTCTCCTCGGGGACACCGGGGGCGGGCGTGATGCGCCAGTCGGCGTTGCCGTACCCGTACAGGTGCGTCAGCTCGATCGTCGCCAGCTCGCAGTCGACGCGGATCCGGCTGACTTCGTCCGGGCTCAGCACACTGTTGACGACGGTGCCGACCGCCCCGTTCGCGAAGCGGACCTGCGCCGTGGACACATCCTCCGTCTCCACGTCGTGCACGAGCCGCGCCGCCATGCCGCGCACCTCGGACCACGGGCCCATCAGGTCGAGCAGCAGATCCGTCTGGTGGATGCCGTGCCCCATGGCGGGGCCGCCGCCCTCCGTCGCCCAACGGCCGCGCCACGGCACCGCGTAGTAGGCGGTGTCCCGGTACCAGGTCGTCTGGCAGTGGGCCACCAGCGGCCGGCCGAAGGCACCGGTGTGCAGGAGTTCGCGCACATGGCGGGCTCCGGAGCCGAAGCGGTGCTGGAACACGATCGAGGCGTACGGGTCCGTGTCCTCGCCCCGCTCCGCGGCTGCCACGGCGTCGTAATCGGCCAGCGAGGGACACGGCGGCTTCTCGCACCACACCCACGCGCCCGCCCGCAGCGCGGCCACGGACTGCTCGCGGTGCACTGCGGGCGGCGTGCACAACACCACGAGACCCGGGCGCACTTCGGCCAGCATCGCGTCGAGGTCCGTGGAGGCGTACGGAATCCCGGCGTCGGCGGCGAAGGAACGCACCGCCTCCTCGTCCACGTCGACCGCGGCGACGAGCTCCGTCTCGCCTTCGGCGGCGAGCTTCTGGAGCGCGGGCACATGACTGGAACGCGCGATGCCTCCGGTGCCGACCACGGCGGTACGCAGTGGGGTGTGCGGAGGGTGCTCGGACATGAGGGACCTCTCGTGAGGCAGACGTGTGGGACACCTCGGGCGGCGCGCAGCTGCTGCGGCGGGCCCCGACGGCGACGGATTCCAACGTTGTAACCAGTGGGTGTCGCCGAGGTCAACCCTCCGGACGAAATCACTGCGGATCCGGATCGGGGCTGTCACTGGGCGTCATCACATGCATAATCAGGGGAAACAACTTGAGGGGAGCCGGGTAGTGGCAGCAGTGACACTCAAGGACGTCGCCGAGCGTGCGGGGGTGTCCATCAAGACTGTTTCCAACGTTGTACGCGACGCCCCGCGGGTGTCCGACGCCACCCGGACCCGCGTGATGCGGGCCGTGACCGAGCTCGGCTACCGGCCGAACCCGTCGGCCCGCCGCCTGCGCACCGGCCGCAGCGGCCTGATCGCCCTCGCCGTCCCCGACCTCGCCACGCCCTACTTCGCTGAACTCGCCCACCACGTGCGCACGGAGGCGGCGGCCCTCGGCTTCACCGTCCTCATCGAGGAGACCCTCGGCGACACCAAGGAGGAACTCCGCCTCGCGACAGGCGTCGGCGCGTCCCTTTTGGACGGCGTGATCCTCTCCCCGCTGCACGTCTCACCGGACGAACTCGCCCCCGTCACCGACCAGTTCCCTCTCGTCCTCCTCGGCGAGCGCAGCTATGAGGGTGACCGCGTCGTCGCCGACCACGTCCTCATCGACAACGTGGCGGCCGCCCGCGAGGCCACCGCACACCTCGCGAGCCTCGGCCGGACCCGGATCGCCGCGATCGGCGTAGACAAGGCGGGCTCCGCGACCAGCAGACAACGCCTCGAAGGCTTCCAACATGCCCTGCACGAAGCCGGGTTGACCTACGACCCCCGACTCGCGCCCCAGATCAAGGACTTCGACCGGCGCAACGGACTCCAGGCGATGCGCACCCTCACCGCGCTCCCCGACGAGCTGTGCCCCGACGCCGTGTTCTGCTTCAGCGACCTGCTGGCGGTCGGCGCCCGACGGGCCCTGTACGAGGCCGGCCTGAGCATCCCCGACGACGTCGCCCTCGCCGGCGTGGACGGATCCGAGGAGGCCCTCTACGGCACACCCTCGCTGACCACGGTGGTGCCCGACAAGGCGGCGATCGCTTCCCTCGCCGTGAAGTGCCTGGTCAACCGGGTCCTGGCCGAGGAGCCCCCACCCTTCGAAGTACACATGGCCCCGCACTGGCTGGACGTGCGCGAGTCCACGGGCGGCGAGCGGACACCCGTCGACCCCGCGAGCGCGGAGTAGCCACGTACGGGATGCGGACACGGCGGCCGTCAGAGGCGCCGCCGCACTCCTGGCGGCCGCTCAGCCCTCGTCGCCGCACGCCGCCAGAATCGCCTGCATCCGCGCCCCGTTGGACGCGATGTGGTGCCGCGCCTCACGCTGGGCGCGCTCCGCGTCACCCGCGCGGATCGCGTCCATGAGCGGCTCGTGCTCGCCCACCAGCCTGCGCGGGTTCTCGTTCTCGCGTTCGTGGGCGGACATCGCCATGAGATAGAAGCGCAGTTCACGGGTGAGCCCCGCGTAGAACGCGTCGATCCGCCCATTGCCCAGCGTCGCCACGATCGCCTCGTGGAACGCGAGGTCCGCGGCCACGATGTCGGCCCGCCGCTGCGACCCGGTGACCGTGACCAGATGCCCGTACGCCGCCTCCACCGCGGCGAGTTGAGCGGAGTCGAGTGGTGCCGCGAGGGCCGCCGCCTCCAAGTGCTCGCGTGCCGTGTACAACTCGTGCACGCTCCGCGGCGTCGGTGAGACGACCACGGCACCGCGATTGGCCTGGAACCGGATCAACCCGCCGTGCTCGAGCAGCCGGACCGCCTCGCGCACCGTGTTGCGGGCGATGCCGAGTTCGGCGGCGATGGCGCTCTCGCGCAGCCGCTCGCCCGGTTGGAAGGACCCCGCGAGGATCCGCTCCGACAGGCCGTCGGCGATCTGCTGCGCGGTCGTGGTCCGCCTGGCCACCAGGCCTTCGAGTGCCGTCATGGCGTCATCGTAGCCAGCGATCAACCTCTGGTGCCGGACAGTAGAACTGTTCTACAGTTGCGCACTGCTTCGGCCGCTCGCGGCCCGTCGCCCGCGTGACCCACCGAACCGATGTCGCAGGAGGGCTCCGAACAGTGCGGACACGTCCCGAGAACGACCAGCGAGACCCGGTCGACCAGAGCGCCCCGGAGCAGACACCCGCCGACGCACCCCGCACCCTCAGGCAGCGCCACGTCCGGATGATCGCCCTCGGCGGCATCGTCGGCGCCAGCCTCTTCGTCGGCAGCGGCGCCGTCATCCACACCGTCGGACCTGCCGCCATCCTGTCCTACGCACTCGGCGGCCTGCTGGTCATCCTCGTCATGCGGATGCTGGGCGAGATGGCGACCGCCTCGCCAACCCTCGGATCGTTCATGGAGTACGCCCGGACGTCGCTGGGCGGCTGGGCCGGCTACACCATCGGCTGGCTGTACTGGTACTTCTGGGTCGGCGTCGTCGCCTTCGAGGCGGTCGCCGGGGCCAAGCTGCTGATGCTGTGGATACCCGGCGTACCGCAGTGGGTCTTCTCCCTGGTCCTGATGACACTGCTGACGGCCACGAACCTGGTGTCGACCCGCTCGTTCGGGGAGACCGAGTTCTGGCTGGCGTCCATCAAGGTAGTCACCATCGTCGTGTTCCTCGTCGCGGGCACACTCTTCGCGCTGGGACTGTGGCCGGACACGACACTGTCGGTCGGCAACGTCGCCCTCGACGGCTTCGCCCCAGGCGGCCTCTCGGCCATCCTGCACGGCGTCGTCCTCGTGATCTTCTCCTACGTCGGCACCGAGATCGTCACCATCGCCGCCGCCGAGTCCGACAACCCGGTGAAGTCCGTCGTCAAGGCGACCTCCTCCACGGTGTGGCGCGTCATCATCTTCTACGTCGGGTCGGTCACGCTGTTGGTGATGATGACGCCGTGGGACCGGATCCCGGTCGAGACCAGCCCGTACGCGGCCGCCTTCGGCAAGATGGGCGTGCCCGCCGCGACGACCGTCATCAACGTCGTCGTCCTCACCTCCGTCCTCTCCGTCCTCAACTCCGGCCTGTACACGGCCTCGCGCATGCTCTTCGCCCTCCAGCGCAACAACTGGGCCCCTCGCTGGGTCGCTCACCGCAGCCGCAAGGGCACCCCCTGGAAGGCCATCCTGGCGTGCACCGTCGTCGGATACGTGGCCGTCGCCATGAGCTATGTCGCACCCGACACCATCTTCAACTTCATCATCAACTCGGCAGGCGCCGTCGGCCTGTTCGTCTACGCGATCATCGCGGGCTCGCAGCTGCGCATGCGGCGGCAACTGGAACGCGAGGCCCCGGAGCGGATCAAGCTGCGCATGTGGGGCTACCCGTACCTGAGTTGGGCCACCCTGGTGGCCATCGTGGTCGTCCTCAGCTCCATGCTCCTGGTCCCCGACGCGCGCTCGCAGCTCTACCTGAGCGTTCTCAGCCTGGCCGCGATCCTCGCCACCTACCTGCTCGTACGGACCCGGCGACGCGACAGCACCACACACTGACCCCCACCTCTCACGGAGACCCCCATGGCCCAGGAGAACCCGCCCGTCCTGTCCGGACCCGCACTGTGGAGCGCGCAGGCCCACCTCCCGTCCGTTCTTGGACGCCAGCTCACCGTCGAACGCGCCGAAGGCAGCTACCTGTTCACCACCGACGGCCGCCGCCTCTTCGACGGTACCGCCGGCCTGTGGCACGCCAACGTCGGCCACTCCCGCCCTGAACTCGCCGAGGCCGCCCACGCGCAGATGCTGCGCCTGGAGACGTACCACGTCTTCGGCCGCTACCTGAACGACCAGGCCGTCGCCCTCGGCGAACGCCTCGCCGCCATGTCACCCATCGACGACCCCAAGGTCATCCTCAACAGCGGCGGCAGCGACGCCATCGACGTCGCCTGCAAGCTCGCCCGCAGGCACTGGCAGCGCGAAGGCCGAGACACCAAGACGACGATCCTCAGCCGCGAGTTCGCCTACCACGGCCTGCACGCCTACGGCACGAGCATCGCGGGCCTCGACTTCAACCGGACCGGTTACGGCACCGAATCGCTCGTCCCGGAGACCGCGCGCGTCGACACGTACGACATCGAAGCGGTCGAGCGCACGGTGCGCGAGATCGGCCCGGAACACATCGCCGCACTCGTGGCCGAGCCCATCCAGGGCACCGGAGGCGTGATCACACCGGCCCCCGGCTACCTGGAGGGCTTGCAGCGCATCTGCCGCGAGAACGACATCCTCCTCATCATCGACGAGGTCATCACCGGCTTCGGCCGCACCGGCCACATGTTCGCCACCGAACGCTACGGCCTCACACCCGACCTGATCACCTTCGCCAAGGGCGTCACCTCCGGCTACGCACCGCTCGGCGGCGTCCTCGTTGCCCCGCACATCTGGCAGCCGTTCTACCGGGACGCGGACGACACACCCATGTTCCGGCACGGCGCCACCTACTCCGGGCACGCCACCGCCTGCGCCGTGGCGCTGCGCAACCTCGACATCCTCGACGAGGAGAAGCTGGTGCCCCGAGTTGCCGCCCTGGAGCAGGTACTCGCCGACGAACTGCGGGTCCTGGGCACACGGGAGTCCGTCGTCGAGACACGGGTCGGGGGACTGCTCGGCGGTGTCGCCCTCGTCGACGACATCAGCGCGGAGGCGGTCACCGACGAGCTCGTCGAGCACGGCTTCGTCACCCGCCCGCTGCGCGGAAACACCGTGCAGATCAGCCCGCCGTTCATCACCACGGACGAGGAACTGCGCGGGCTCGTCGCCGCGATCGGCACCGTCCTCGCCACACACGAAGGCCGATGACGCGATGCCGATAGCGGAGGAACAACCGTCAGGCGGTCTCGTCGAGTCCCGGTCCATCGACGTGGTGCCCGACGAGGAGCGCCACGGCACCGCGTTCAGCCAGTTCACCCTATGGGTCGGTGCCAACCTCCAGATCACCGCGGTGGTCACCGGCGCCCTCGCCGTGGTCCTCGGCGCGACCGCCTTCTGGGCGGTCGTCGGGCTCCTCGTCGGAAACCTGCTCGGCGGCACCGTGATGGCACTCCACTCCGCGCAGGGGCCCCGCCTCGGCCTCCCGCAAATGATCTCCTCGCGGGCCCAGTTCGGAGTCCGCGGCGCCGTCGTGCCCCTCGTCCTCGCGGTGTTCATGTTCATCGGCTGCACGGCGAGCGGCACCGTCCTCGCGGGCGAGGCGGTCGGCGAACTGACCCACCTCGGACCCGTCGCGGGCATCCTCATCTTCACTGTGGTGACCGCGGTGGCGGCGGCCGTCGGCTACCGCCTCATCCACTTCCTGGGACGCCTCGCCGGAGTGGTGTGCGGCGTGGCGTTCGTCTACCTCGGCGCCCGCCTCCTCCAGCACGACGACATCGGCGCGGTCCTCGCCGACCACACCTTCGCCCTGCCCGCGTTCCTGCTCGCGGTGTCCCTCTCGGCGTCCTGGCAGCTGTCGTTCGGCCCGTACGTCGCCGACTACTCGCGCTACCTGCCGCGTTCGACGTCGGCGCGCGCGACGTTCGGCTGGACGCTGGCCGGGACCGCCCTGGGTGCCCAGTGGTCGATGGCCTTCGGTGCGCTCGCGGCGGCCGCCGCGGGGGAGGCCTTCGTCGGCCACGAGGTGACGTACGTGGTGTCACTCGGCGGGGCGGGCCTGATGGCGGCGGTGCTCTACTTCGTCATCGCCCTCGGCAAGTTGACCGTCACCGTCCTCAACACCTACGGCGCGTTCATGTCGACCGTGACGAGTGTGACCGGGATGCGGCGGCGGGGCGCGGTGCCGCACCGGCTTTCGCCGCGCGGGCGGATCGGCTACATCGCCGCGATCATCATGGTGGGCGCCGCCCTCGCCCTCGCGGGCCGTGGCGACTTCCTCAACACGTTCTCGACGTTCCTGCTCATCGTGCTGGCCTTCTTCACCCCGTGGAGCGCGGTGAACCTCGCCGACTACTACCTCGTCGCGAAGGAGCGCTACGACATCCCGGCCCTCAACGACCCCGACGGCCGCTACGGCTCCTGGCGGGCCCCGGCCCTGGTGTCGTACGGGGTGGGCCTGGTGGTCCAACTCCCGTTCATGGCAACGGACCTGTTCACCGGCCCCTTCGTCGCACCGCTGGGCGGCGCGGACATCTCGTGGATCGTTGGGCTGACCCTGCCAGGAGTGCTGTACTGGTTCCTGGCCCGCCGCGAACGGCACCGGATCCCGGACCGGATGATCTACCCGGACGATGTGGTGCCGACGCAGGAGCCGCGGCCGGGAGCGACGGAGGTGCCTGCCTAGCTCGGAGCCGAGGGGGCTGCGGCGGCAACGACCAGCCCGTCCACCGCGAGCGCGCCCTCCGGAGCGACCCGCACCGGGTTGAGCTCGACCTCGGCGATGTCCTCCCGTCCGGCGATCACGTCGCACACGGCGACGATCACGTCCACCAGGGCCTCCACGTCGACGGTGGGCCGACCGCGCCAGCCGTGCAGCAGTGGAGCCATCCGCAGGCTCCGCACCATGGCGTGCGCGGTGTCCCGCGTACAGGGCGCAAGTTCGAGCGCCAGGTCACGGGAGAGTTCGGCCCGGACTCCGCCGGCCCCGACCACCACGACCGGGCCGAACGACACGTCCCTGCGGGCGGCGACGAGTACCTCGACCACGCCGGCACGCCGATCCATCTCCTCGACCACGTACGTGTGAGGGCCCAGGCGCTCCACCATGTCGTGGTACGCGGCCCGCAGCGCGCCGGGGTCCCACAGCCCGGTCGCCACACCGCCGTGCTCGGTCTTGTGCTCCAGCCAGTCGGCCTTGAGTACGACGGGGGCCGAGAGGGAGGCCGCCGCGGCCACCGGGTCACGGGTGCCCGCCGGTACCTCCGCCGCCCGCGGGAACGGCACACCTGCTTCGCCCAACAGGTGGCGCGCGGCCAGGTAGCCCGAGCCGATGGGTGACCTGCGCGACAGCGAGTGCGGAGGTGTGCGTCGACGACCAGGTTGCAAGGTGAGGCGGTGTGTCGTGGCGACGGCCCGCAGCGCCCGCTCGACGTCGGTGAACGTCGGCACACCCGCAGCCTCCAACTCCCGCAATGCCGGGGTGTGTTCGGCCATGGAGTGCACGACGATGGGCAAGCCCCTGTCCGCGGCGAGGCGCCCAGGGCACGCGCCGTGGCCGACTCTGCCGCCGCTTGCGCGGGGATGTCACGCCCGTAACTGCCGAAGTAGCCGCTGAGCACGACCGTGTCGGCCACCGACGCGGCCACCAGGCATGCCGGGACCGCGGCGTACGCCGACAGGTCCCGCTCACCCGCGCCGTCGAGGTCGACGGGGTTCGCCCGCCCCGCGTGCGGTGGCAGGTGGCACGCGAGCTCCCGCTGTACGGAGGACGGGAACTCCGCGACGTCCAGGCCGAGCCGCGCGGCGGTGTCCGCGGCCACGGCCCCCTGCTCGCCACTGTCCGCCACGATCGCCACGCGCGGCCCGCGGACCGGGGCCGCGCGGAGCAACAGGTGGGCTGTATCGGCGAGTTGAGCGGGAGTGTCGACGCGGACGGCGCCGACCGCACGGCACGCCGCGTCCACGACGTCGAGGGCGGAGGTCATGGCGCCGGTGTGGGAGCGGGCGGCAGCCCGCGCCGCCGTGCTCGCGCCGACGGTCAGCAGCAACACCGGTTTGCCCGCCTCACGCAGCGCGGCGAGGGCGTCGAGGAGCGCCGCGCCTTCGCCGTAACTCTCCAGGTAGAGGGCGACGGCGCGCGTCGTGTCGTGGTCGACCAGGTCGGCGAGCACCTCGGCGGCGCCCACGAGGAGGACGCCGACGAATGGTCGGTGTGGGTGCAGTCGTGGAACGAGGCGATCCTCGACCCGAGCCTGCGCGGCGGCCAGCGCGGTGTCCACGCCCGCTGGCGCGGCGTCGTCCTGGACCTGGTGCGCACCTGCCAACGCGAGGGCATGGCCGAAGGCGTCGACGTGGAGGCACTGGCCGCCCGCTTCACGGGACTCGTCGACGGCCTGGCGATCCAAGTCCTGGCAGGAACGGGCGACATGGACGCGGCGCGGATGCGGGAGCTGCTCCTGGACGCGGTCGAGCCGTACATCAGCGTGCGAAAGGGCAGTTGAGCGCGCCGTTCGCAGGTGGGTTCTGGAGCAATTTCCAAGATCTCATGCGGAGTTGATGTGGGGGCTTCCGCGCCGCTTGGGCGTCAACGATAGTGATGCATCGCGGAATTGATCTTCCGCTATGCAGAATATCCGCCCATGTAGGAGTGCCCCATGGCGCACGCCAACGGAAACATCGCACGCCGCGCAGGCCGTCTCCTGCGCACCAGTCTCTTCGCTCAAGTCCTGCTCGCCCTGCTGCTCGGCGCCCTGGTGGGACGCCTGTGGCCGGACGCCGGATCGGCCCTGCAACCCCTGGGGGACGGCTTCGTCCGGCTCATCAAGGCGATGATCGCGCCCCTGGTGTTCTGCGTCGTCGTCGCGGGCATCACCAAGGCCGGTGACCTCAAGGCCTTCGGCCGGATCGGCGTGAAGGCGCTGATCTGGTTCGAGGTCGCCACCACCGTCGCCCTCGTCATCGGCCTGCTCGCCGGCAACATCCTGGCGCCCGGCGCTGGCATGAACGTCGACCCCGCCACCCTCGACAAGGGCGCGGTCGACGAACAGACCGGCGGCGGACACCTTCCGTCCACCGCCCAGTTCGTCCTGGAGTCCCTGCCGGACAGCGCCGTCGGCGCCTTCGCCGAGAACTCCCTGCTCCAAGTCCTCGTCCTGGCCTGCCTCGTGGGCGCCGCGCTGCTCCACCTCGGCCAGAGCAAGGTTCCGCAGATCCTGCCGTTCATCGAGCAGGCCCAGGACGTCGTGTTCACCATCGTCGGCTACATCATGAAGCTCGCCCCGCTCGCGGTCTTCGGTGCAACCGCCCACCTCGTCGGCGAATACGGCGTGGGTGCGATGTCGACGTACGGAAAGCTGATCGCCGTCTGCTACGGCGTCGCCCTGCTCTTCCTCCTGCTGCTCGGCCTCGCGCTCAAGGCGGTCACCGGACTGAGTCTGTGGAAGTTCGTCCGCTACACCCGCGAGGAACTGCTGCTCGCGCTCGGCACCGGATCCAGCGAGACCGTGATGCCGCGCATGATGCAGAAGCTGCGCGCGGCGGGCTGTCGGGACGACGCGGTCGGGCTCGTCCTGCCCACCGGGTACTCCTTCAACCTCGACGGCGCCTCCATCTACCTCTCCATCGGCACCCTCTTCATCGCCCAGGCCGTCGGCGTCGACCTGAGCCTCGGGCAGCAGGTCACGGTCGTCCTGGTACTCATGCTGACCAGCAAGGGCATGGCGGGCGTGCCCGGTTCGGCGTTCCTCGCGCTGTCCGCGACCGCCTCCGCGCTCGGTGTCATTCCGGCCGCCGCGGTGGCACTGCTGCTCGGCGTCGACCGGATCATGGACTCGATGCGGGTCGCCACCAACCTGCTCGGCAACTGTGTCGCGGTGTTCGCGGTCTCCCGCTGGGAGGGGGCCCTGGACCGGGTCACCGCGAAGCGCGTCATGAACGGCGAGGAACCGGGCGCGGCGCCCGCGGCCACGATCAAGGGGGCGGCGCCCGTGGACATGGCGAAGGAGGCGACACCCGTCAAGGACAGCTGACGCCCGGCCATCACCACATCAATCAACGCCCTTGCCCCGCCCATCATTTGGCAAAACTAGATTCATGCCGCATGGATCTCGATCGGCAGGGCAGACGGCCGCCCAGTAGCAGATCAAGCGAGCGACCTCGAAAGAGCGGGCCGCGGATCAGGGACGGATGTGGTGATGGCCACGCTGACTGAGTCTTCGGGGGAAACCTCGGAGCAACGAACAGGGCTACGCAGAGACATGGGTCGGATCAGCCTGCTATTCGCGGGCGTGGGATCCATCATCGGATCCGGCTGGCTCTTCGGCGCGTTGAACGCGGCGAAGATCGCCGGGCCCGCTTCCATATTCTCGTGGGCGATAGCCGCCGTGATGATTCTCCTCATCGGGCTGTGCTTCGCCGAACTGGGAACCATGTTCCCGGTGTCCGGGGGAGTGGTGCGCTTTCCGCACCTCTCCTTCGGCTCCTTCGCCAGCTACACCATGGGCTGGATCACCTGGATCGCCGCCGCGACGGTGGCACCCATCGAGGTCGAAGGCGCCCTGCAATACGCCACGAAGTGGGCGCACTTCACCGATTTCCACGAGGCGAACGGCGCCTACACCCTGACCACGCTCGGCTATGCCGTCGCGGTCGTCGCCATGGCATTCTTCGTCCTCCTGAACTACTACGGCATCCGCTGGTTCGCCCGCGTCAACAATGTCCTGGTCTGGTGGAAGCTGCTCGCCATCGCGCTGGTGATCGTGGCATTCTTCGTGACCGCCTTCCATGGACACAACCTCGGAGCCGCCGAGTACGGAGGCTTCGCCCCCGGCGGCGCCAAGGGTATCTTCACAGCAATCTCCACCGCGGGCATCACCTTCTCCTTTCTGGGCTTTCGCCAAGGAGTGGAACTCGCAGGTGAGACCGACAATCCGCGGCGCAACGTCCCGTTCGCCGTCATCGGTTCCGTACTGCTCACCGGCCTGATCTACGTACTCCTCGAAATCGCCTTCCTCGGCGCGGTCCCCGAGAGCGACCTGCAGCACTCGCACGGCTGGCTCAACCTGGCCTTCGCCAACGACTTCGGCCCGCTCGCCGCCATCTCCAGCGCCATCGGCCTGGGCTGGCTGGCCTACATCCTCTACGTGGACGCGGTGATCTCGCCGGCGGACACCGGCCTCATCTACACCACCGTCACGGCCCGCATCTCCTACGCCATGGCCCGCAACCGCAACGCGCCCGCGGGCCTTGCCAAGACCACGCGCAAGGGGGCGCCGCTGGTCAGCCTGACCGTGACCTTCGTACTCGGACTCATCGTCTTTCTGCCGTTCCCGAGCTGGCAGGAGCTGGTCGGCTTCATCACCTCGGCCACCGTGCTGTCGTTCGGGTCGGGACCGCTCGTCCTGGCCGTGATGCGCCGTCAGATCCCCGAGCACGAAAGGCCGTACAGGCTTCCCGGCGGTGACATCATCCCGTTCCTCGGCCTCTATTCGGCGAACCTGATCGTGTACTGGGCGGGCTGGAACACCAACTACAAGCTGTTCCTCACCATCTGTATCGGCTTCGTCGTCCTGGCGGTCCTCCAGGTGCTCGACAAGGGCCACGCCCCGCAGCTGGACTGGAAGGCGGGCGCGAGCTGGGTGCTGCCGTGGCTCGTCGGCCTCGCCGTGATCAGCCGGATCGGCGACTACGACGGTGGCCTCGGCTGGATCGGCCTCGGCTGGGGATTTGTCGCCAACCTCGTGCTCACCGCGCTCGTCTACCTGTTGGCCCTGCGCGTGCGACTCCCGCGGGAGCGCGTGCTGGAGAACATCGAGGAATCGCGCGAGGAGTCCCGGATGGAGGAAGCGGAACTGGGCGCGACACACTGACCGACCCCGGCCCAACCAGGGCCCACGCACCACATGTGACGGCCCGCCCGACATCCGGGCGGGCCGTCACATGTGGGCCGTACGACTCCCGCGGGGCGCCACGCCACGGAAATCGCACAGATCGCGATATCAGTGGCAAACCCTGGCGTTACGGAATCATCACATCATCACGACCATGGAGGCCGATGTACGGGGCAGGCGAAAAGTGAGAAGTCGAGGGAAGGAAGCCACCGATGCTGATCGTGGCTCTTTTGCTCCTGCCGGCCATGGGACTGCTCCTGCTCGGCATGGACCGCATAGAAGACCGCATGGGCGGAGCGACCCGCCCGGGATCCGGACACCATCGACTGCGTCATCTCCGTCTCGTCCACGGTGACGAGCGGAGCGGCCGAGAAACGAACACCCCCAGAGAATCCGACCGCAAGGCCGCGTGACACCGTGCGGCACGCTCAGCCCGTTGGGCCGGGCCGCCACACCGCGACGCCGAGCACCGAATCCGCCATGCCGTAGTACAGGAACCAGACGTCGCGGAACCGCACCAACCCCTCGGTGAACACCACGTGATTGACCTGGCCGTCCTGCTCGTCCGCCGACGTCGGCACGAGGAACGGCCGCTCGAGGCGGGCCACCGCCTTGGTCGGGTCGGCCGGGTCGATGAGCAGCTGACCGGTGGAGTACTGGCCCTTGGTGTACCCGCCCTTGCCGTCCGAGCGGGCGTTGTAGACGAGCAGGATGTGTCCGTCGTCGGTGCGCAACGGTGGCGGGCCGGGCTCGATCAGGGACCCTTCCCAGGGGTGCACGGGCTTCGCCACCGGATCGTCGTTCCCGACGGTCTCCCAGTGGATCAGATCCTTGGACCGGGCCCAGAAGACGTTGGACTCACCGAAGTACATCCAGTACATGCCGTCGATGGGCGTGCTGAGGATGGCACCCGACTTGTTCCACGGCTTGTCACCATGGATCGGGTCGTGCAACTCAGGGAAGAGCGGCCCGTGCTTCTCCCAGTGCACCAGGTCCTTCGACGTCGCCAGGCACAGCAACGCGCTCGTCCCGTCGTAACCGGTGTACGTCATGTAGAAGGTGTCACCGACGTGCACCACTCGCGGATCCTCGCACCCACCTGGCAGCTCGTACGGCTCGCTCGGCGTGAGCACCGGCTCGGACCTGCGCCGGAACGTGATGCCGTCATCGCTCCAGGCGAGCCCGATACTGGACCGCTTCGCCTTGTTCTGCGCCCGGTACAGCAACGCGATCCTGCCGCCCACCACGAGGGCGCAGGGGTTGTACAGATACGCCGACTCCCACTCGTGCGACGGGTCCGGCCGCAGAATCGGATTCGCCTCGCTCTTGGTGAACGGACCCATGGGGAAGGTCGCCGGCCCGCGCGGGAACCGTGGGGGTGTGCTCGCGGCGGTGGCACTGCCCGCGCCGGCGAGCGACCCGGTGAGCGCCGCGCCGACCACGGTCGCCGAGGCCTTGAGCATGCCGCGGCGCCTGTGCGCCTGTCGGTGGTCGTCCTCCATGTCGGGTGAACCTCCTGGTTGTTGATTCTCGGAAGTAGCGCGTTCTCGGATTCCTCGAGTCATCCGTGACGGGGCCCCGCGCACACTCCCGCGAGGCCCCGTCACACCTGCCGCGTACTCAGTCCCGTACGGCCGCCAGCCGCACCGTCAGAATCTGGAACGGCCGCAGCCGCAACCGCACTCCACCGTCCGTCGCCTCGCACGCGGGCTCGTCGGCGGCGCGCGGGCGCTCCAGCAGGTCCGTGGCCGTCGCCGAGGCGAGGCGGAAGCCGGGGGAGAGGAGAGCGGTGGCGCGGGCACCCTGGGACTCGTACAGGCGGACCACGACGTCGCCCGAGCGGTCGTCGGCGAGTTTGAGGGCCTCGACCACCACGGCCGGGTTGTCCACGGCCACGAGTGGTGCCACCTCCGCCGAGCCGGACACCGTCCGCTCGGGCAGGTTGAGGCGGTAGCCCTCGCGGACCGCGTCGTCGACGTCCGCGCCGATCAGCAGGGCGTAGCGCAGCCGGTGCGTGCCCTGGTCCGTGTCCGGGTCGGGGAAGCGCGGCGCGCGGGCCAGGGACAGGCGGACCGTCGTGGTGGTGCCACCGTCCTCGCGCACATCACGTGTGACGTCGTGCCCGTACGTCGAGTCGTTGACCAGGGCCGCGCCCCAGCCCTTCTCGCCGACGTGCAGGAAGCGGTGCGCGCACACCTCGAACTTCGCGGCGTCCCAGCTGGTGTTGGTGTGCGTGGGCCGCTCGACGTGCCCGAACGGCACCTGCGCCGTGGAGTGCCCGGCCCGCACGTCCAGCGGGAAGGCGACCTTGAGCAGCTTCTCCGTCTCGTGCCAGTCCAGGACCGTGCCCACGTCCAGGCGACGGGCACCCGGCGCGAGCGCCAGAGTCTGCTCGATACGCGAATCACCAAAGGCACGGACCACGCGTACGCCGCCATCCACGACGGTCACCGACTCCGCCTCCGTCAGATCCGTGACGGTGTTGCGGTAGAAGGCGTCCAGATCCCAGGCGTCCCACTGGTTCGGGAAGTCCTGGTGCAGCTGGAGCAGGTTGGCCACCGCACCCGGCGGCAGCGCCTCCCGCTCGCCGTCGATGTCGTACGCCGACGTGACCAGGCCCCGCTCGTCGATCACGACGCGCACCAGCCCGTTGTCCAGGACGAACCCACCGTCCCGCGGCTGCGGTTCGACCGTGACCGCCTCCGGCTCCCGGCGCACCGTCGTACCCAGGGCGGCGGCGCCCGCGCGGGCGTGCGGAGCGGCGTTGAAGACGACCCGCGAACCGTCATCGGAGGCCGGACCCGCCAGCGCGGTCTGCGCCGAGGCGATCAACTCGCCCAGCTCTGCGGCCACCTGACGGTACGTCTCCTCCGCCTCCCGATGCACCCACGCGATCGACGTACCCGGCAGAATGTCGTGGAACTGGTGCAGCAGCACCGTCTTCCACAGCCGGTCGATCGCCTCGTACGGATACGCCGCCCCTGTGCGCAGCGCCGCCGTCGCCGCCCACAACTCGGCCTCCCGCAGCAGGTGTTCGCTGCGCCGGTTGCCCTGCTTGGTCGCGATCTGAGAGGTGAGCGTGCCCCGGTGGAACTCCAGGTACAGCTCGCCCACCCACACCGGCGCGTCCGGATAGTCCTCAAGGGCCTTGGCGAAGAAGTCACCCGGCTTCTCGATCTCGACCCGCGCCGAACCCTCCAGATCCGCGAGCCGCTCGGCGCGCGCCAGCATCTCGCGGGTGGGGCCGCCACCACCGTCGCCGTACCCGAACGGGGCCAGCGAACGATTGGCCGCACCCTTGTCCTGGAAGTTGCGCACACTGTGCGCCACCTCGGCGCCGGACAGGTCACTGTTGTACGTGTCGACCGGCGGGAAGTGGCTGAAGATCCGGGTACCGTCGATGCCCTCCCACCAGAAAGTGTGATGGGGGAACTTGTTCGTCGTGTTCCACGAGATCTTCTGCGTGAGGAACCAGCGCACCCCGGCCAGCTTCATCAGCTGCGGCATCGCCGCGTTGTAGCCAAACGTGTCCGGCAGCCACATGTCCTCGGTCTCGACACCGAACTCTTCGAGATAGAACCGCTTGCCGTGGATGAACTGCCGCGCCAGCGCCTCACCACCGGTGATGTTGGTGTCCGGCTCCACCCACAGGCTGCCCGTCGGCACGAACTGCCCCGTCTTCGCCTTCTCCTGGGCCCGCTCGTACACCTCGGGCCGGTGCTCCTTGAGCCAGGCCAACTGCTGCGCCTGGGACATCACGAAGCGGAACTCCGGGTACTCATCCATGAGTTGGGTGACATTGGAGACGGTGCGCGCGACCTTGCGCACGGTCTCGCGCAGCGGCCACAGCCACGCCGTGTCGATGTGCGCGTGCCCGATCGCCGAGATGCGGTGCTCGCCGTCGGCCGCGCCCGATGCCAGCGCCGGCGCGAGGATCTCACGAGCTGCCGACGCGGTTCCGCTGATGTCTTGGAGGTCCACGGCGTCCAGCGCCGAGGACAGCGCCCGCAGGATCTGCCAGCGGCGCGGCGCCTGCTCCGGCAGCTCCCGCATCAGCTGGTCGAGTACTTCCAGGTCGTGGACGAGCTCGTACACCTCCGCGTCGAAGACGGCCAGGTCGAGACGGCGCAGCCGGTAGATCGGCTCACCGTTCGAGGCACCTTCCTCGTCGAGCCACGGCGCGCGACCTCCGAGCGGCGTGCTCGCGAAGGAGCGGTCCTCCGGTCCCGAGTGCATGACGAGCGGGTTCGCGGCGGCCTCGACGTAGCAGACGAACTCCTCGCCTCCGACGGCCTGTTCGGCGACCGGCAGCCAGGCGTTGCGCGGGTTGAGCGCCTTCACGGCGGTCCCATCGGGCCGGTACGCGAGGCCCTCGGCGGAGAAGCCCGGCTCGGTCGTGCCGAAACCGAGGTCGACGACGGCCTCGACGCGGCGCCCCGCCCACTCCTCGGGGACCCGACCGCTGACCTTGAACCAGTTGGTGGTCCAGGCCGGACCCCAGGGTGCGCCCACCGCGGTGGGCCGGTAGTCGGCGGCGAGACCCTCGGCCACGGGGACGGGCTCGCCCGGCACCTGCCAGATGCCGATGTCCAGCGGGACGGAGGTGGCGTGGACGGCGGGCCGGATGCGTTCGTCGAGGACGCGCCGGAGGCGGTGCTGGACGATGTCGCGGTCGGAGTGCACAGAACACCTTTCGAAGAACATTGAACAGGACGGCACGGGAGAGGAGTTGGCCCCTCACCGGGGATGTGGACTCAGCCCTTGAGGGCGCCGCCCAGGGCGAAGCCGCCGCCCAACTTGCGGGTCAGCAGCAGGTACAGCATCACCACGGGCAGCGTGTACACCAGGGAGAACGCGGCGAGCTGCCCGTACTGCGTCTGGTCATGGGCGCTGAGGAACGTGAACACACTCACCGACGCCGGCAGCTTCTCCGGCGACAGGAGCAGCACGAACGGCACGAAGAAGTTGCCCCACATGCTGATGAAGGTGAACACGGTGACGACGGTGACACCCGGCCACATCAGCGGCAGCACCACGCGGGCAAGCGACTGCATGGCGTTCGCGCCGTCGATCCGCGCGGCCTCCTCCAGGACGATGGGCACCCCGTCCATGAAGTTCTTCATCAGCCAGATCCCGATGGGCAGCGCGGAGGCCGCCAGGAACAGCGTCGTCGCGAACATCGAGTCGATCAGCTCGACCTGCACGAACATGCTGTACACGGGGATCATTACGGCGGTGATGGGCAGCCCGGTGGTGAACAGCACGGTGTACAGGAACGGGCGGCGCAGCCGGGAGCGGTAGCGCGAGAGTGGGTACGCGGCCAGGATCGACGCGACCACGCACAGCAGGGTCGCGCCGCCGCACAGCAGCAGCCCGTTGAGCAGCGGCCGGTACGTCGTCTCGGCGTTCATGATCGCGTGGAAGTTGTCCAGCGTCGGCGGCGTGGGCACGTTCAGCTCGAAGCTGGCCGTGGAGCTGAACGCCGCGAACACCATCCACACCAGCGGCAGCACGAACAGCAGGCTGATCACCAGCAGGACGACATTGACGGCGACGCGCCCGGGACGGAACCGGCGCCGTGCCGTGCTTGTCACGGGGGTCGGGCGGGCGCCGCCGTCGGCGCGACCGGCCTCGGCGGCGGGCAGCAGATCGGTGGTCGCCATCAGTCGTCCTCCACCTTGAGCAGCTTCAGATACACCAGGGAGAACAGGGCACCCACGACCAGCAGCACCAGAGCGATCGCGGTCCCGTAGCCGATCATGCTGTTCTGGAAGGCCTGCTGGTACATGAACACCGGCAGGGTCTGGCTCTTGTTGCCGGGGCCGCCACGCGTCATGGCGTAGATCAGCCCGAAGACGGAGAGCGTCTGCAAGGTGATCAGCATGAGGTTGGTCATGATGGTGCGGCGGATGACCGGCAGCGTCACATGCCACAGCCGGTGCCACACACCCGCGCCGTCCATCTCGGCGGCCTCGACCAGCTCGCGCGGCACCTCGTTGAGCGCGGCGGAGTACACCATCATCGAGAACGCGGTGCCGCGCCACACATTGGCCAGGCACACCGCGAGGATAGGCAGCGTGTAGAGCCAGTTCTGCTGCGGAAGACCCAGGAAGTCGAGGACGTTGTTGAGCGAGCCCTGCTTGTAGAAGAACGCGTACATCAGGTACCCGGCGACGACCTCGGGCAGCACCCAGGCGGCGATGACGACACCGTTGGTGAGTGTGCGCAGCGGCTTGGTGGCTTTCTCGGCCATCACCGCGAGGCTCAGGCCGAGGGTGTTCTGCCCGATGACGGCGGAGCCGACGACGAACACCAGGGTCAGCCACAGGGCGTTGAGGAAGTTCGGATCGTCCAGCGCCCGCGTGAAGTTGTCCAGGCCGACGAAGTTCGTCTCGGCGGCGCCGGTCAATTGGGCGTCGGTGAACGCGTCGTAGACGCAGTACAGGATCGGTCCGGCCAGGAACACGGCCAGCAGGACGATCGACGGCAGCAGCGGCATGCCGCGCAGCAGTGAGCGTCTCACGGGAGCGCGGCCGGCCGCGCTCGCACCCGGGACGGCATCGGCGGTGGCGACGGCCGTTTTCATCGGACGCCCTTGGCAGTGGCGTCAGGGCCGACGGCCGTGCCCAGATCCTCGTCGTAGGTCTTGGCGGCCTCGCCCACCGAGGCCTGCCCGGTGGTCACGGACTCCATGGCCTTGGTGATGGCGTTGGAGACCTGCGGGTACTTCGGCAGCGCCGGGCGGAAGTGGGTGTGCTTCACCAGGTCGGTGAAGAACTTGTTGGTCGGTGTGGCGTTGAGGTACTTCGGGTCGGCGGCGACATCGGTACGCACGGCGGTCGTGGACTCGATGATGTTCCACTTCACCGAGTTGTCCTTGTTCTTGATCGCCTTGATGAACTGCCAGGCCAGATCGGGGTTCTTGGCCTTCGACGGAATCGACCAGGCCCAGCCGCCCGACATGCTGACCTTGCCGGGCGCCTGTCCGTTCTGCGTGGGCATGGCGGCCGGCTTCATCGTCTTCGACCACTCGGGCCACGGGCTCGGACCGGTCTTCAGCCAGCTGTTGGCCATCCACGACCCGTCGATGTTCATGGCGATCTTGCTCTTCGGCATCAGCTTCGTACCGACCTCGGTGCCCGCGTTGGCTCCAAGGGCGGTGGACTTGTCCAGGCCGAGGTCCTCGCCGTAGACGGTGTGCACGAACTTCAGCGCGTCCTTGAAGCCCTGCGAGCCGACGATCCACTTCTTCTTCTTGGCGTCGTACAGGGAGTCACCGGCGCTCTCGGTCCCGTACAGCAGCATCTCGAAGCCCTGCATGGTGGACTGCTCGCCCCCGGCCTGGCCGGTGTACAGGTTCATCGGGATGACACCCGGAAGCTTCTTCTTCAGCGTGCGCGCGGTGTCGAGGAGGTCCTGCCAACTCTTGGGCTGCCAGGGCGTCTTGATGCCCGCCTTCTTCAGCAGCTTCTCGTTGTACCAGATGCCACGGGTGTCGGTGTCGTCCGGGACGCCGTACGTCTTGCCGTCGGTGGGGGAGGAGACCGCGCCCTTGGCGGCCTTCGCGAACTTGCCCCAGTCCGACCATTTCCCGACGTACTCGTCGAGCGGTTTGAGGTACCCGCTGGCGATGTCCGAGTTGATCAGCGCCGTGTCCTCGTAGACCATGTCGGGCGCGGTCGAGGGCGAGCGCATCATCAGCTGGATCTTCGTGTAGTAGTCGTTCTCCGAGGCCGTGACCGGAACGATCTGGACCTTCTTGCCCGGGTGGGCCTTCTCGAACGACTTCTTCATCGAGGCGAGGAACTTCTGCTGCTTGTGGTCGTTCTGGTCCAGGTGCTGCCAGTAGACGACCTTGATCGAGTCGCCGCCGGCGGAGGATCCGGAACCACCGCAAGCGGTTGCGGACAACGTTGTCGCGATGGTGACCGCGAGGGCGGCGAAGAGCTTCTTGCGCAAGGGGTTCCTCCAGGAAGTGGCGGCTCGGCACCCGAGTCGGGCGCTCAACTGCAGGCGGTACCAGAGGTGTTGCGGTTGCACAGGTCGGGTGGCGATGCGGAAGCCACCGACGATGCGGGCGTGGTGCGCGTTGGTGCGTGATGCGTTGTCGATTACCTAAATCCAATGGATGGACTAAGTCAACGCCTGCTGCATAATCTCGACGTCGAAACCGGTGCGCTGGACACGAGTTGGCGAGCACGAGTTGGCGAGAGTGCCACGACGGACTTGCCCGAAGGAGGAGACACCATGGCGCGCAGCGGCACCAACCTGCCCAGGGTCGGCGGCTACAACCAGGCCGTCGTCCTGGCCGCCATCCGCACCAAAGGGCCGGTGAGTCGCGTCGAGTTGGGGCCCCTGACCGGCCTCACCAACCAGACCGTGTCGAACGTCGTACGCCGACTGCTCGACGAAGGCCTGATCGCCGAATCCGGGCACGCGCCCTCCAGCGGAGGCAAACGCCGCACCCTGCTCACCCCGCGCGCCGACGGCGCCTACGCCCTCGGGGTGCACCTCGACCCGGACGCCGCGGTGATCGTCCTGGTGGACCTCGCCGGATCGGTGCTGCTCAGCCGCCGCTTCGCGCTGCCACGCCCCAGCGATCCGACCGCGGTCGTCGACCGGGTGGCACGCGCGGCGCTGCGGCTGCCCGAACGCGCCGCGATCGACCGCAGCCGGCTGCTCGGCCTGGGGATCGCGGCGCCGGGCCCCATCGACGCGAAGGCGGGCGCGATCGTGAACCCGCCGAACTTCGTCGGCTGGCGGCGCGTACCTCTGGTTGACATGTTCGCGAAAGAAACTGGCATGCCGGTCGCGATGGACAACGACGCGACGGCCGCGGCGATAGGCGAACGCTGGATCGGCGGCGAAGCCCGCGCCGACGGCTTCCTGTTCCTGTACATGGGCGCGGGGATCGGCGCAGGCGTCATGCTGGGCAACCACGTCCTGCGCGGCGATTCGGGCAACGCGGGCGAGATCGGCCACGCCCAGGCCGAACCCGGTAACCGCCGCTGCGACTGCGGGAGCTACGGCTGCCTCGGCCCCTACTGCAACCCCGCCGCCCTGGTCGAGGACCTGTTCACCCGGCACGGCGACACCGCCGCACACCGCATCGGACTCAGCGGCGCCCCCGACGCGGTACGCGCCGACTGGAAGCTGCTGCGGCGCGCGGTGAGAGCGGGCGACGAAGCGGCCCGTGACGTGGTGCGCCTGGCGGGACGCCGGATGGGGCAGGCGGTGCGCGGGGCTGTGGCCCTGCTCGATGTGAGCCGGGTGGTGCTGGGCGGCGAGGCCCTCGTCGGCGTGGAGCAACTGCTCGGCGAGGAGATCGACAAGGCCGTCAACACGACGTCGGTGGCACGCGCGTTGGGCGGTGTGACGGTGGAACCGAGCCTGATCGGTGAGACGGCCGGGGCGGTCGGCGCCGCGTCACTCGTCCTGGACGGGCGCTACGCGCCGGGGTGGCGGATGCTGACGGAGGTGTCGGGCTGAGGGGCACCTCTGCACACGGGGCGAGCGGCGATTCGGCTCGGGACGCCGGAGTGGGAGCCGTCTTCCGCCCCCACTGACCTGCATGTCACCGCCCGGCCGTCGCGGCAGGCGCCGGGTGGGGGCTGCGGAAGGTGAACGCCTGGGGCCCCGGCCCGTGTTCGCGGACGAGAGCGACCCGCTCCATCGCCTCCGCGATGCTCGGACGATGCCCGGCCGGCACCCACCACAGAGCCTGGTGCGCCTCGGCCATGCGCTGGAACCACTCGCGGCGACGGCTCAGTACGCGCAGGTGATCGCTGTGGTACGTGAACGTTCGCAGTGCCTCGACCGACTCCCAGACCGAGCAGTTGATCAGGATCATGTCGTCGGCGTCATCGGGACGGAAGCCGGTCGCGTCCTCGCCGGCGTCGTCGACCATGCGCCAGACGAATCCGGGGCTGCCGTCGGCGAGCGCGTTGATCTCGGGAAGCTGTGCGACGAAGTCGGCGAGCTCGGGCCCGGTCAGCGGGGCGACGAGGCGGCCGATGTTGACCTGTGCCAGGTGAAAGCCAGTCATGGGCCCAGCATGTCCGAGCCCGCTTCTATAGTCAATGATGACTTGTTTTAGAAACTGACGGAGGTGGGCGTCGGCGGAAAGATCACCGCCAAGACGAGGCGCAACTCAGTCGGACCTCCGGGACAGGGCTACGCAGCATCCACCCGGGCACGGATCCATCGTCGGTGACCACTCCGCAGGCGCAAGCCCCTCCAGCAGCGCGAGATTCATCCCGCAGATGAGAGCGGGAAACTCCTCGGCCAGCGCATGGAAGGGGCAGTTGCGAAGACGCAGCGTCCCCTCATCCCAGTACGGCTGGTAACCGCGCTCCGCCAGGGCGTCGACCAGGTCGTCGACATCCACGTCCGGCTGCGCGGCGCCCGCGGCCCGCGCCACTTCCTGCAGCTCGCGGTCCAGGCCCGCGTTCTCCACGGTCGAGGCCAGTAGGTGACCGACGGAGCCGTAGGACCGGGGTGGCAGGGACACGGCGTGCTCCCCCTCGGCGCGCCGGTACACCTTCGCGGGCCGCCCCGCGCCCGGCCCGGTGCGCCCGGACAACCGCCGCGACGACGCGGTCAACAACTCCGCCTCGACGAGCTTGTCCAAGTGGAACGCGGCCAGCGACCGGGACACACCAACCGCCTCCGCGGCCGCGTCACGCCCTACGTCGTCCGGTTGAGTGGCGACGTATCGATAGAGCCGACGGCGTACGGGATCGGTCAGTGCGCCCAGCGCTGCGAATGCGGAATCGTCGTTCGTCACACGGCGATTCTATGACCAATGGTGACGCGCGATAGAGGCGTGCTGTCGGGACTGCTACCGGACGCCGAACCGGACTGGGAGGCGGGAACGTGATGTGGTGGGGAGGTCGGCACGGGGAACGCCCCGGCGGTGAAGTGCCAGCAGCCCTGCTTGCCTCAGCGCGGGCAGCGGCCCAGTCATGATCGCAGTGAGCGTCGACCAGGTGGACGTGCGCCGGAACGGCGGCGCCCCTCGACGGGCCCGCCCATGCCCCGCACCGCTTGGCTACTGGGACGGACGAGAGGCCAGGCCGAAGATCCTTCTTACTCGATTCGAGTGCTTTTCTTACCGATAGGCGACGAGGCGGACGCCTGGGCGACAACGTTTGTTAACGTCACGTCAACCCGATGGGTTGCCGTTCGCACGGAAGAAGGGGAAGCAAGGAAACACCCTTCATTCGCGCTCGACAACTCTTGAGGCGGATTCACTTCTTCACGTATTCATTCCGGTCAATCAGACCTTGATCCACCGGTATTGAAGTAGTTCGACTGAAGGAAGCGCCTGCCGAGGCTCTCCCCGCGTCGAATATCCGAAGTTGTCCGAGTGGGTCGCGATCGCGACCGGACCCCTCAGGTCCAGGGATGTGCAATGCCGAACGAAACCTTGCCGCAGCCCAGCGCGCCGTCCAGCGCGGAATTCCGCACGGGACCTCCCTCACGAGCGCTGCGCGCGTATCGCCGAATGATTCCGCTACGCCTGCGTCGCGCGGTTCGCGCGCGAGCGGGGATCGAGGAATGGGAGCGCCTGAGACATCACCTTGAGCGCCCCACACTCGCAGCGCGAAACCTCCAACTACGTCGCCTGTCGGCCCGGCTCGAACAACAGGGACTGCTCGGCGACGGCGGTCACGTACCCATCCGGACCCGGGGCGGCCTGCGTATCGCGCTGCAACGCCGGGAGATCACCCCGCTGCAAGCACGCGAGTACAACCTGCAGGCCGTACTCGGAGCCCTACGGGAGGCCGGAGTAGATCACTTCATGGTGCGCGGCACGGTGGAGACCGCCTCCACCGTGGGTGTCTGCACCGAGGACCGGGCGCGGGCCGAGCAGGCGCTGCACGCGCTCGGCAGTCAGATCCCACTCCAACTCGCCCTGGCCCAAGGCGGCCGGCGGGGCCAGGTGCAGTCCAGCCGGCCCGTCGACTCCACGAGTGTGTGGGACAGCGTCACCACACGGAAGGCGTTCAGGGTCTTCTGCTTCTTCGCGGACTCGGCCTCCGCCGAGCTGGTGCTGGGCCCGAAGTTCGGATGCGACATCGAGTTCTGGCCCCCATCCGAAGACGGCACGGAACTGGTGGCGCCGCGAACCAACCTCACGTGTGAGCGGATCAGCCGATGGGGGCCCGTGGTACAGCGTCCGGGCCGGCACTTCACACGGTTGGCCTCGGTGGACACACGCCCCCAGCCCGGGGAGGTGCCCACCCGGCGGGAGTTCGCCGAACCGCTGCCGGACGATGTCGACTTCCCGGTGGACGTCGTCTACACCTGGGTGGACGGCTCGGATCCGCAGTGGCAGCGAAGACGGGCGGCATCGGTGGGCGAGCCCTACCACCCGGAGGCAGCCAACGCCGCCCGCTACCTCAGCCGCGACGAACTGCGCTACTCCCTGCGTTCCCTGCACCTCTACGCGCCGTGGATCCGGAACATCTTCATCGTCACGGACCGACAGGTACCGAGCTGGCTCAACACCACACATCCCCGGGTCCACGTCGTCGACCACCGGGATATCTTCTCCGACCCCGCCGCGCTGCCCACGTTCAACTCGCATGCCATCGAAAGCCAGTTGCACCACATCGATGACCTGGCCGAGCACTTCCTCTACTTCAACGACGACGTCTTCCTGGGCCGCCCGGCGCTCCCGCAGGACTTCTTCCTCGCCAATGGCCTCAGCAGGTTCTTCCCCTCCAAGGCGCTGCTTCCGCCCGTCGGCAGCAGCGGCGCGGACGACGTCCCCGTGTCCGCCGCCGGTGTCACCAACCGGCAACTGCTGGCGGCCAGGTTCGGCAGCAGCATCACCCGCAAGATGAAGCACACACCCTGCGCGCTGCGGCGCAGTGTGCTGGAAGACGTGGAGCGGGTCTTCGCCGACGCCCACCGGCGCACCGCGGGACACACCTTCCGCAGCCCCGATGACATCGCCATCACCAACTCGCTGCACCACTACTACGCCTTCCTCACCGGACGGGCCGTGCCGGGAACCATCCGCTACGACTACGTGGACATCTCCAAGCCACGCATCGAACCCCGCTTGCGACGCCTGCTGAACCGCTCCCACCTCGTCTTCTGCCTCAATGACACCACTACCTGTGACGGCGAGGAGCACGCAAGCACCGCAGTCGTACAGCAGTTCCTGGACAGCTACTACCCCACAGCCAGCCCCTACGAGCGCCCGTACGACCCGACAACAGGGGCGGCATCGGAGGGTTCCGCGTCTCCCGTTCTGCGCGCGACCGAGGAGGCACGTTCGACGCCGTAAGCCTCGAGCAGCCGCAAGCGTCACGCACGGCCTCCTGAAAAGGGGCGGCCTCCATCACCGGAAAAGGAAGACTCCCCATGCCACTCGTAGTCAGGCTCCCGCACAACCCGTCAGCCATCGCACAAGCTGGCCCCTACCCCAGCGCATTGAATTTCATGAACCGCAAACAGACGGCTGTCCAACGGCAGTTGCGTCGATCCGGGCTCGCGGGATACGAGCCGTTGACACAGGCGACATTGATGGCGGTGGCCCATCAAGCGCCGAAAGGGAGCGCCGTTTTTGATGTCGGCGCACACATCGGCCTCTATTCGGCACTCATCGATGCCGTATACGGCTGCAAATTGTCGGTTCACGCATTTGAACCCGCGCCGGAGACATCGGGAATCTGCGCACAGATCCGAGACGTCAACGGCCTCGGATTCGAACTCGTCCGCTCGGCGGTATCCAACACACCGGGCAGCGCGGAGCTGTACCTTTCGCTGAAAGCGGAGTCGTCGAATTCCCTCAACTCCGATCACCGTCGGCACACGGAATCGGTGACCGTCCCGGTCACGACTCTGGACGACTTCACGCAGGAGCGACCCGAGCTCCGCCCACATCTGATCAAGATCGACGTGGAGACGCTGGAGGGACAGGTGCTGGCCGGGGGAGTGCGAACCGTACGCCAGCACCGCCCGTGGATCGTCCTCGAGATCCTTCCCAGTTCCGACCACGATTCGCTGGCCCGCAGCCTGAAGGCGATCACCGAACTCGGGTACGGGCTCCACCCGATCCAGGCGGAGAGCCCGTGGACGGGCCGCTCCGCGGACAACTACGCAACCCATGTGAGCAGTAACGGGCGCGACTGGCTGCTGGCCCCCGAGCCGCTCACCTACGACTTCCACCACGCGATGCGCACCTGGCTGAGGGCGATCCTCGAGTGCGATGAGCGCACCAACCTGGAACTGCCAGGGGGATCCGCCTTCCCCGAGGGATGGAACGCCCCCTATTCCTTGCCGACGGTGCACCGCAAACGCTCCTTCAAGAGCCTGGTGCGTGGTCCACTGCGACCCGCCACCGCCTCCTGACACACCCCGCCCGTCCGGGAAACGAAGCCACTGAACGCGCCACGACCGATGTCATGCCGCAGCACGAACATCAAGCAAGTAACGTGAGCCACTTTCTACGTGGTGATGGATACGACCGACCTGGCGGCCTGCTCGATCTTCGCGCAGTGGGCCTGCCGGGCTTCCTCGTCGACCTGCTGCTCATTTTCGGCACGCACCCCGGTCCGGCCGTCGACGCTCTCCCGCAGGATGTCGGCGTGCCCGGCATGCCGGACGGTTTCGCCGAGGACGTGGACCATGATGGCGAACAGGTTGGTGTTGGGACGGGGCTGCGGCCACCACGGCACATGGCCGGGGGCGTCGAGGGGAAGCTCGTTGATCGTCGCGTCCGAGTGTTCCCACGTGCGCCGGTAGAACCCGACGATCTGATCCCGGGTCTCGTCCTCGGCCGCCCACTGATCGCTGCCGTCGGAGTCCTGCCACCGGGGCAGCGGCTCAGGGCAAGGGCGGGCGAAGACCTCACCGAAGTACCTGGCCTCGACGGTGGCCACGTGTTTGACCAGGCCGAGGAGGGTGGTTCCGGTCACTGTCAAAGGTCGCCGTGCATCGTATTCGGACAAGCCGTCGAGTTTCCAGAGCAGAGCCTCGCGGTCCCGCCGCAGTCTCCCGTGCAGGTTGTCTTTCGCGAATTCATCAATCATGCGGCATGAGTCTGCCACGGCCTGCTCGTGGCCTCTTCTGGTTGTTGCGGCGGTGAACTGTCCTTGGCTGAACAGGGGATGGGGCAGGGTGAGGGTTGTTTGGGGTTGAACCGGTGTCATGGATGAGCGGGCGCCTCTGGTGGGCGGGGACCGGGTTGTTGCCCGGGAAGACAGTGCTGATAACGGGTGCGTCGAGTGGTATCGGCCGGATGCTGCGCGGTTGTTCGCGGGTGAGGGGGCGACGGTGATGGTTGGTCATGGCGTGAGGGCAGCAAACTCTGCGCGGCCGAGGGCTGCTCGCCATCGAGGTCGAGCATTTGCTGAGCCGCGGCGCACCTGCACAACCGGAGTGGGGGCACGTTGTGCGTCAACTCATTGCTATACGGCAGGGTATCGGTGCTGCCCTGCCGTTCGTGGGTGTCGGCTGCGGTGAAGGTCTCGGGTAGAGTCGCCGCGCCGTGTCTGACCGGGACATGGCGGGTCCGGCGCGCGTGCGTGCGGTGCGGACCCACAGGTGGGTTTCCGGGGGGACTGTTTCCATGCGTGTTCGTACGTGTCTGTCTGCTGTCGCTGCCGTCGTGGCCTGCAGTGCATTTCTCACCGCGTGCGGGGGTGATTCCGACAAGGCTTCCGACTCTGCGTCCGGTCCCAAGCCCACCCGTTCCGCCTCCGCTCGGGCCGACGCCGCCGCCCCGTCGGAATCTGCCGACGCCGGGGCGGGAACGGCCGCCGCCACTCCCAAGACGGTGAACAAGTCCTTTACGGACGACGTCATGGGGCAGAAGGCCACGGTGCTCAAGTACGTGCCCGACTTCCAGCCTTCGGCGGCCGCGAAGTCCAGGTTCTCGGCGCTCGGGAACCAGCACGTGGTCCTGGTGAATGTGAAGGTGACTGCGGGCTCGAAGTACTACACCAGCTTCGGGGCGAACAGCTTCCGCCTGACCGGCACGGCCAACGGCATCGACCGGGCGAGCACCACCATCCTGGACGACGAGGTCGAGGCGGTCGGGTACGAACCGGTGGAGGACGCCAAGGCCGGGATGAGCAGTACCGGTTGGGTTGTGTTCACGCCGGACAATAAGACGCA
>NZ_JBSFVM010000016.1:0-161592 GCF_053592315.1 Streptomyces sp. NPDC002754
AGGAGACCTCGCCCAGCCAGGACCGCTCGGCGGTCTGCTTGGCCTGGGTGATCAGTTTCTGCGACAGCTCGGCGGCCTTCGGGAACGGCGCCCCAGCCCTCCGGGCATCCTCGCGGGCGCGCACGGCGTCGTTGAACACGACGCTGGCGCACCCGAACGCCCTCGCCAATGCCATGCGTTGGGCGGTGTCCGGGTACAGCCTGAAGGCGTACCGGAGCTGCATGACGATCACACTATGCGCGTCGCACGCACACCACGAGAGAACGTGCGTACGAACCCTCACCGTTCCCACAGCCCAGTCCGGCTCCGCCGGAGCGACAAGGCGGGTGGCGGTGGAGGCGTAGCTGGACGCCCGGCGGTTGTTGGCGGTGGAGCGCAGGAAGCCGGCGAGGAACCACGGGTCGAGCGCGGTCGGTTCGGGCCGCAGCAGGGCCAGGCCCCTGCCGAGCGCGGCGCCCGCGTCCGCCTCGTCGACGACGCGGACGGCGGCGGCGCCGCCGAGTACCGGCACGACGACGTCCCCGACTTCGAGGATCACAGGCTCGCCGTCCGCGGCGTGCGCCCCGGAGGGCGCGGTACTCGTCAGCGCGTGCCGCGTCCGCGTGTTCACAAGCCGTGCCGCACCCACACATTCGGCTCGACGTACACGGCGTAGTCGTGCTCGGGCTCGCAGCGCACCGGCACCAGCGCGGCGGGCACCTCGACCGGGCCCTCCTTCTCGAAGGGCAACCCGGTCCACTCCCGCCACTGCTCCAGCGACCCGGCCACGACCATGGAGGCGGGGGCGACCTTCTCGATGACGCCGCCGGCCCGCACGTGCACCCGCAGCCACGGATCGTGCGGCAGACCGTCCGACTCCCGTACCCGGAACGCGTACTCGCCAATGGGCGCCTCGGGTTCGAGGTGCTTGGCGCTCGGCCGCACGGGCGCGACGACCTCGCCGAACCCGCGGGCGCGCGCGTTCTCCCGCATCGCCGCGAGCATCCGCCCCGACAGGCCGCGCCCCTGGAGCCCCGGCGTGATGGCGATCTCGATGGCGCTCACGGTGTCGGGGGCGACCCCGGCGGCCCGGTCGGCGAACGCCCACTGCAACACCTGGTCCCAGCCGCCGTCCGGCAGCGCTCCGCGCCCCTCGGCGCGCAGCGCGAACGGCACGCTGTACGCCTTGGCGACCACACCCCCGCCGGCGTCCGTCGCCACGAACGCGTACTCGGGCAGCTCCTGCCAGATGCGCCGCAGGAAGGTCCCGGCGCACAGGTCGTGTCCGATGAACGCGGGCCAGGTGTCCGCCATCGTCCACATGGGGAGCGCGAGTTCGGGACGCTCCGCGAGGGTGGTGATCGTCAGATCGGTACCCGGTTCGGGATGCATGCGCACATCGTGCAGCGGACGGGACGGCACCGCAGCCGGTTTTCCGCGCCACCCGCCGGACGGTCGTGGCCTACGCCCCCAGGATCGACGTCAGGAACTCCCCGACCCATGCCAGCAGTTCCCGGCCGACGACCGGCTTGCCGCCCATCTTCTTCGGCTTCGGGCGCGGGACGAGGAGCTGTCCGGTGGCCGACTTGATGATCGTGCCGGGGTAGAGGCGCTTGAGGCGGAGCTCCTGGGACTCCCGCAACTCCACCGACGCGAAGCGGACGTTGTTGCCCTGGAGGACGATCTCGCCGACCCCGCAGGCCCGCGCCAGCATCCGCAGACCGGCCACGAGCAGCAGGTTCTCCACTGGCTCCGGCAGCTTGCCGTAGCGGTCGACGAGTTCCTCGCGGACGTGCTTGACGTCCTCCTCGGTGTTCGCGGAGGCGATGGCGCGGTAGGCCTGCAGGCGCAGCCGCTCCCCCGGCGCGTAGTCGTGCGGGACGTGCGCGTCGACCGGGAGCTCGATCTTGACCTCCAGCGGCGGCTCCTCCTCCACGCCGCCCTCCATCTGCGCCCGGTAGTCCGCGACCGCCTCGCCCACCATGCGTACGTACAGGTCGAAGCCGACGCCCGCGATGTGCCCCGACTGTTCGCCGCCGAGGAGGTTGCCGGCTCCGCGGATCTCCAGGTCCTTCATCGCGACGTACATGCCCGCGCCCATCTCCGTGTGCTGGGCAATCGTCGCGAGGCGCTCGTGCGCGGTCTCCGTCAGGGGCTTCTCGGGCGGGTAGAGGAAGTAGGCGTAGCCGCGCTCGCGGCCACGGCCGACGCGGCCACGCAGCTGGTGCAGCTGGGAGAGGCCGAAGTTGTCGCCGCGCTCGACGATCAGGGTGTTGGCGTTGGAGATGTCGATGCCGGACTCGACGATCGTCGTGGAGACGAGCACGTCGAACTTCTTCTCCCAGAAGTCCACGACGACCTGTTCCAGGGCCTGTTCGGACATCTGGCCGTGCGCCGTCGCGATCCGCGCCTCCGGCACGATCGCGCGCAGCCTGGCCGCCGCCCGGTCGATGGACTCGACCCGGTTGTGGATGTAGAAGACCTGGCCCTCACGGAGCAGTTCGCGGCGGATCGCGGCGCCGATCTGCTTCTCCTCGTACGGGCCGACGAAGGTCAGGACCGGGTGGCGCTCCTCCGGCGGCGTCGTGATCGTCGACATCTCGCGGATGCCGGTGACCGCCATTTCGAGCGTACGAGGGATGGGCGTCGCCGACATCGTCAGGACGTCGACGTTGGCCCGCAGCTTCTTCAGCTGCTCCTTGTGCTCGACGCCGAAGCGCTGCTCCTCGTCGACGATGACCAGGCCCAGGTCCTTGAACTTGGTCTCGGAGGAGAACAGGCGGTGCGTGCCGATGACGATGTCGACGGCGCCGTCCCGCAGGCCTTCGAGCGTCGCCTTCGACTCGGTCTCCGTCTGGAAGCGGCTGAGCGCCTTGACGCTGACGGGGAACTGCCCGTACCGCTCGCTGAACGTGCCGAAGTGCTGCTGCACGAGGAGCGTCGTGGGGACGAGGACCGCGACCTGCTTGCCGTCCTGGACCGCCTTGAAGGCGGCGCGCACGGCGATCTCCGTCTTGCCGTAGCCGACGTCGCCGCAGATCAGGCGGTCCATCGGGACCGTCTTCTCCATGTCCTCCTTGACCTCGGCGATCGTGGTCAGCTGGTCGGGCGTCTCCACGTACGGGAACGCGTCCTCCAGCTCGCGCTGCCAGGGCGTGTCCGAACCGAAGGCGTGGCCGGGCGCCGCCATGCGCGCGCTGTACAGCTTGATCAGGTCGGCCGCGATCTCCTTGACGGCCTTCTTGGCCTTCGCCTTCGTCTTCGTCCAGTCGGCGCCGCCGAGCCGGTGCAGCGTCGGGGACTCGCCGCCGACGTACTTGGTGATCTGCTCCAGCTGGTCGGTCGGGATGTAGAGGCGGTCGCCGGGCTGGCCGCGCTTGGCGGGCGCGTACTCGACGACGAGGTACTCGCGGGTCGCGCCCTGCACGGTGCGCTGCACCATCTCGATGTAGCGGCCCACGCCGTGCTGCTCGTGCACGATGTAGTCGCCGGATTCGAGGGTGAGCGGGTCGATGGTCTTGCGGCGCCGCGCGGGCATCCGGGCGCCTTCCTTACCGGCGGCCCGCTGCCCGGTGAGGTCGGTCTCGGTGAGGACGGCGAGCTTCAGGACCGGGTCCACGAAACCGAATTCGAGGCTGCCGCAGGACACCTGGACGACGGACGGCGCGAGTTCGCCGAGGTCCTTCTCCAGGCGGGCCGCGATGCCCTCGCCGCCGAGCACCTCGACGGTGCGGGTCGCGGGGCCGTGGCCCTCCGTGACGTAGACCGCGCGCCAGCCGTCGGCGAGCCAGCCCTTGGTGTCGGCGAGCGCGCGGGCGGTGTCGCCGCGGTACGTCTCCGGGGCGTGCATGCCGAGCTTGAGGGTGTCCGCTTCGAGGTCGCCCTCCGCGTCCGCCGCGAACGGGGACACCGACCACCACATCATCCCGAGCTCGCGCGCCCGGTCCCGGACGTCCGCGATGGCCCACAGGGACGCGGCGCCGACGTCGATGGGGGCCTTGCCGCCGGTGGCCGAGGCCGCCCACGACGCCTGGAGGAACTCCTGCGACGTCGCCACCAGGTCGGCGGCGCGGGTCCGCACCCGCTCGGGGTCGCAGACCATGGTCATCGAGCCGGCCGGCAGCACGTCGAGCAGCAGCTCCATCTCGTCGACGAGGACGGGGGCGAGGGACTCCATGCCCTCGACGGCGATCCCCTCGGCGATCTTGCCGAGCAGTTCGCCCAGCTCGGGGTGTTGTTCGGCGAGGTCGGCGGCGCGGGCGCGGACATCGGCCGTCAGCAGCAGCTCGCGGCAGGGCGGGGCCCACAGTCCGTGCTCGGCGATTTCCAGCGAGCGCTGGTCGGCGACCTTGAAGTACCGGATCTCCTCGATGTCGTCGCCCCAGAACTCGACGCGCAGCGGGTGCTCCTCGGTCGGCGGGAACACGTCGAGGATGCCGCCGCGCACGGCGAACTCGCCGCGCTTCTCGACGAGCTCGACCCGGGCGTACGCCGCCGCGGCCAGCGCCTGGACGGTCTCCTCCAGGTCGGCGCTCTGCCCGGTGCGCAGGGCCACGGGCTCCAAGTCACCGAGGCCCTTGACCTGCGGCTGAAGCACGGAGCGGATGGGCGCGACCACGACGGAGACCGGGCCGGTCTCCGGGTCGTCGGAGCGGGGGTGCGCGAGGCGGCGCAGGATGGCGAGGCGCCGGCCGACGGTGTCCGACCTCGGGCTGAGCCGCTCGTGCGGCAGCGTCTCCCACGACGGGTACTCGACGACGCCGCTCTCCGGCAGCAGCGAGCGCAGCGAGGCAGCCAGGTCCTCGGCCTCGCGACCGGTGGCGGTGACCGCCAGGACGGGGCGCTTCGCCTCGCGGGCGAGCGCGGCGATCGCGAAGGGGCGGGACGCGGGTGGGCCCACCAGGTCGACGTGCATCCGGTTGCCGTCCCCGGCGGCCTTCACCGCTTCAACGAGGGACGCGTCCTTGATGACGGCGTCGAGCAGTCCGTGCAGGCTCATGGAGAAGATCCGTCCGGGGTGAGTGGGCAACGCGAAGGGCCCGACACGTGGTACGGGCCGGGGGTTTCCAGCGTACGTCTTCCTCCGGGGGCTCACCCGTTTGATCTGTTGCGGTCACCCGGGGGTGCGGTCGCGGGGCGCTGCCCCGGACCCCGCTGCTCAATCGCCGCAGGGGCTTTATAAGCCCACCCGGCGCAGGGGCTTGATAGGCCCACCGCAGGGGCTTGATTTCCGCCGCAGGGGCTTGAGAGCAAGCCCCTGCGGCGGGTGCGCTACTCCGTGGCTATTGCGTTCAGGACGTTCATGCGGCCTGCTCGGAAGGCAGGGATGAGGGCTGCGAAGAGGCCCACGAAGGCCGAGGCGATGAAGACCGCGATGATCGTCGGCCAGGGGATCTCCAGGACGCCGAGACCCTCCAGGGCCAGGAGCTTCTGGGCCGTCGCGCCCCAGCCCATGCCGAGCCCGAGGCCGAGGAGCGCGCCGAAGACGGCGATGACCACCGACTCCAGGCGGATCATGCGGCGCAGCTGGCGGCGCGAGAGGCCGATGGCCCGCATCAGGCCGATCTCGCGGGTCCGCTCGACCACCGAGAGGGCCAGCGTGTTCACGACGCCGAGCACCGCGACGATGATCGCGAGCGCGAGCAGCCCGTAGATCATGTTCAGGAGCTGGCCTATCTGGTCCTTCAGGGTCTGCTTGTAGTCGGTCTGGTCCTTGACCTTGACGGTCGGGTCGGACGCGACGGACTTCTTCAGCGCCTTGTACGCGGCGGCGGCCTTGGCACTGTCGTCGTCGCCGGCGGCCTTGGCGAACATCATCCCGTTCAACGGGAGCCGGTCGGCGGGCACGTACTGGGCCGCTGTCGCCACGTTCGTGTACATCGCGCCCTTGTCGAACACGGCGTCCTTGTCGGAGGTGATCGCCGCGACCTTGAGCTTGGCGGTCCGACCGTGGTCGAAGGCGACCGTCATCGCGTCGCCGACCTTGATGTGGTGGCTCTTCGCGAAGTCCGAGCCGACCGACATCGCGTTCTTGCCGTACGCCGCCGAGAGCTGCCCAGCGGTCATGTCGCGCCGCAGGTCCTGCGCGTAGGTCGGGCTCGCGGCGGAGATTTCCTCTTTCTTCTTCACGCCGGAGGGGGTGGTCAGGGTCGCCTTGACGAATTTGACCTCGGTGACGTGGGAGACGGTCCCGCCCTGCTCGACCTTCTTCAGGGCCGCGGCTGCCAGGGGTGTGATGCTGCCGTTGCTCGGTTCGACGATGAAGTCCGCGCCGACCGACTTGTCGAGCTGGTCGGTGGCCGAGGCCACCATCGAGGAGCCGACGACGGAGAGGCAGGCGACGAGCGCGAGGCCGATCATCAGGGCCGCGCCGGTGGCACCGGTGCGGCGCGGGTTGCGCAGCGCGTTGCGCTCGGCCATGCGGCCCACCGAGCCGAACATCCGCAGCAGCACGGCGCTGATGACGCGGACCACGATGCCGGCGAGCAGCGGGCCGATGACGACGAACCCGATGAGCGAGGCGACGATCCCGGCGCCCAGGTACAGCGAGCCCTCACTGGCCTTGTCGGCCTGCGTGGCGAGGTAGAGCGCGTAGCCGCCGCCCGCCGTGAGGACCGTGCCGATGATGCCGCGTACGACGCCCGCCTTGACGTCGGCCGGGGTGCCCGCGTCGCGCAGGGCGGCCATCGGGGAGACCTTGCCGGCCCGCCGTGCGGGCAGGTATGCGGCGAGGACGGTGACGACGACGCCGAGCAGCAGGCCGATCGCCGGCGTCGTCCACTTCACGGTGAGGTCGCCGGTGGACAGCTCCATGCCCATGGCGGACATGAGCTTCATGAGGCCGACGGCCAGGCCCACGCCCGCGCCGACGCCGAGCACCGAGCCGACGACGCCGAGCAGCAGCGCCTCGACGAGCACCGACCGGTTGACCTGCTTGCGCGAGGAGCCGATGGCGCGCATCAGGCCGATCTCGCGAGTGCGCTGGGCGACCAGCATCGAGAACGTGTTGATGATCAGGAAGATGCCGACGAGGAAGGCGATGCCGGCGAAGCCGAGCAGGGCGTACTTGATGACGTCCATGAAGGAGCCGACGTCGGAGGCGTTGGCGTCCGCGGCCTCCTGCTGGGTCTGGATCTTGTACGCGCCGTCGGCGCCGAGGGCCGCGGCGACGTCCTTCTTGAGCTGCGCGTCGCTGACGCCGTCGGCCGCGGCGACGTTGATCTGGGTGAACTGGCCCGTCTTGCCGATGAGTTGACGCTGTGCGGTCGCGGTGTCGAACCAGACGACGGCCGCGCCGGGGTTGGTCACCCTGAAGGAGGCGATGCCGACGATCTTCGCCTTGAAGGCGCCGGTAGCGGCGATGGTGCGCAGTTCGTCGCCCATCTTCAGGTGGTGCTTGTCCGCCGTGTCGGCGTCGACCATGACCTCGGTGGGGCCGCGCGGCTTGTGTCCGGAGGTGATCTCCATGGAACGCAGGTCGTTGCGCGTCCAGTTGCCCGCCAGGGTCGGGGCGCCGGTGGTGGATCCCATGTTCTTGTTGTCGGCGTCCACCACGGTCACGTTCGCCGAACTGACCGCGCCTTCGCTCGACTTGACGCCGTCGGCCTTGCGGACGGTGGCGAGCGCGGACGCGGGCAGCGACTCGGGCCGGCCGGTGTCGCTGCCCTCGACCTCGGCGTCCTTGGGGCTGACGGTGACGTCGGACGAGGTGGCCGTGAACAGCTTGTCGAAGGTCTTGTCCATCGTGTCGGTGAACACGAGGGTCCCCGTGACGAAGGCGACCGAGAGCAGCACGGCGACCGCCGACAGGGCCATCCGGCCCTTGTGCGCGAAGAAGTTGCGCAGCGAGGTCTTCATGACAGTGTTGGCGCTCATGACGTCCGTCCCTGGGGGGCATCGTCGCCCGTCGTTGCGGCCGCGGGGCTCCGCCCCGGACCCCGCGCCTCAAACGCCGGCGGGGCTTGAATTGCCGCAAACGCCGGCAGGGCTTGAATTGCCGCAAGCGCCGGCGAGGCTGGAATGTGCGTCACGACGTCCTCCCGCGCGCGTCGAAGTCCTTCATGCGGTCCAGGACGGCCTCGGCGGTCGGGCGGTGCATCTCGTCGACGATGCGGCCGTCCGCGAGGTACAGGACGCGGTCCGCGTACGAGGCGGCCACCGGGTCGTGCGTGACCATCACGATCGTCTGCCCCAGCTCGTCGACGGAGCGGCGCAGGAAGCCGAGGACCTCGGCGCCCGCGCGCGAGTCGAGGTTTCCGGTCGGCTCGTCACCGAAGATGATCGACGGTCGGGAGGCCAACGCCCGTGCTACGGCAACTCGTTGCTGCTGTCCGCCGGAGAGCTCGGTCGGCCGGTGCTTCAGGCGCTCGGCGAGCCCCACGGTCTCGACGACCTGGCGGAGCCACGCGGCGTCCGGCTTGCGGCCCGCTATGTCCATCGGGAGCGTGATGTTCTCGATCGCGTTCAGCGTCGGCAGCAGGTTGAACGCCTGGAAGATGAAGCCGATGCGGTCCCGGCGCAGCTTGGTGAGCTTCTTGTCCTTGAGGCCGGTGATCTCCGTCTCGTCGAGGAAGATCTGTCCGGACGTGACCGTGTCCAGGCCCGCCAGGCAGTGCATCAGCGTCGACTTGCCGGAGCCGGACGGCCCCATGATCGCGGTGAATCGACCGCGGGCGATGTCCACGTCGACGTGATCGAGCGCGACGACCCGGGTCTCCCCCGTCCCGTACGCCTTCACGAGCTGGCGCGCCCGTGCGGCGACGGCCGAACGCTGTCCAGTGTCCCTGTGCCCGGGAATGGTTGCAGCCGTAGTCACGGTAAGTCTCCTAATTCGGTCACGCGTCGGATGCGTGGGATCGATGCCTTGTGCGGCCAAGTCTGGTGGAGCGGGGTACCTCTGCGCGTTGCGGAAAAGCCCCGTCTTTTCCGGGGGTAAACCCCACCCTCCGAACGCTACGAAGGTCCCCGCGCCCGCTCGTCCTCCAACGGGACGAACCGACCCTGCCCCCTTCTACGGAGGTCCCCCTAGGGGAGGTCCACCCCTCGGTGGACCTCTACTCAGGGACGCCTCCACCCACCACGCCCCATGACTGAGGCCGGACCCTCTAGCGGAGACGAGCGGGCGGGAAAAGTCATCCGCCGCACAAGTGCCCCACCAGCACCACTCACCTCACGTACAAGAAAAGTCGTCCGGCCCGCGCTGATCGTTCGGCCAAACGCTCCCCAACTCGTCTACCTACGAGTAACGTTCCGGCTCCCCGCGCACTCCCTGCGGCCCGCCCAGTCCCCGGCGGACCCGAGCCACGCAAGGAGAACAGGGATGTCGTACCAGCCGCACCCTTCGCAGCCCTATCCGTTCCAGCCGTACGCACACCCCCACACGCATCCCCACGCACACCCCCGCTCGCACCGCCTCCCCCGCCATCCCGACGCCCCCAGCAGCGAACTGCGCCTGCTGCGCACCGCCTACCGCTGGCAGCGCCGCGTCGCCACCCTCACGGCCCTCGGCTACTTCACGCTGTTCCTGCTGCTCTCCGCGTTCGCGCCGGGCCTGATGAACCGCTCCGCCACCGGCGGCCTCTCCACCGGGCTGCTCATCGGCCTGTGTCAACTCCCGGTCACCTGCCTGGCGTTGCTCCTGTACGAGTACTCGGCACGGCGCCGCGTGGACCCGCTCGTCCACCGGATCCGCCGCCGGCGCCGTACGGACGGGGGCTACGCGCGATGACCACGGGCCCGGCCCTCGCCGCCGCGTCCACCGACGCCATGTCCCTCGTCGCGTTCACGGCGGTCGCGACGATCACGCTCCTGCTGTGCGTCATGACGGGCCCCGACCGCGACGGCCTCGAGGAGTTCTACACGGGCTTCGGCCGTCTCGGCCCGATCCGCAACGGCCTGGCCATCGCGGGCGACTACATCTCCGCGGCCACCGTCCTCGGCACCGGCGGCGTCATCGCGCTGCTCGGCTACGACGGCGTGGTGCTCGCCCTGAGCACGGCGCTCTCCCTGATGCTGCTGATGTTCCTGCTGGCCGAACCGCTGCGCAACGCGGGCCGGTTCACCATGGGCGACACGCTGGCGCGGCGGATGCCCGGCCGTTCCGTGCGGATGGCGGCCTGCGCGGCCACGATCGCGGCCCTGATGCCGATGATGCTCGTCCAACTGGCGGGAGCGGGCGATCTGTTGGCGTTCCTGCTCGGCTTCACCAGCGAGAGCTTCAAGACGGCCTGTGTGATCGCACTGGGCGCGCTCATGATCAGCTACGCGGCGATCGGCGGCATGAAGGGCACCGCCGTCATCCAGATCTTCAAGATCGTGATGCTGCTCGGCTCGGGCGCGGTGATCGCCGTGCTCGTCCTGCGCCGCTTCGACTGGGATCCCGGCACCCTGCTCGCGGCCGCCGCGCGCGGCAGCGGCGCAGGCAACGCGTATCTGACCTCGGGCCTCCAGTTCGCGCACAGCCCCGCCTCCCGCCTCGACATGATCACTACAGAGCTGACGGTGGTCGTCGGCGGGGCCGCGCTGCCGCACGTCACGATGCGCATGTACACGGCCCGGCACGCGCGCGAGGTGCGCCGCTCGATGACCTGGGCGGTGTCCGCGGTCGGCCTCTTCGTCCTGGTCATCTCCGTGGTCGCGTTCGGCGCCACGGCGATGCTGGGCGCTCCGGCGATCGCCCAGGCGGACCGGCAGGGCAACACGGCGTACCTGCTCGGGGCGCGGGCGGTCTTCGGCGCGACGACGAGCACCGGCGAGTCCCTGATGTTCACCGCCGTCACCACGGCGCTGTTCCTGACGCTCCTCGCGTCGGTCGCGGGCATGATCCTGGCCTGCGCGAACTCACTGGCGCACGACGTGATCGCGTACTCGAAAAGGAACTTGACGGGCCGTAAGGAACTGTCCATCGCCCGAATGTCGGCCCTCGGGGTCGGCGCCTTCGCGATCGCCCTGGCCTGCGTGTTCCAGCACCGCAACCTGCAGCCGCTGGTCACCCTCTCCCTCTGCGTCGGCGCGTCCGCCATCGCCCCGGCGCTCGTCTACAGCCTCTTCTGGCGCCGCTACACGCGCGCGGGGCTGCTGTGGACGCTGCTCGGCGGCACGGCCGCCTGCATCGTCCTGATGACCGGGACCAATCTGGTGTCGGGCTCGCCGACCTCGGCGTTCCCCGGCATGGACTTCAACTGGTTCCCGTTCACGACGACGGGCGTCCTGTCCATCCCGCTCGGCTTCCTGTTCGGCTGGCTCGGCACGGTCCTCACGGACCGGCGCAGGGCCGACACGCAGCGGCAGCAGTACGAGGCCGTGGAGGCGTGGATCCTGGCGGGTTCGCCGACGGCGCCGGGCGGGAGCACGCGGCGCTGACGACGGCCCCGGTCACTACTTGCCGAGCCGCTCCGCCAGTTCGGAGCGGCGCGCGAGGACGCCGTCCTTCAGCTCCTCCATCTCCCGCAGCGCGTCCCGGCGTTCACGCTTGGCGAGGCGGTCGATGTAGAGGCGGCCGTACAGGTGGTCCGTCTCGTGCTGGAGGCAGCGCGCGAAGTAGCCGCGTCCTTCTACGGTGATCGGGCTGCCGGTCTTGTCGTGGCCGCGTACGACGGTGTGGTCGGCGCGTGCCACGGACTTGTAGGGGCCCGGTACGGAGAGGCAGCCCTCCATGCCGTCGATGAGCCTGCGCTCCGCGGGCGGCTGCTCGTCGAGCACGGGGTTGCAGATGTGGCCGGTGTGCCGGACGCCCCAGTCGTCCTCCATGTCGTAGACGAACAGCTGGAGGTCGACGTCGATCTGGTTGGCGGCGATGGCTGCGCCGTGCGCCACGTGGTTCGTCGCGAACATGTCGTCGATCAGGTGGTCGAGCTCCGGTGTGCCGAAGAGGGTGTCGGTGACCGGGGCGCAGCGGCGCCGCAGAATGTCCTCGCCGACGATGGTGATGCGCCGGACCGCACCGCGCTCCACCTCCGGTGACAACTGGCCTTCACCCACGTCGACTCGACCTCTCGCATCTGCCCACCACTTGACGACCGCCCAACCTTAACGGGGCACTCGTCCGCCCCCACTCCACGGGGCTCCGCCCCGGACCCCGCTGCTCAATCGCCGCAGGGGCTTGATAGACCAAGCCCCGCCGGGGATCGGTAGCACCAACCCGCCGCCGATCGGTTTTCCCGGCCGCCCCGGCGATCGGTTTTCCCAGCCCCGCCGGCGTTTGAGGCGCGGAGTCCGGGGCGGAGCCCCGTGGCCGGGGGATGGTCGAGCGTTACTCCGTCTCCGCCGGGGACTTTCCCGTGAGGGTGGCGAGGGAGGCGCGGACGTGTTCCATGTGGGCGCGCAATTCCTCGCGCTCCGACTCGTGGCCCTCGAGGATCGACTCCGTCTCCCGCTCGACCCGCTCCGCACGCGCGCGTGCCCGCGCGAGCAGCTCCGCCGCCGCGGCCTCCGCGTCCTCCTGACTGTGCCGCGCCTCCTCCTCCGTCTCACCGAGCATCCGCTTCGCCTCCGACAGGCGTTCCTCGGCCTCGGCGACGGCGCCCGCCTCCCACGCCTCGGACGCGGCCACCTGCTCGGCCGCCTCCCGGTCCGCCCCCTCCGTACGCTCGGCGTGCTCCTTGGCCTGGGCGGCGAGGTCCGCGTCCGTGCGCTCACGCATCTCGCGCAGCACCGCGAGGGCCTCGCCCCGCGTCTCCTTCACGTCACGCCGGGCGGCCACCCGGATGTCGTCGGACTCGGCCTGCCCGGCCGCGAGCCGCCGCTGCGCGTACTCGTCCGCCTTGCCGCGCACCTCGTCGGAGTGCGCCTGCGCGTCGTCACGCGCCTCGTCCGCCGCCGCCCGCGCGGCGTCGGCCTCGGCCTGCGCGTCGGCCAGCGCGGCGCCGCGCACGGCGGTGTCCTCCTCCTCGGCCAGCTCGAGGAGGTACTGGGCCCGCTTGCCGAGCGACTCGTACGTCTGCGGAGCGAGGTTCGCGACGGCCTCGCGCAGCCGCTCGGCCTCCTCCTCCATCTCCTTGACGAGGACGGTCAGGTGCGCGGCCCGCTCCCAGGCCTCGTCCCGTTCCCCGGAGAGCGTGGCGGCGGCGGCCTCCACCTGCTCGGGCCGATACCCCCGACCCCGTACGCCGACGAAGCCGTACTGCGACGACTCCGCTCCACCCGCACCGCTCATCTGGATCCCCTCTCCGGCAAGGCGCCGACCGGCACCGGCAAGCCCGATCTACGACATTTTGCGCGATTGGCGCACATCTTGATGGAACAACCCGAGGGGGCCACATTCCGACACACGTGGCACTCAGATCGACCCACTGGGTCCAGGATGCGTCAATTGCCGTCGAAAGTCGGAATCGCCTTGTCCTCGCGCAGTGCGGTGAAGAGCTGATCGGCCTCGCTCTCGTTCCACATCACCACGTCCCCGACCCCGGAAACACTGGACTCACTGCCCACAGGAACGGTCGTCGTCGAGACCGGGTCGGACATCTTCACACCCATGTTGGCCAGCGCGGCGACCCCGGTGTCCTCGTCGACGGTCAGCGCGTCGAGCGAGGCGCTGACGAACGGGATCAGGTTCCACGGCGGCACCAGCACCCCCGGACCGAGCGCCTTGCCCGCGATCGCGTCCACCAGCTGCCGCTGCCGCTTGACCCGGCCCAGGTCGCCGGTCGGATCGGAGTAGCGGGCCCGCGCGAACTGGAGGGCCTGCGTGCCGTTCATCGTCTGGCAGCCCGCGTCGAAGTCGGCGCCCGACTTCTCGTCGTGGAGGCCGCCGTCGGCCACACAGAGCTCGACCCCGCCGAGCGAGTCGACGACATCGACGAGGCCCAGGAAGTTGACCTCCGCGTAGTGGTCCATGCGCAGCCCCGTCGACTGCTCCACGGTGCGCGTGAGCAACTTCGCGCCGCCCACCGAGTACGCGTAGTTGATCTTGTTCTTGCCGTGCCCCGGGATCGAGACGTACGAGTCGCGCGGGATCGAGACGAGATACGGGCCGTTGTCCCCGTAGTGCAGCACCATGATCGTGTCGGTGCGATCGCCCTCGTCGTTGCCGACGTGCAGCTCCTTGCGCTGTTCGGGCGTCAGGTTCTCCCGCGAGTCCGAACCGACGAGCAGCCAGTTCGTGCCCGCGCCCGCCGCCGGGCGGCCGTCGTATTCGCCGAACGCGTCCGTGGTCTGCAACCGCGCACCCGCCCAGAAATACAGGCCCACGACGTACGCGACGAGCACCACCAGGACGACCAGCAGGGTCAGCGCGAGCCGCTTGGGCCAGCGCCGCCGCGGCCGCGTCGCCCGCACCGTCGTCGGCTCACTCCACTCACCTGCCATGTGCGCATGATCGGGGCGCCCGACCCGTCGCGCAGGTCGAGCGCCCCGGTCATCGCCGTACGCACGTGCTTACAGCAGGCCGTCCCACATCTGCTCGAGCAGTACCGACCACCAGGTCTCGGGCGAGCCGAGCGCCGCGGAGTCGATCGCGCTGAGCTCCGCCTGGAAGTCGACGGTCCAGCGGCCCGCCTGCTCCTGGTTGAGCCCGAAGCGCAGCCGCCACATCCGGCCGAGCAGGGCGATGGAGCGGGCGAACTCCGGCAGCCCGCTGTTCACGAACTGCGGCGGGGCCGGAGCTCCGACAGTGTTCTCGTCACCCGCCTCCACCGGAACGGCCACGATGTTCGCCGTCCCGTACTGCACGCACAGCGCCTTGCCGAAGTCGCTGCCCATCACGAGGTACGAGCCCGCGTCCGACGCCGCCTGCACGCCACGCTCCTGCGCCAGCTCGGCGAGCGTCGGCACGGGTCGGCCCGGCTGGGCCTGCGCCCAGAAGAACGGCCCGAAGTCGGACGGCAGCCCCGCGACGACGAGCGTGTGCGCCACGGTGTCCGGCACGCCCTGCCGCGACACGGCCCGCTGGTCGAACCGGAACACACCGGGGCCGAACGCCGCGGCCAGCTCCTGCGCGATCGCCTCCGGCGGGGCCGGGGGCGTGGGTTGCGCGGGGTGCAGCGGGGCGCGCACCGGGGCCGGGCGCGCCGGGCCGTCGGCGACCTGGTGCAGCTCGCCCTGGTGCGCGAGGAGCTGCTGCATGCCCTGCTGGCGGCTCGCGTGATCGGTGCCGTACGGCGCGATCGACGTGATCCGTGCCTGCGGCCACTGCTCCTTGATCATGCGCGAGCAGTACGCGCCGGGCAGCGAGCAGGACTCCAGCTCCGTGTGGAGTTCGAGGACCTGGTCCGGCGGCACGTTCATGCCGCGCAGCTCGTGGAAGATCTGCCACTCCGGGTGCGGCGTCCCCGGCGCGGACCGCCGGATGAGCTGCTGCTCGGACCCGTCGGGCGCGCGGTACCGCAACACGGCCTGATACCCGGGCCCCACGGTCGGCTGCCCCACCGGCTGGGCGGGCTGCTGAGGTTGCTGCGGCTGCGGATACCCGTACGCCGCCGGGGGCGGCGGGGTCGGCGGGGGCTGATGGCCACCGGGGGCGCCGGGGGGCGGGGGCGGGCCGGGAGGCGTGGCGCCGGGGCCCGAGAGCATCGTCGCGGCGTGGTGCATGCCCTCGCCGGGAGCACCGGGAGCGCCAGGCGGCGGAGGCGGTGTCGACGGGTCGGGGCCCTGCGGGCCGGGGCCCGAGAGCACGGTCGCCGCGTGGTGCACGCCCCCACCGGGAGCGCCGGGGGGCGGAGGCGGACCGGGAGGCGTCGCGCCGGGGCCCGAGAGCATCGTCGCAGCGTGGTGCACACCCTCGCCGGGAGCACCGGGAGCACCGGGAGGCGGGGGCGGGCCGGGCGTCTGCGGAGGCACGTGGCCGCCCGCCGGGGTGCCGGGCGGACCCGGCGGCGGCGGAGTCTGGGCGCCGCCACCCCGCGGGGGCTCCGCCTTGCTGGTCGCGGCGTTGGCGATGTCACCGGCGCCGGGACCGTCCTGCGGGTAACCGTACGAAGCGCCCGGAGGCGGCGGCCCGGGAACCGCGGTCCCCGGCACGGGCGGCGGGAACGATCCCCCGACCGCACCAGGCGGGGCAGGCGGAGCAGACGGCTGGGACCCCGCATCCGGCGCACCCTGCGGGAAGCCGTAGGAGGGCGCGGCCGACGGGGGCTGGTCGCCTTCGTCGGACGCCCCCTGCGGGTAGCCGTACGAGGACGACGGCGCGGGCGGCATCGACGGCGGCTGAGACCCCGCATCGGGCGCACCCTGCGGGAAGCCGTACGACGGCGCGGGCGGCGCCGACGGCGGCTGAGCGGCCGTATCCGGCGCGGCCTGGGCGTACGAGACAGGGGTGTCCGACGGAGGCGGCGGCGGGGGCGGCGGGATCGCGCCCTGCGGGTAGCCGTACGAGGGCGGGGCCGCCGGTGGCTGAGCCGCGGCCGGGGCCGGGGCCGGAGGGCCCTGCGGGTAGCCGTATGACGAGGGCTCCCGCTCAGCCGTCGGGGACAACTGGCTGTCGGCCACGATGCGGGCCGTCTGCGCCTCCGGCGAGACACCGGGCGGCGGCGCGTCCTCGGCGAGCGGCGGCGCGAACACCGTGTCGGGCAGCGGAACCGAACGGTCCTCCTCGTCCCCCACCCCGTTCGTGTCCGTACCGGCCCACGGCGTCGCATCCGCCGGAACCGGAACCGGAACCGGTGGCACGGCGTCCCGCGGCTCGGCCTGCGCCGACACCGGGACCGCGTCCGCGGGCGTGGGCGTGGCCGCCCGGCTGTCCGCCGCCTCCTGCAACCACTCCGGAGGAGTCAGCAGGAACGACGTCTGGTTCAGGTCCACCCGCTCCGGCGCCCGCGGAGCGGCCGGCTCGGCAGGCGCGTCCGGCAGCCCGTACTCCTCCTCGTACCGCCGGATCACCTCGCCCACCGGCAGCGAGGGCCACAGCGAGGCGTCCCCACTGTCCCGCGCGATCACGAGACGCTGCCGCCCGCCGTCGGACACCGGACCGGACTCCCGGTCCTCCGCCCACACGACGAAGCCCAGCTCGAACTCCCGCACCCGCACCTCACGGTGCGAGGCCACGGGCACGTCCCCGTTGATCCATTCCTCGGCGCGCTCCTGCGCCTGCGCGAACGTCACCATCGCAAGCTCACTCCCCACCGGCGACCGGAGCGGCATGCGCGAAGCCGCCGTCCACCATCAGATTCGCCACCGTCTCCAACTCCGGTGGACTGCCCGCGAGTCGGGACAGGAAACCGTCGAAGTCCGCGCCGCAGGGCAGCAGCAGCCGCTCCACCCGCTCGGCAACCGGCAGCTCCGCCGTCTCGCCGCTGTCCCGCGCGTCGTCGTACGCGCAGAACCACACCGAACCGGCCGCGTCGCCCCGCACCTTCACGGCGAGCAGCCCGCCCTGCACGAACGCGACACCCAGATAGTCCTTCGTCAGGTGATCGCGCAGACACTTGTTGACATACACGAGGTCGTTCACGGCCGCCTCGTCGCGCACCGTGAAGAACGGCTGGTCGACCAGGAGGCCCAACTCGGCGTCCAGGCCCGTCCCGACGGGCGCACAACCGCCACCGGCCTTCAGGAACGAGCGGTACGCCCCCGGCAGCCTGCACCCCAAGTCCTCCTCCGCGGCGAGCACTTGGCTCTCCGTGACCGCGACCCCGGACTTCGGGAGACCGAAGTGCACGGGCCGCGTGTCCTGCAACGGCCGCGTGCCACGCTTGTGGTGGTCCACCGCCGCCGTCGCCAGACCGCCGTGGTGCCGAAGGAGCGCCTTCACCTCGACCGGGATCAACTCCAGGCGCCGCGAGCCGCGCGCGTGGTGCCACGTCCAGCCGTGCGGCGTCGCCACCGGCGGGATCATGTCCCACAGTTCGTGCCCGGACGCGGCGAGCGCCGCGTTCGCCGACACGTAGTCCGTCAGCCGCAACTCATCGACACCGAAGCCCTGCGGGGGCTCCGCGATCTCCGCCACGGCACGGGCATACGGGGCGAAATCCGGGAAACCGTCATCATCCACACGAACCCCGCGCGGGTGACGGGCGGCGCGGACCGGGTCCGGGAAGTGCACGACCTGCCCGGCATAAGCCGCGTTCGGCGGCGCGGCCTGCTGCCCGAGCCGACCTGTCGTCATGGCTGTTGCCCCCTGCGGCGCTGGTGACGGTTTGCGGATCTGTCGCAAGGCTGTCCCGGCTGTGTCCCGGGGCTGTCCCGGCTCTGTTCCGGACCTGCTCCTGATCCGTACGAATCAAACGACAGCCTATGCGGTTGTGCGACACCGGTCACCGGGCCTCCGGTTCCATGACCAGCAGTCACCCGACCATCACCACCACGTGACGATCGGGCGTGACAGGGCCGACATCGGGGTCCGGCTTCCCCACCCGCAGGCCCGTTTGGCAGTCTGTGCAGGCAACCAGGGGGATTGCAGTGGGGAACTGCAGGAGGGGAAACAACAGATGCGCAGCGGTACCGCAGAGGAAACTGCACCCGCGGACGAGCAGCCCGGCGACGACCCGCGCGTCGGCTGGAGCGCCACCGACGACGGCGCCGTGCCCACGCTCAGCGTGCGCCGGGACGGCATACTCCCCACCGTCGCCGCCGCCCTGTCCGTCCGCGGCACCACCCTCACCGCGACCGCGGCCCGCGGCGAACGGGCCCCGGCCCTGCACCCGTTGGTCCAGGACTTCCTGGATACGTTGACCAGCGCGCAGCGCGACCGTTTCACCGGGCGCTGTGCCGAGGCCATCCTCGTCTCCCGGCATCTCGCGGCGAGCGACACCGAGCGCGCGGAGAAGTCGAAGCGGGCCCGCCGCAGACCCATGACCATCGGCGAGGCCCGCAAGGCGCTCAAGCAGTCCAAGCTCACCACCCGGCGCATCCGCGAGGACGGGGACCCGCTGCACGGCGGATTCGCCCGCCCCTGCCGCGCCTGTACCGCGCTGACGGCCCATTTCGGCGTCCACGTGGTGGCCCCCGACGCCGACACCCCGCACGACGACAACGAGGCCGCGCACTGATGCCCCACCCCACCTCCCAGGACGCCCGCTTCTCCGACCTGGTCGACGCCACGTTGCGCGTCGCCGGGTGGCAGCCGGGGCGCTGGGACATCAAGCAGGCGGAGTTCTGGGCGGACGCGCTGCGCACCCACGTCTCCCCCGCCGGCCACCGCCACTCCGTCTTCCCGGCGGCGGTCGAGGCCTGGGCGGAGTTCGGCGGCCTCCACCTGACGCCCACCGGGCCCGGCCGGAACATCGCTCCCGCCCAGCCGCACCTGGACCCGCTGCACGGCCTCCACGCGGCCCGCACCCTCGGCGACCTGGGCCGCGCCCTCGACACGGAACTCGCCCCACTCGGCGCCGAGTCCGGCACGGAGGCCCTCCTCGCCATCGACACGGAGGGCCGCGTCTACGCCCTCGACCACAGCGGCGACTGGTACCTGGGCCCCGACATAGACGCCGCCCTCTCCACCCTGATCACGGGCCTCCAACCCCCCCGCCTGTCCCCTCCGGGATGACCCTGGCGTAGCCCCCGGAGGGGGCGGGCGGTGGGAGACGACCGGACCCCGGCACAGCCGAACAGGCCCGGACAGGGCCAGGTGCCGCGCACCCATCACGCCAGGCACCGACTCCCGCACCGCCAGACCGGACCGGCGCCGCGCACCCATCACGCCAAGCACCGACTCCCGCACCGCCAGACCGGACCGGCGCCGCGCACCCATCACGCCAAGCACCTGCCCCGGCACCGCCAGACCGGACCGGCGCCGCGCACCCATCACGCCAAGTACCGGCTCCCGCACCGCCCACAACCCCGAGCCGCGCAGCGATGAAGACAGGCGCCGCCCCGGCCCCCCTCAGAACCACCACGCCACCCGCACCCCCGAAGGGCCCCGCCTACACCGCCGCCGGCAGCACCGCGGAGACCCGGAAGCCGCCCGCGTCCGTCGGGCCCGACACGAACACGCCGCCGAGGCCGGCCACACGTTCCTTCATGCCCACCAGACCGTTCCCCCCGGAGGGCAGCCCCGCCGCAGACGCCTCAGCGAGGACCGGCGGCGGCTCGTTCTCCACCTGCATCGCCACCTCGGCGCCCCGGTGCGCGAGCCGGACGTACGTCTTCGCGCCCGCCGCGTGCTTGTGCACGTTCGTCAACGCCTCCTGGACGACCCGGTAGGCCGTCTGCTCCACCGCCGCCGCGTACCCCCGCGACTCCCCCTCCACGGACACCTCCACAACCATCCCGGCCGCCCGCGACTGCCCGACCAGATCCTCCAGCTCGGCCAGCCACGGCCCGGCCTCGACCTCCGCCTCGGCCCGCGAGGCCGCCGCCGCGGCAGCCGCCCCGACCGCCTCCAACGGCATCCGCCCCACCCGCTCCGGCGCCGGCTCCCCGGCCCGCAGCACCCCCAACATCTCCCGCAGCTCGGTGAGCGCCTGCCGCCCCATGTCGCCGACCAGCGCCGCGTTCTTCACGGCCTTCTCCGGATCCTTGCGCGCGACCGCCTGCAACGCCGCCGCGTGCACCACCATCAACGACACCCGGTGCGCCACCACGTCGTGCATCTCCCGCGCGATCCGGGTCCGCTCCTCGCCCCGCGCCCACTCCGCCCGCTCCTCGGCCCGCTCCGCGAGCAGCCCCAACTCCCGCTCCAGCGAATCGTTCCGCTCCGTCAGCGACTCCATCAGGCGGCGCCGCGCACCCACGTAAAGACCCAGCAGCAACGGCGGAGCCGTCACCCCCAGCGCCGTAGTGATCGCAAGGAACGGCACGACCCAATTGGCCACCTGGAACGTGTCCGCGTGCGCCGCCGAATCCTGCTGCACCCGCACCACCGACACGATCAGCGTGCCCAGGAACGACATCCCCGCCAGCGCCCCGATCAGCCGCCGCGGCACCTCCGACGCCGCCAGCGAGTACAGCCCGACGACCGTCAGCACCACACCCATCTGCGCCGGCGTCACCGCCACGGAAATCAGCACGACGGCGATCGGCCACTGCCGCCGCAGCACCAGCGTCGACCCGGTGAGCACCCCGAAGAGCACCCCCACCCAGACCGGCAGCCCGGCCTTGTGCGCGAACGGCACCCCCTCCACGGCACACTCCCCCGCGGACGCCACCGCCAGCACCACATCCAGCACGGCGGCCCTGCGCCGCGCCCACCACCACGGCCCCCCGGCCGCGACTCGGTGAACTTCCCCCGCTGTGGTCATGCCTTCCAGACTACGGGCGCCGGGTGCCCGATTTCCGGTGAGTTTTGCGTACTGGCCTACACCACACCCCGCAACGGGCCGACCTGTACCGTCGCATCGAAGGCTCTTGGTACGGCATAGTGTTGGGGGCCCGACCAACGACCTGACGTAATGTCCGGTTTGGGTCGAAACCATCCCCCGTGGTGTAATTGGCAGCACTGTGGCTTTTGGTGCCATCTGTCCGGGTTCAAGTCCTGGCGGGGGAGCTGTACGCGGTTGCGGGGCCTGACCCAACGGTCGGGCCCCGCCCCCATGCCCGGCCCAAAACGCCCCGGTATCCTGCGGATGTCCACCCCACAACGCATCCGACGCCGAAGGGCCCACCCGTGAGCAGCGCCAACACCCCGGCAGCCGTCGTCGTACTCGCAGCGGGTGAGGGCACCCGTATGAAGTCGGCCACGCCGAAAGTCCTGCATGAGCTCTGCGGCCGGTCGCTGGTCGGTCATGTGCTCGCCGCCTCCCGTGAGTTGAGCCCCGAGCAGCTCGTCGTGGTCGTCGGCCACGAGCGGGAGAAGGTCGCCGCGCACGTGGCCGCGGTCGACCCCGAGGCCCGCACCGCCGTGCAGGCCGAGCAGAACGGCACGGGGCACGCCGTGCGGATGGGCCTCGAGAGCCTGGACGGCGCCGTCGAGGGCACCGTCGTCGTGGTCTGCGGCGACACCCCGCTGCTCACCGGCGGGACGCTCAAGGCCCTGGCCGCCACCCACACCGCCGACGGCAACGCCGTCACCGTGCTGACCGCCGAGGTCCCGGATGCGACTGGATACGGGCGCATCGTCCGCGACAACGTCTCGGGCGCCGTCACCGGGATCGTCGAGCACAAGGACGCTACGGAAGCCCAGCGTGCGATCGGCGAGATCAACTCGGGGGTCTTCGCCTTCGACGGCCGGCTGCTCACCGACGCCCTGAAGAAGGTGCGGACGGACAACAGTCAGGGTGAGGAGTATCTGACCGATGTGCTCGGGATTCTGCGGGAGGCGGGGCATCGGGTCGGTGCCTCCGTCGCCGCCGATCACCGTGAGATCGCCGGGATCAACAATCGCGTGCAGCTCTCCGCGGCCCGCCGCACGCTCAATGACCGCCTTCTTGAGGAGGCGATGCTCGCGGGCGTCACGGTCGTGGACCCGACCTCGACGTTCGTGGACGTCACCGTGACCTTCGAGCGGGACGCCACCGTCCTGCCGGGCACGCAGCTGCACGGCTCGACGCACCTCGCCGAGGGCTCCGTGGTCGGCCCCAACTCCCGCCTCACGGACACCCGCGTGGGCGCGGGCGCGCGGGTCGACAACACGGTGGCGTACAGCTCCGAGGTGGGTCCTGAGGCGTCCGTGGGGCCGTTCGCGTATCTGCGGCCGGGCACGCGCCTCGGGCTCAAGTCGAAGATCGGGACGTTCGTCGAGGCGAAGAATTCGTCGATCGGCGAGGGTACGAAGGTGCCGCATCTGTCGTACGTGGGTGACGCGACGATCGGTGACTTCACCAACATCGGTGCCGCGAGCGTCTTTGTGAACTACGACGGGGAGAGCAAGCACCACTCCACCGTGGGGTCCCACTGCAAGACCGGTTCGGACAACATGTTTGTGGCGCCTGTCACCATCGGGGACGGCGCGTACACCGCCGCGGGCTCCGTGATCACGAAGGATGTGCCCGCCGGTTCGCTGGCCGTGGCCCGGGGCCAGCAAAGGAATATCGAGGGTTGGGTGGCTCGAAAGCGTCCCGGGAGCACGGCCGCGAAGGCGGCGGAGGCGGCTTCGCGGGATCCGGAAAGCGCGGGCTGACCGGAAACAGGTGCGTCCGACACGGCGTACCGTGATACCTGCACACGATTCGCCTGGCTCGCTGCTAATGGGACGCGCGGGCAGCTGCGGCGGACGAACTCGCGTCTGAGGAGACTAGTGCTGTGAGCGGGATCAAGACGACCGGCGAAAAGAAGATGATGTTCTTTTCCGGCCGCGCCCACCCCGAGCTTGCCGAGGAGATCGCGCACCAGCTCGGTGTCGGGATCGTTCCGACGAAGGCTTTCGACTTCGCCAATGGCGAGATCTACGTCCGCTACCAGGAGTCCGCTCGCGGCGCCGACTGCTTTCTGATCCAGAGCCACACGGCTCCGATCAATAAGTGGATCATGGAGCAGCTCATCATGATCGACGCGCTGAAGCGCGCGTCGGCCCGCTCCATCACGGTCATCGTGCCGTTCTACGGTTACGCGCGGCAGGACAAGAAGCACCGCGGACGTGAACCGATCTCGGCGCGTCTGGTCGCGGACCTGATGAAGACCGCCGGTGCTCACCGCATCCTGACGGTGGACCTGCACACGGACCAGATCCAGGGTTTCTTCGACGGCCCGGTGGACCACCTGTTCGCGCTGCCGATCCTGGCGGACTACGTGGGCGCGAAGGTGGACCGCTCGAAGCTGACCGTGGTCTCCCCGGACGCCGGTCGCGTGCGCGTGGCCGACCGCTGGTGCGACCGTCTCGGTGCGCCGCTGGCGATCGTCCACAAGCGCCGTGACAAGGACATCGCCAACCAGGTCACCGTGCACGAGGTCGTGGGTGACGTGAAGGGCCGCGTCTGCGTGCTCGTCGACGACATGATCGACACGGGTGGCACGATCTGCGCCGCCGCCGACGCCCTGTTCGCGCACGGCGCGGAGGACGTCATCGTGACGGCGACGCACGGTGTGCTCTCCGGTCCCGCGGCGGACCGGCTGAAGAACTCGAAGGTGAGCGAGTTCGTGTTCACGGACACGCTGCCGACGCCGGGCGAGCTGGAGCTCGACAAGATCACGGTCCTGTCGATCGCCCCGACCATCGCCTCCGCGGTGCGCGAGGTCTTCGAGGACGGCTCGGTGACCAGCCTCTTCGAGGGCGAAGCCTGATCTCCGTAGGGATCTCGCGCTAGAAGATCCATTTGGGTACGGCCTCCCTCCCCGAGTAGACTGCTGAAGTTGCTCGGCGAGGGAGGCCGTACTTCTGTTCTCGGAAGTGCCGGCTGTCCGTTATCGACGCGCTCTTCGTAGCAGGCCGTTCGTGGCCGGGTGACCATTTTCCCCAGTTCTACGAGGAGTTGAAGAGCATGTCCGAGGTCAAGCTTTCCGTCGAGACCCGCACCGAGTTCGGCAAGGGTGCCTCCCGCCGTCTGCGTCAGGTCGAGAAGGTTCCCGGTGTCGTCTACGGCCACGGCAACGACCCGCAGCACATCGTGCTCGACTCGCACGCCCTGATGCTGGCCCTGCGTACGCCGAACGTCCTGATCAACCTGGACATCGACGGCAAGAGCAACGAGCTGGTCATCCCGAAGTCCGTGCAGCGTGACGCGATCACGAGCTTCCTGGTCCACGTCGACCTGCTCCAGGTGAAGCTCGGCGAGAAGGTCACCGTCGAGCTCCCCGTCCACACCGAGGGCGAGCTGGCCCCGGGTGGCAACCTGCTCGAGCACGTGCTGAACACGCTGTCGGTCGAGACCGAGGCCACGCACATCCCCGAGTCGGTCGTCGTCTCCGTCGAGGGCCTCGAGGCCGGCGCGTCGATCCACGCCAAGGACATCACGCTGCCCAAGGGCACCACGCTGGCCACCGACGAGGACGCCGTCGTGCTCCAGGTCCTGGCCGCGCAGGCCGAGGAGGCCCCGGCCGAGGCCGAGGGCGACGAGGCCGCGGAGGCCTGAGCCTTCCAGGTCTGACCTGATGTACGGGGTGGTGGGCTCGGCCCACCACCCCGTATCTCTGTTTCGACGCACCCGACTCACCCGACGTACACCTAAGGAATGTGCATGTCCGACGAGAACGCTCCCTGGCTGATCGCCGGGCTCGGCAATCCCGGTCCCGAGTACGCGATGAACCGGCACAACGTCGGCTTCATGGTGGCCGATCTGCTGGCGCGGCGGATGGGCGCCAAGTTCAAGCGGGCGACCAAGGGGCAGGCGCAGGTGATCGAGGGGCGGATCGGTCCGCCCGGGCCGCTGAACCGCCGGGTGATCCTCGCGAAGCCGATGTCGTACATGAACGTCTCGGGTGGTCCCGTGACGGCGCTGTGCGACTTCTACAAGGTGCCGACGGAGCACATCGTGGCGATCCACGACGAGCTGGACATCGACTACGGGGTGCTGCGCCTGAAGCTGGGCGGTGGCGACAACGGGCACAACGGTCTGAAGTCGATCACGAAGTCGCTGGGCCCCGACTACCACCGGGTGCGGTTCGGGATCGGTCGGCCGCCGGGGCGGATGCAGGTCGCGGACTTCGTGCTGAAGGATTTCGCGTCGGTGGAGCGCAAGGAACTCGACTACTTCGTGGACCGGGCCGCCGACGCGGCGGAGGCGCTGGTGATCGAGGGCCTGGAGCGGGCCCAGTCGACGTACAACTCCTGACCTTTACCGACTGACCTGTACGGGCTGACCTGTACGGACTTGTCGGGGCGGAATTCCGCCGGGAGTTGACCGTATGCAGGGTCATGGCCAAGGATCCCGGCCATGTTGCCTGTTGCCCGTCAAATCGCGGCGGCCGTGGTCGCCGCGTTGCTGCTGATCGCCGGCGTGTGGGCCTCGTGGGGTGCGGCGCAGCACGTGACGTTCCCGGCGGGCCGTGAGCGCGGCACGATGACGGTGAGCCGGTGCGCGGAAGAGACCTGCACGGGACCGTTCTCACCGGCCTCCCCCACCGCCGTACGGCATGCGAGCGTGACGATCGACCGCTCGATCGGGGAGAAGAAGGGCGCGCGCTTCCCCGTGGTCCTCAAGCCGAGTTCGACGTCTGCGGTGCGCGCGGGCACCGCCGGGTTTCTGCACGCGTGGGTGCCGCTCGGTGGCTCGCTGTTGCTCGCGTCGGTGGTGCTCGCGGGCGGGATACGCCACCGGCGCCTCACGTGGATCACGGGAGGCGCCGGAATCGCGCTGCTGACGGCGGCCTTCGCCGCCGTCGGCTTCTAGAACCGCGGTCGGGTCAGCCGGTGTTGCGCAGGCCCGCGGCCACACCGTTCACGGTGAGCAGCAGGGCGCGGCCGAGCGTCGGGTCCGGGGTCTCGTCGGCGGCCGCCGCGTCGCGCTGCCGCTTGAGCAGGGCGACCTGGAGGTACGAGATCGGGTCGAGGTAGGCGTCGCGGATCGCGAACGTCTGCTTCAACACGGGCTGCGCGTCCAGGAGTTCGCTGCCCCCGGTGATGCGCAGGACCTCGGCGACGGTCAGCTCGTGCTCGGCGACGATGGCGTCGAAGACGTGCTTGAGGTCGTCCGGCACGAGGGTGTCGACGTAGTGCTTGGCGATCCGCAGGTCCGTCTTCGCGAGCGTCATCTCGACGTTGGAGATGAAGTTGCGGAAGAAGTGCCACCGCTCGTGCATCTCGTCGAGCACGGTGGCGCCGTGCCCCCGGGGTCCTGCCTCGCGCAGCGCCTTGAGGCCGGAGCCGACGCCGAACCAGCCGGGCACGATCTGCCGGGACTGGGTCCAGCCGAACACCCACGGGATGGCGCGCAGGCCGTCGAGCGAGATGCCCGAGCCGGGGCGGCGGGAGGGCCGCGAGCCGAGGTGCAGGTCGGCAAGCTGGTCGACGGGCGTGGAGGCGAGGAAGTAGTTCGGCAGGTCCGGGTCCTCGACGAGCCCCCGGTAGGCGTTGTGCGCGGCGTCGGAGACGACGTCCATCGCGGCGTCCCAGCGGGCGAGGGCCTCGTCGGACTGGCGCGGCGCCGTGTGCAGGGCGGAGGCCTGCAGTGTGGCCGCGACGGTCAGTTCCAGGTTCTCGCGGGCCAGGGACGGCACCAGGTACTTGTCGGAGATGACCTCGCCCTGCTCGGTCACCTTGATCTCGCCCTCCAGCGTTCCCCAGGGCTGGGCGAGGATCGCGTCGTGCGAGGGGCCGCCGCCGCGGCCGACGGTGCCGCCGCGGCCGTGGAAGAGGCGCAGGCGCACGCCGTAGCGGTGCGCGACGTCACGGAGTCGGCGCTGGGCGCGGTGGATCTCCCACTGCGAGGTGGTGATGCCGCCGAACTTGGAGGAGTCGGAGTAGCCGAGCATGACCTCCTGCACGTCCCCGTTGAGCGCGACGAGGCGCCGGTAGGACGGGTCGGAGAGCATGTCCTCCAGGATCGTGTCGGCGGCCTTCAGCTCGTCCGTCGTCTCCAGGAGCGGCACGATGCCGATCTTGGCCCAGCCCGCGTGCAGGTCGATGAGGCCCGCCTCGCGCGCGAGGACGGCCGCGGCGAACACGTCGTCGGCGCCCTGGCACATCGAGATGATGTACGACTCGATGACCTCGGGCCCGAACACGTCGAGGGCCCGCGTGATGGTGTGGAAGACGCCCAGCGTCTTCTCGCCGTCGGCGTCGAGCGGCGCCGGGGTCGGGGCCAGCGGCCTTCTGGACCGCAGCTCCTTGGCGAGCAGCTTGCCGCGGTAGTCGCGGGGCATGTCGGCGTAGCGCCAGGACTCCTCGCCGAGCCGGTCGAAGAGCTGGCCGAGCGTGTGGTGGTGCGCGTCCGCGTGCTCGCGTACGTCCATCGTGGCGAGCTGGAGGCCGAAGGCGGAGAGCGTACGGATCGTACGGTTCATGCGGCCTTCGGCGAACAGTCCGCCGCGGTGCTCGCGCAGCGAGGTCTGGATGATCGTCAGGTCGTGCAGCAGCTCGGCGGTGCCGAGGTAGTCGCGGCCTTCCTTGTGCGGCGTGTTCCTGGCGAGCCGCTCCTTGGTGTTCTCCAGCTTCTGCCGGATCGCGGTGGCCTTGAGCCGGTAGGGCTCCTCCGCGTTGAGCCGCTTGTAGCGGGGGCTGATCTCCGGGAGGCGCTCCAGGTCGCACTGGAGCGAGGTGAGCAGCTCCTCGGTGGCGCCCGTGTAGCGGATCGAGTTCGACAGGAAGCCGCGCAGCTCGTCGATCATGTCGAGCGCGTCGTTGATCCCGTGCTCGTGCTGGAGGATCAGGACGTCCCAGGTGACCTGCGGCGTCACGTTCGGGTTGCCGTCGCGGTCGCCGCCGATCCAGGTGCCGAAGGTGAGCGGGCGGCTGTCCTCGGGGAGCTGGTAGCCGACGCGCTCCAGCTCGGCGGTCAGGTCCTCCAGAACGTCGCCGACGGCGCCGGCGTGCAGTTCGTCCAGGTAATAGATCGCGTTACGGGACTCGTCCGTGACCTCGGGGCGTACGACGCGCAGCTCGTCCGTCTGCCACACCAGGTCGATGTTCTCGGCCAGGCGGATGTCGTAGCGCCGCCGGTCGGTCTCCAGGACCGGGGTCTCAAGGAGCTCGGCGATGCGGCGCAGCTTGCCGAGGACGGAGCGGCGGGCGGCCTCGGTGGGGTGGGCCGTGAAGACGGGTCGCACGTTCAGGTGCTTGACCGTGTCGCGCAGGTGGTCCGGGTCGGCGTCCTTGAGGCGGTCCGCGGTGCGGGCGAGCAGTCCGCCCTCGGCGGCCCGCATGGCGCGCAGCTCGCGGCCGCGGTGCACCTGCTCCGTCACGTTGGCCAGGTGGAAGTACGTGGAAAAGGCGCGGACCAGCTTGGCCGCGGTGTCCAGCTCGGTGCCGCGCAACAGCTCGGCGGCGGCCTCGCCGTCCTCGCGGGTCAGGCGGCGGACCTTTTCGACCAGGTCCAGCAGCTCAGGGCCCTCCTGGCGGACCAGGGTCTCGCCCAGGAGGTCACCGAGCCGACGGATGTCGGCGCGCAGCTCGGCGCTGGTGCTGGTCGCAGCGGTCTGTTCGTCGGCACTGCTCACAGGTGCGGCTCCTTGCAATGGTGAAGCACGTCGGGCACGTGGTGAAGCACGTCGGGAGGAAGGATCCCCGGATCCGGGTACACAACCCAGGGTGGAGATTCAGAGCGGACCGCGCTGTCCGACCGATTCCAAGGATATGTGCCACCGCCGACGGCGAGGTCGGAGCCTCGTGCCGCCCGGCTGCACGCTGACATACTTACGGTGCCGTAGGTTACGGAACCGTAGGCAAGCTGTCCGCGGATCCCCGTGGATCTCCTGACCCGTCTCAGCCCGTCTCAACCCTCGACTTACAGGGGACTCCCATGGTCACCAGTACCGATGTGATCGAAGACGCCGCCGGTCCGTCGTCAAAACCGCCCGCCACCTCGCATTCTGCGACACTCGGCGGCGAACAGAAGGGCTCCGTGGAGCAGATCACACTGCTCGCGTTCATCGCCGTCCCGTTCCTGGCGCTGCTCGCGGCGGTGCCGCTGGCCTGGGGGTGGGGAGTGAGCTGGCTCGACCTCGGGCTGCTCGTCGTCTTCTACTTCGTGGGCTGTCACGGCATCACGATCGGCTTCCACCGGTATTTCACGCACGGCTCCTTCAAGGCGAAGCGCCCGCTGCGGATCGCGCTGGCGATCATGGGTTCGCTCGCGGTGGAGGGCCCGGTCGTGCGCTGGGTCGCCGACCACCGCAAGCACCACAAGTTCTCCGACGCCGAGGGCGACCCGCACTCGCCGTGGCGGTACGGGGAGACGGTCCCGGCCCTGTTGAAGGGCCTGTGGTGGGCGCACATGGCCTGGATGTTCGACGAGGAGCAGACCTCGCAGGAGAAGTACGCCCCGGACCTGGTCAAGGACCCGGCGATCCGCGCGATCTCCCGCCAGTTCGTGCTGTGGACGCTGCTGTCGCTCGCCCTCCCCGCCCTGATCGGCGGCCTGGTCACCATGTCCTGGTGGGGCGCGTTCACGGCGTTCTTCTGGGGCTCGCTCGTCCGTGTGGCGCTGCTGCACCACGTCACGTGGTCCATCAACTCGATCTGCCACGCCGTCGGCAAGCGCCCCTTCAAGTCCCGCGACCGCTCCGGCAACGTGTGGTGGCTGGCGGTCCTGTCCTGCGGCGAGTCCTGGCACAACCTGCACCACGCGGACCCGACGTCGGCGCGGCACGGGGTGGAGCGCGGGCAGGTGGACTCCTCGGCCCGCCTGATCCGCTGGTTCGAGCAGCTGGGCTGGGCGCACGACGTGCGCTGGCCGTCCAAGGACCGCATCGCCTCGCGCCGCAAGGCGCAGGCCGTAGACGCCGGCTGACGCCCGCACGGCATGATGGACGACGTGGCGACCGACTCAGACACCCCGAGCAGCGACAAGCCCGACAAGCAACCCCGGCGTACGCGCCGGACCCGGATGACGGGGGCGGAGCGGCGCCAGCAGCTCCTGGAGATCGGTCGGGTCCTCTTCGCCGCCAAGGGCTTCGAGGGCACCTCCGTGGAGGAGATCGCGGCGAAGGCCGGGGTCTCCAAGCCGGTGGTGTACGAGCACTTCGGCGGCAAGGAGGGCCTGTACGCGGTGGTCGTGGACCGCGAGATGCGCCAGCTCCTGGACATGGTGACCGGTTCGCTGACCGCCGGGCACGCGCGTGAGCTGGTCGAGCAGGCGGCGTTCGCGCTCCTCGACTACATCGAGGAGCACACGGACGGCTTCCGCATCCTGGTCCGCGACTCCCCCATCCCGCAGTCCACGGGTTCTTTCGCGTCCCTGATCTCCGACATCGCTACGCAGGTGGAGGACATCCTGGGCCGCGAGTTCAAGTCCCGCGGCTTCGACCCGAAACTGGCGCCGCTGTACGCGCAGGCGCTGGTCGGGATGGTGGCGCTGACGGGTCAGTGGTGGCTGGACGCCCGCAAACCGAAGAAGGCGGAGGTTGCGGCGCACTTGGTGAACCTGGCGTGGCACGGCTTGGACGGGCTGGAGCCGAAGCCGCGACTGATAGGCCACCGGAAGAGCTGAGCCCCATCAAGCCCCGCCGGCGATTGAGGCGCGGGGTCCGGGGCGGAGCCCCGATCTTTTGGGCAGCGGCGCCGTGGCCGGGCTCGCGCGGCTCCACCCCGGACCCCGCTGCTCAATCGCCGCAGGGGCTTGAGTGCGCCTCAATCGCCGGCGGGGCTTAAAGGAAGGAACTCCAGGCGGTTGCCTACCGGGTCCGTGCAGTAGAAGCGGCGGCGCCCCGGCAGCAGGTCGTCCCAGTCGACGTCGATGCCGTGCCCCGCGAGCCGGTTCGCGAGCGCCGCGATGTCGCGGACCAGGAGCCCCGGGTGCGCCTTCCTCGCGGGGCGGAAGTCGCGGTCGACGCCCAGGTGGAGCCGGACCGCTCCGGACTGGAACCAGCACCCGCCCCGCCCCGCGAGCCCCGGCGGCTTGGGGGTTTCGGTCATGCCGAGGACGTCGACGTAGAAGGCCCGCAGCGCGACCTCGCTGCCGGGCGGCGCCGCGAGTTGCACATGGTCGACCCCGACCAGTGTCATGAGCGGGTCGCCACCACGAAGATCCGCCGGAACGGCAGCACCGTGCCGTGCTCCGTCGCCGGATACGCCGCGCGGAGCAGATCTCGGTACTCGGCGACGAAAGCGTCCCGCGCCTCCGGGTCGTCCGCGAGTGCGGTCAGGACCGGGCGCAGGCCGGTGCCCTTGACCCAGTCGAGGACGGGGTCGGGGCCCTCCAGGAGGTGCAGGTATGTCGTCTCCCAGGCGTCGACCTCGCAGCCGAGGCCGGCGAGCCGCTCCAGGTAGGCCGCAGGCGTGAGCACCGCGTCCCCGTGGCGCAGTACTCCGGCCAGCCGGCCCTTCCAGTGGGCGGATTCCGCCAGCTCCCGCATCAGGACGTGGCTGGGCGCGTCGAAGTTGCCGGGCACCTGGAAGGCGAACGTGCCGCCGGGGGCCACTGCGTCGATCCACCGGGGGAACGCGTCGGCGTGGTCCGGGACCCATTGCAGCGTCGCGTTCGACAGCAGCAGGTCGTACGTCTCCGTGGGCGCCCAGTCGGCCGCGTCCGCGTACGCGAAGTCGAGGCGATCGCTCGCGTGGGCGGCGGCCTGCTCCAGCATCTGCGGCGAGTTGTCGTAGCCGGTGATGCGGGCGGTGGGCCAGCGTTCGGCGAGCAGTGTCGTGACGTTGCCGGGGCCGCAGCCGAGGTCGGCGATGCGGGCGGGGTCCCCCGGTAGGGCGGGGACGCGGGCGAGCAGGTCGACGAAGGGGCGGCCGCGATGGCCAGCGTGCCGGAGGTACTGCCGGGGGTCCCAGGAGGGTGCAGGTGTCATACCGTCAAGCGTCGACCGCGAGTATCTCGATGTCAAGATAGTCGACCTCAAGAGACTTCATGTCGACACACCCCCTACACTGATCGTCATGGAGGACGAGGTCGACCGTCTGGTCTCAGCGTGGCGCCGAGAGCGCCCCGACCTCGACGTGGAGCCCCTTGAGGTGCTCAGTCGGGTCAGCAGGCTCGCGCGCCATCTGGACCGGGCCCGTCGCCTGGCCTTCTCCGAGCACAACCTTGAGCCGTGGGAGTTCGACGTGCTGACGGCGCTGCGGCGTGCGGGCACCCCGTATCAGCTCTCGCCGGGGCAGTTGCTCACGCAGACGCTGGTGACGTCCGGGACGATGACCAACCGTATCGACCGGCTGGCCAAGAAGGGCCTCGTCGAGCGGTTGCCGGATCCCAGCGATCGCCGTGGTGTTCTTGTCCGGCTCACGGACGAGGGGTGTGATCGGGGTGATCAGGCGTTGGCCGGGTTGCTTGATCAGGAGCGGGCGATTCTGGCGGAGTTGTCGCGGGCGCAGCGGGGGGAACTGGCAGGGTTGCTCCGCCAGTTGACGGCTCCGTTCGACAACATTCCTGGTTGACCCGATCAAGCCCCTGCGGCGATCGAGCAGGCGGCTCCGTGGCCGAGGCCGCGGGGCTCCGCCCCGGACCCCGCGCCTCAATCGCCGGCGGGGCTTAAAAGATGCTGCTCAATCGCCGCAGGGGCTTAAAGAACCCGCCCGAGCGCCGCCCGGGCTCAAAGAACCTGCCCAAGCGCCGCCGGGCTTGAAAAGCCTGCCCAAGCACCGCCGGGCTTAAAGAACCTGACCGAGTGCCGCCGGGCTTGAGGAGAAGGGCCGGCGGAGCTCAAGTGGCTCAGCTCGCTGCCTCCAGGTCTGCCGGGCCCACGCCCGCCCTGCGGGCCAGTGCCACCGCGGCGAGGGTTGAGTGGACGCCGAGTTTGCCCAGGACGTTCTGCATGTGGGTGCGGACGGTGTGCGGGGAGAGGAAGAGGCGCTCAGCCACCGCCTTGCGGCCGAGGCCCGCCACCATGCAGCGCAGCACCTCGCGCTCACGCGGTGTCAGGGACTCGACGAGGCGCTCGGACTCGGTGCGGTGCTTGCGGGCCGCGGTCAACTCCCGTAGGACGCCCGTGAGCAGCGCGGGCGGCAGATGCGTCTCCTCCCGCAGCACGCCCCGTATGACGGTCAACAGGCGTGACAGGGAACAGTCCTTGGCGACCCAGCCGGACGCCCCCGCCTGCAACGCGAGCGCCGCGCGGCGCGGGTCGTCCCGCTCGGCGAGCACCACCGTGCGCACGGCGGGCTGGCCCGAACGGACGCCTGCCACCAGCGAGATGCCGTCGACGAGGCCGTCCTGCGCGGCGCTGTCGGGCACGACTGTCGGCGCGCGCATGCCCTGGAGCGATGCCGCGCCCAGGTCCGCGTCGATCAGCAGCACATCGAATCGGCGTCCCTCCGCGACCGCCCGGTCGAGGCAGCGCAGAGCGGCGGGGCCGCTCCCCGCGGCCGACACGTCGACATCGGGCTCGGCCGCGAGCGCCGCGGCGAGCGACTCGGCGAAGATGCGATGGTCGTCGACTACAAGGACCCGGATGCGTACCACGTGATTACCCCCTTCCCCGAGCTCCGGTGCGGAGCAGGGGATACCCCAACCTCGGGGAACGGATCAACGCGGGTACGGCGCCCGGAGTGCGGGTCGCCGCAGCCGCACGGCCGCCGCCGTGTGCCGAACCGCTTCCCCCGCTCCGGGCGTCGTACCCGGCTGTCTCGCCCCCTGATCGGCACCGGCCCCCACCGGTGCTGTCCTCAGACTAGAGGCGGAGGCCCGGAGGGGAAGTCAATTCGCAGAACTGGTTGGCGGTTGGCGGAGCAGTGACTGTCCTGCGCGTTTATGGTGATGCGCATGTTTCGCATCGAGACAGAAGTCGACAAGGAGCGCGCCCTTCTGCTCCGGTCGCTGCTGAGGGAGACCAACGCGGCGGCGTCACCGGACCTTCGCGAGCTGCGCGGCACCCCTGCCGACCAGCATGTCCCGCTCCAGGTATGGGTGTTGGACGAGGAGGGCGCACTGGCGGCGGGGCTCGACGCGTACACGTGGGCGTTCTGGCTGCACGTGGATCTGCTCTGGGTCGCCGAGCAGCACCGCGGGGCGGGCCTCGGCTCCCGTCTCCTCGCGGAGGCGGAGCGCATCGCGCACGAGGAGCACGCCTGCGTCAGCTCCCGCGTGGAGACCTGGGACTTCCAGGCTCCGGGCTTCTATCGGCTGCACGGCTACGACGTGGTCTCCGTAATCCCGGACTACCCGCCCGGAATCAAGGAGTTCACGCTGACAAAGCGGCTCGGCTGAGCCGCCGCGCCAACACACCCACCAAGACCTGGGCCCGTGCGCGGAGCGCACTATGAGACACAGTCAGGCGCCCGGCTTCTATCGGCTGCACGGCTACGACGTGGTCTCCGTGATCCCGGACTACCCGCCCGGAACCAAGGAGTTCACGCTGACAAAGCGGCTCGGCTGAGCGGCCGTCAGGACTCGCGGCGGGCGCCTGCCGAGGGCACCGCCGGGAAGACGCGCGGCGTCGTGAAGCCGGCCTCGGTGAAGGCGGTGGTGATCGCCTTCGTGACGGTGTCGGCGTCGTCCGACTCCACCAGGACGACCGCGGAGCCGCCGAAGCCGCCGCCCGTCATCCGCGCCCCGAGCGCCCCGGAGGTCATCGCCGTGCCGACGACCAGGTCGAGTTCCGGGCAGGAGATCCGCAGGTCGTCGCGGAGCGAGACGTGGCCCTGGACGAGGATCGGGCCGATGGCGCGCACGTCGCCCGCGTCGAGCAGCTCGATGACGCGCTCGACGCGGTGGTCGTCGGTGACGACGTGGCGGACGTAGCGGACGACCTTCTCGTCGACCCCGGCCAGCTCCAACTCCGCGACGGACGTGCCAAGTTGCGCGTATGAGACGTCGCGCAGGTGGGTCACGCCGAGGACGCGGGCGCCCTCCTCGCAGCCCGCGCGCCGCTCCGCGTACGCGCCGTCGCCCAGCTCGTGCTTGACGCGGGTGTCGACGACGAGGAGCTGGAGGCCGTGGGCCGCCAGGTCGAAGGGGACCTGGCGGATCGACAGGTCGCGGCAGTCGAGGTGCAGCGCGTGCCCCTCGGTGGCGCAGGACGAGGCCATCTGGTCCATGACGCCGCACGGGACGCCGACGAAGGCGTTCTCGGCGCGCTGGGCGATGACCGCCAACTCGGCTCCCGTGAGCCCGAGTTCGTACAGGTCGTTCATCGCGTACGCCGTGACGACCTCGAGGGCGGCCGACGAGGAGAGGCCCGCGCCGGTCGGGACCGTGGAGGCCAGCTGGATGTCCGCGCCGCCCACCGTGTGGCCCGCGTCGCGCAGCGCCCAGACGACGCCCGCCGGGTACGCGGCCCAGCCGCCCTGGCCGTACTTCGACAGGGGGGCAAGTTCGTCGACGCGCAGTTCCACGACGGGGGCGTCGATGTCGGCCGAGTGCAGGCGCAGGACGCCGTCCTCGCGCCGGGCCACCGCGGCGACCGCGGTGTGCGGCAGCGCGAGCGGCATGACGAAGCCCTCGTTGAAGTCGGTGTACTCGCCGATGAGGTTGACGCGGCCGGGGGCCGCCCACACGCCTGCGGGCTCGTACCCGTACAGGTCCTTGAACTGGGCGTCGACGGACATGAGTTGGCTACCTACCCCTGCTACTGGTTACCCGCTACTGGTTACTGCTGGCGCGCCTGGGCGAACGCCCAGGCGTCGGCGACGATGCCCGCGAGGTCCGCGCGGGACGGGTTCCAGCCGAGGCGCTCGCGCGCGGTGTCGGCGGAGGCGACGAGGACGGCCGGGTCGCCGCCGCGGCGCGGGGCGACGACCTCGGGGATCGGGTGCCCGGTGACCTGGCGGACGGTCTCGACGACCTCGCGGACGGAGAATCCGTTGCCGTTGCCGAGGTTGCAGATGAGGTGCTCGCCGGGCCGCGCGGCGTCGACGGCGAGGAGGTGGGCCTCGGCGAGGTCGGCGACGTGGATGTAGTCGCGGATGCAGGTGCCGTCGGGCGTCGGGTAGTCGTCGCCGAAGACGTTGATCGCCTCGCGGCCGCCCTGCGCGACCTGGAGGACGAGCGGGATGAGGTGCGACTCGGGGTCGTGCCGCTCACCACAACTTCCGTATGCACCAGCCACGTTGAAGTACCGGAGCGAAACGGCCGCGAGACCGTGTGCGTTCGCCTCGCCGGTGATCATGTGGTCGACCGCGAGCTTCGAGGCTCCGTACGGGGAGGTGGGCGCGGTCGGGTCGGTCTCGGTGATCGGTGTGTTCACCGGCTCGCCGTACGTGGCCGCGGTCGAGGAGAAGACCAGCTTGCGGACGTCCGCGGCGCGCATCGCGGCGAGCAGCTCCATGGTGCCGCCGACGTTGTTCGCCCAATACTTCTCGGGCTTCACGACGGACTCGCCGACCTGCGAGAACGCGGCGAAGTGCAGCACGGCGTCGTACGAGGAGTCGAGCCACTTGCCCGCGTCGCGGATGTCACCTTCGACGAACGTGGCGCCCGCGGGCACGCCCTCGCGGAAGCCGGTGGAGAGGTTGTCGAGGACGGTGACCTCGTGGCCCGCCTCGACCAGGTGCTGCGCGACGACGCTGCCGACATAGCCGGCACCGCCCGTGACCAGGTACTTCTTGGAAACGGTCTGTCCCATTACTTGCTCGCTACCTCTCGCAGTCGCTCGGCCGCGGTCTCCGGCGGCACGTCGTTGATGAACACGCTCATGCCGGACTCGGAACCCGCGAGAAACTTCAGCTTGCCGGAAGTGCGTCGGATGGTGAAAAGCTCGAGGTGCAGCGCGAAATCATCGCGGTTGACACCCTCGAACTCGTCCAGCGGGCCGAACGGGGCCTGGTGCCAGGCCGCGATGTACGGCGTCACCGGCTGGTTCTCACCGAAGATCCGGTCGAAGCGCCTCAAGAGTTCCAGATAAATCTTGGGGAACTCTGTGCGTGCGTCGTCGTCGAGCGCGAGCAGGTCCGGGACCTGCCGCTTGGGGTAGAGGTGCACCTCGTACGGCCAGTGGGCGGCGTAGGGAACGAAGGCCACCCAGTGCTCGCCTTCGAGGACGATGCGACTGCCGTCCTGCATCTCCTTCTCCACCACGTCGGCGAAGAGGTTCCGGCCGCCGGTCTGCTCCTTGTGCTCGGCGGCGGAGCGCAGCATCAGGGCCGTGCGCGGGGTCGTGAAGGGGTAGCCGTAGATCTGGCCGTGCGGGTGGCCGAGGGTGACGCCGATCTCGGCGCCGCGGTTCTCGAAGCAGAAGACCTGCTCGACGGAGTCGAGGTGGGAGAGCTCCGCGGTGCGGTCCGTCCACGCGTCGAGGACGAGGGCCGCCTGCTCCTCGGTCAGGTCCGCGAAGGACTTGTCGTGGTCGGACGTGAAGCACACGACCTCGCAGCGGCCCGCGTCCCCGGCGAGCGAGGGGAAGCGGTTCTCGAAGACCACCACGTCGTACGCGGAGTCGGGGATCTCGCTCAGCCGCTCGCCCTCGGAGGGGCACAGCGGGCACTCGTCGGCCGGCGGGTGGTAGATCCGGCCCTGGCGGTGCGAGGCGATCGCCACGGAGTCGCCGAGCAGGGGGTCGCGGCGGACCTCCGACGTGGTGACGGTGGGGTCGAGGGGACGGCGGTCGACCGCGTCCCGGACGACGTCGTCGCGCGAGTCGTAATAGATGAGCTCACGACCGTCGGCGAGCCGGGTCGACGTCTTCTTCACGTCCGATGCTCCTCATCACACCAACCAAACAGAACCAAACACAACAAAGCATAAGGCAACAGCTAGCCACGTCAAGAGGACGCGAGGTCTCGATCACAATCCAACAAAGAACGTCACTCTTACTGTTCACTTATTGAAGCCGGAGGCGTAGGTTCCGGACTGTTTCAGTTCGCGCAACGAAGCGAGATCTTCATGCTGTCCCCCACAACAACCCTGGCCGAGGGACTCCGGCTGCCCACCAACGGCCTCGACTACGCGATCATGGCGATCTACTTCGTCGTGGTGCTGGGCATCGGCTTCGCCGCCCGCCGCTCCGTGAAGACCAGCCTGGACTTCTTCCTGTCCGGGCGCTCCCTGCCCGCCTGGGTCACCGGTCTCGCGTTCGTCGCCGCAAACCTGGGTGCCACCGAGCTCCTCGGCATGGCGGCCAACGGTGCGCAGTACGGCCTCTACACCGTGCACTGGTACTGGATCGGCGCCATCCCCGCCATGGTCTTCCTCGGCCTGGTGATGATGCCCTTCTACTACTCGTCGAAGGTGCGCTCGGTCCCCGAGTTCCTGCTGCACCGCTTCGGCCCCTCCTCCCACCTGCTCTCCTCGATCATCTTCGCCGTCTCCTCGGTGCTGATCGCGGGCGTCAACCTGTACGCGATGGCCCTGGTCCTCCAGGCGCTGCTCGGCTGGCCGCAGTGGGTGGCGATCGTCATCGCCGGCCTCTTCGTCCTCGCGTACATCACGATCGGCGGGCTCTCCTCGGCGATCTACAACGAGGTCCTGCAGTTCTTCGTCATCCTCGCCGCGCTCATCCCGCTGACCATCGTCGGCCTCAAGCGCGTCGGCGGCTGGGACGGCATCTCGGACTCACTGTCCAGTTCGCACGGTGATTCGTTCATGACGGCCTGGCAGGACACGGGCATCGGCGAGGCCAACCCGCTCGGCGCCAACTGGCTGACCATCGTGCTCGGCCTCGGCTTCGTGATGAGCTTCGGCTACTGGACGACGAACTTCGCCGAGGTGCAGCGCGCGCTGTCCGCGAAGAACCTCTCCGCCGCCAAGCGCACCCCGCTGATCGCCGCGTTCCCGAAGATCCTCATTCCGATGGTCGTCGTGGTCCCCGGCCTGATCGCCCTGGTCATGGAGCCGTCCATCGGCAAGTCCGCCGACGGCCTGCAGTACAACGACGCCATCCCGGTCCTCATGCGCGACCTGCTCCCCAACGGTGTCCTCGGCATCGCGGTGACCGGCCTGCTCGCCGCCTTCATGGCGGGCATGGCGGCCAACGTCTCGTCCTTCAACACGGTGTTCACCAACGACATCTGGGGCGCGTACATCAAGAAGGGCCTCAGCGACCGGTACTACCTGCAGACCGGCCGCGTCGTCACCGCCGTCGGCGTCGTGATCGGCATGGGCACCGCGTTCATCGCGGGCAGCTTCAGCAACATCATGAACTACCTGCAGACGCTGTTCTCGTTCTTCAACGTCCCGCTGTTCGTGGTCTTCATCATCGGCATGTTCTGGAAGCGGACCACTCCCGCCGCCGGTTTCTGGGGCCTGCTTTCGGGCACCGTGGCCGCGATGGTGAACTACTTCTGGTTCTACAAGCAGGGCGTCATCTCGATCCCCTCGGACCAGGGCGCCAACTTCGTGTCCTCGATCGTCGCCTTCGTGGTCGGCGCGGTGGTGATGTTCGTGGTCACGCTCTGCACGAAGTCCAAGCCCGCCGAGGAGCTGGCCGGTCTCGTGTACGGCACGAAGTCGCCGGGCATGGAGGAGCCGCCGGCCGAGGGTGACGACGCCTGGTACCGCAAGCCGGCCCTGCTGGGCTGGGGAGCGATCGTCCTCGCCGTCATCTGCTACATCCCGTTCTCCTTCTGAGGTCCGAGGTAACACGACATGAGCGACGAAATGAACCAGCACGTCGAGGAAGTGAAGGAACTCGAGGCCAGGTCGGCGACGGCGGCCCGCCTCTTCGACGTGCGACGCATCATCGGCGGCCTCTTCGTGGTGTACGGCGTGATCGTCACCATCGCCGGCCTCACGGCGTCCGACGCCGACCTCAAGAAGGCCCAGGACATCAACATCAACCTGTGGACCGGCATCGGCATGCTGCTCCTCGGGGTGTTCTTCCTGGCCTGGATGAAGCTGCGCCCCACGGAGCCGCCGGCCGCGGCCCCGGAAGAGCCCGCGGAGCCGTCGGAGTAACGCACAAGGCCCGTTCCGCCGAAGCGGAACGGGCCTTGACTGCTGGAGCGCCGGGCAGGCCTTGCACCTGCATCTCCCCGCAGGAAGCGGGACGTCTTTCCTTGGACCACCAACGCACGGTCGTTCACCGCGAGTTGCGGCGACCAACGCAAGATCAACTATAGCTCAGGACTCCGGCTCCGGCGAGCCCACCGGGCCCGCCCGGTCAAGCAGCCCCGTGCGCGCGGCGAGCGCCGCCGCCTCCAGGCGCGAGCCGACGCCCAGCTTCATCAGGACGCGCTGCACATGCGTACGGGCCGTGGACGGGGCGATGCCCATGCCCGCCGCGATCAGCCGGGTGTCCTCGCCGTCCGCGACCCGCACCAGGACCTCGACCTCGCGCGGCGTCAACATCTGGAGCAACCGCTGCCCCTCGTCGTCCGGCTGGGCCGCCGGGTTGAGCAACTCCCCGAACGCGCCCTGGAGCAGGGCGGGCGCCACCGCCGCCTCCCCCGCGCGCGCCTTCATCAGGGCGCGTTCGACACCCTCTATGCGCTCGTCGTGCCGTACGTATCCTGAGGCGCCGGCCGCGAAGGCCGACGCGATGCCTCTGGGCGAGGGGACGGGGCCAAGCACCACGACCGCCACCTGCGGGCGCTCGCGTTTGATGCGGACCACCGGGTCGAAGGTGCCGGGCTCCGCGGGTGTCGCCGTGCCCAGCAGGCAGACCTCGGGCGCCCGCGAGATGACCAGATCCGCCGCTCCGGCCACCGGTGCGGCAGCCGCGAGCACCCGGTGCCCGCGCAGCTTCAGGGCCGAGGCCAACGCCTCGGCCAGCAGTCGGTGGTCGTCGACCACCATCAGCCGCACTCCCATCGGGCCAACCCCCCAATCCACCCCGGGTGTCCCCGCGAACCCCCGGGCCCCCCAAGGACAGGCGAGCCCCCCGACTCCCCGTCCTGCTTCATGCCCCGGAAGCTACACGCTTGTTCGAGGTTGCGCGCCCCTTACCGACCAGAAGCGGCCCTCCATGCTGAAATCCAGTGCATTGAGGGATGTTTGGGAGTACACGACCACTTCCGGCCGGTGTCTCAGCCGGTGCCGAATCCAACCGCCGTGTACCGCTTGCCGCCGTCCGCGTAGGGCTCGCCGATCAGGGGCTGGGCGAGGAACAATCTCCCCTTGGAATAGCGGAGTTCGGAATTCGAGCGGCCCGGCGCCAGGCCGGTGATCATTTCCCGGACGGCGGGCGTCGCCGGCGTTTCCACCAGCGTCGACTGCTTCATGGTCCGGGGGTCGATCGTGACGATCCGGCTGCCCTTGTCGGCGGATCCCGTCTTGAACGCCAGGAGGTTCCCGCCGTCCATGCGCACCGGGAAGATGTCATGGTGCGCACCTCCCGTGACGCGGTCGCCCGTGCGTTTTCCGGTCTCAAGGGAGTACGACACGATCTCGTTGGACCGCCCCGCGCCGGCGTCGGCCTCGGGCGGCGGCGTCGCGAAATAGATCCGACCGCTACCGACGGTGATCTTCGCGCAGCCCTCGGTCTTTCCGACCTCGCAGGCGAAGTCGTACTTCTTGGGGTCGATGGCGATCCTGCTCGCGAGCCTGCCGCGACCGTCCAGGGCGAATACGTCGGTGATGGTGTCCGCCGCGTCGACGCCCTTTCCCACGCCGAAGACGACCGGCTTGGTGGACAGGACCTTTACGTTGTCGAGGCCCTTGGCGAGTTTGTAGGACCACTTGGGCTGGCCTGTGACCGGGTCCAAGAGCTGGACGTCGTACGTCGCGTGCTTGCCGTAGGTGCCGCATTTGCGGACCGTCACGAGCTGGGCGCCGCCGTGGTAGCCGAGGTCCTGGCACTCGCCGGTGTCGGGCTGCCACAGGATGCTGCCCGACTTGACGTCGAAGGCGGCGCCGCCGTCGAGGCCGCCGCCCGCCGCGAGCGTGTTGCCCGAGAGGGAGAGCTCCTCGAAGATCCGCCGGTTCGAGCCCTGGCCCAGGCTCTGCGTCCAGAGCTTGTGCCCCGTGTTGACGTCGAAGACGGTGATCTGGCTGCACGGCCTGTGGTCGCCGTCGGCGGGCCGCTTGCCCGCCTCACTGACCACGGCCGCGAGCGCGTCGTCGGTGACGGTGTCCGTCCCCGCGCACGTCTGCCCCGACAGCGGGAGGGTCCAGGTCTTGCGGCCGCTCGCGGCGTCGTATCCGACGAGCTGGTTCACGCCCGCCTTGGCGTACGTCCGGTCGGTCAGCCAGGAGCCCTGGACGCTGTCCACCTGCCGCTTCGCCACCTTCGGCGCGGGCAGCCGCAGCGTCACCCTGGCCGACGGGTCGGCCGGGGCCTGCTCCGCCCCGGAACCGCCGAGGCCGTCGCCGTCCTTGTCGGAGCCCGTGGAACCCGCGGTGGGGTCGTCGCCGGACGTCGAGGCGTAGAGGAAGCCGCCGCCGACGATCAGCGCGAGGGCCACGACCGCGGCGCCGATGACGAGCGCGATCGGCGGCACTCTTCTGCGGGCGGGCGACTGCGGACGACCCTGCTGGGCCTGCTCGTACTGCGACTGCTCGCGCTGGAGCCGCTCGTACTGGTCCTGCCCGTACTGGTCCTGCCCGTACGGCTGTTGGCCCAGGCGGGTCCGGGCCTCGGGCGGGAGCGGTGTGCGCAGGGTGCCGTAACCGGGGGTGGTGTACGGAGGCATGGGCGGTGGGGCGCCGAATTCTCCCTGCGGGGACGGGGGTTCGTTCGGCGGGCGGGGTGGGGGTGGCTGGGTCATGACCTGGGTACCTCGGGGACGTTGAGTTTCGGCAAGGCCAGTCGCCGTGGGCCGGACCGCACGTTCTCGTCCCGGCGGCCCTTTTCTATCACCCGCCCCCGACGCCGAGCTTCACTCAGGCGTCCTCGGCCAGCTCCATCCAGCGCATCTCCAACTCCTCGCGCTGCGCGACCAGATCGCGCAGCTCCGCGTCGAGCTTCGCGACCTTCCCGAAGTCGGTGGCGTTGTCGGCGATCTGCGTGTGCAGCTTGGTCTCCTTCTCGGAGATCTTCTCCATCTGCCGCTCGACCTTCTGGAGTTCCTTCTTCGCGGCGCGCACATCGGCCGCGGAGGGCCCCGCCTTCGCTGCCACGGCCGGGGCCGCCGCGGGGGCGGGGGACGCGGCCGCGATCATGCGCTGCCTGCGCTCCAGGTACTCGTCGACGCCGCGCGGCAGATTCCGCAGGGTGGCGTCGCCGAGCAGCGCGAACGTGGTGTCGGTGGTGCGCTCCAGGAAGAACCGGTCGTGGGAGATCACGACCATCGAGCCCGGCCACCCGTCGAGCAGGTCCTCGAGCTGCGTCAGCGTCTCGATGTCCAGGTCGTTCGTCGGCTCGTCGAGGAAGAGGACGTTCGGCTCGTCCATGAGGAGGCGCAGAATCTGGAGCCGACGCCGCTCGCCACCGGAGAGATCTCCGACCGGCGTCCACTGCTTGTCCTTCGCGAAGCCGAACTGCTCGCACAGCTGGCCCGCGGTCATCTCACGGCCCTTGCCGAGGTCGACGCGGTCGCGGATCTGCTGGACGGCCTCCAACACGCGCAGGGAGGAGGGGAGTTCGGTCACGTCCTGCGAGAGGTAGGCGAGGCGGACCGTCTTACCGACGATGATCTTTCCGGCGGTCGGCTGGACATCACCCTGGCTGCGGGCGGCCTCGTCGAGGGCGCGCAGCAGGGACGTCTTGCCCGCGCCGTTCACCCCGACCAGGCCGACTCGGTCGCCGGGGCCGAGCTGCCAGGTGAGGTGCTTGAGCAGCACCTTCGGTCCGGCCTGGATCGTCGCGTCCTCCACGTCGAAGACGGTCTTGCCGAGCCGGGCGTTCGCGAACTTCATCAGCTCGCTCTTGTCGCGCGGCTCCGGGACGTCGGCGATCAGCTCGTTGGCCGCCTCGATGCGGTAGCGCGGCTTGGAGGTGCGGGCGGGGGCGCCGCGGCGCAGCCAGGCCAGCTCCTTGCGCATCAGGTTCTGCCGCTTGGTCTCCTCGGTCGCGGCGATCCGCTCCCGCTCGGCGCGCGCGAACACGTAGTCCGAGTAGCCGCCCTCGTACTCGAAGATGGTGCCCTTCTGCACGTCCCACATGCGGGTGCAGACCTGGTCGAGGAACCAGCGGTCGTGCGTGACGCAGACGAGGGCGGAGCGGCGGGCCCGCAGGTGCTGGGCGAGCCAGGCGATGCCCTCGACGTCGAGGTGGTTCGTCGGCTCGTCGAGGACGATCAGGTCCTGCTCGGCGATGAGCAGCTGGGCGAGCGCGATACGGCGCCGCTCGCCGCCGGAGAGGGGGCCGATGACGGTGTCCAGGCCCTGCGGGAAACCGGGCAGGTCCAGGCCGCCGAAGAGGCCCGTGAGCACGTCGCGGATCTTGGCGCTGCCGGCCCACTCGTGGTCGGCCATGTCGCCGATGACCTCGTGGCGGACGGTGGCCTCGGGGTCGAGGGAGTCGTGCTGGGTGAGGACGCCGAGGTGCAGGCCGCCGTTGTGGGTGACGCGTCCGGTGTCGGCCTCCTCCAGCTTGGCGAGCATCCGGATGAGGGTGGTCTTGCCGTCTCCGTTGCGTCCCACGACGCCGATCCGGTCGCCTTCCTGTACGCCGAGGGAGACGCCGTCGAGGAGGGCACGGGTGCCGTAGACCTTCGAGACGTTCTCGACGTTGACCAGATTGACTGCCATTTCGCTCCGCTCCGGGGGGTGGGCCACGGGGGTGGGCCGACTTTCAAGCGTAGTCGGCCCACCGGAGGACCCGGCCACCCGTTCCCCCCGCCTCGGGGCTCCGCCCCGAACCCCGCGCCTCAATCGCCGGCGGGGCTTGAAAGATCAAGCCCCGGGGCTGGGCCCTGTGCCGGGTCAGAGGAGGGTGGCGCCCGGGGCCGGGGCGGGGGCCGCGCGGGCTGTGTGGCAGAGGCCGGACTCCGAGAGGGCCGCGGCCACGCGCTTCGCCGAGGACTCGTCCGCCGCGAGGAACGCGGTCGTCGGACCCGAGCCCGAGACGAGCGCGGCCAGCGCCCCCGCCGACCTGCCCGCCTCAAGCGTGTCCTTCAGGGACGGGAAGAGGGAGAGCGCGGCGGGCTGCAGGTCGTTGCTGACCGTGGCCGCGAGCGCCTCGACGTCGCCGGTGCGCAGCGCCTCCAGGAGGGCGGGCGCCGCGACGGGCTCGGCGGGAGCGTCGGGGCTGAGGCGGTCGAACTCGCCGTACACCGCCGGGGTGGACAGGCCGCCGTCCGCCGCCGCGAACACCCACCAGAACTCCCCACCCACGTCGAGGAGTTCGAGCTTCTCGCCCCGCCCGGTACCGAGCGCCGCACCGCCGACCAGGCTGAACGGCACATCGCTGCCCAACTCGGCGCAGATGTCGAGAAGTTCGGAGCGAGGAGCGTTCGTGCCCCAGAGCGCGTCGCAGGCGAGCAGCGCGCCCGCGGCGTCCGCGGAGCCGCCCGCCATGCCACCGGCGACGGGGATGTCCTTGGCGATGTGGATGTGGACGGCGGGTTCGCCGAGGCCGTGCCGCGCGGCCAGCGCGTACGCCGCCCGCGCCGCCAGGTTCGTACGGTCGAGGGGGACCTGGTCGGAGCCGGGTCCCGTGCAGGTGAGCGCGAAGGTGTCCGCCTCCGCCACCGTCACCTCGTCGTAGAGGCCCACCGCCAGGAACACGTTCGCCAGGTCGTGGAAGCCGTCGGGGCGGGCGCCGCCGACGGCGAGCTGGACGTTGACCTTGGCCGGTACGCGTACGGTCACCGATGTCACTGCTGCTTGGCCTCCGCGATGCGGGCGAATTCGTGGACGGTGAGCGCTTCGCCGCGCGCCTGCGGGGAGACGCCTGCCGCGACGAGCGCCTCCTCGGCGGCCTGCGCCGAACCCGCCCACCCGGCGAGCGCCGCGCGCAGCGTCTTGCGGCGCTGGGCGAAGGCGGCGTCGACGACCGCGAAGACCTCTTGCCGTGACGCGGTCGTCGGGATCGGTTCCGTGCGGCGGACCAGGGAGACCAGGCCCGAGTCGACGTTCGGAGCCGGCCAGAAGACGTTGCGCCCGATGCGGCCGGCGCGCTTGACCTCCGCGTACCAGTTGGCCTTCACGGACGGGACGCCGTAGACCCGGGAGCCGGGGTCCGCGGCAAGCCGGTCGGCGACCTCGGCCTGCACCATCACGAGGGTCCGCTCGATGGTCGGGAAGCTCTCGAGCATGTGGAGCAGGACGGGGACCGCGACGTTGTACGGAAGGTTCGCGACGAGGGCGGTGGGGGCCGGGCCGGGGAGCTCGGTGACCTGCATCGCGTCGATGTTGACGAGGTCGAAGGCGTCCTTCTTGGCCGGGAGGCGGGCCTCGATGGTGGCGGGCAGGGCCGAGGCCAGTACGTCGTCGATCTCCACGGCCGTGACGTGGCGCGCCGCTTCGAGGAGGGCGAGGGTGAGCGAACCGAGGCCGGGTCCCACCTCTACGACGGCGTCGTCCTCGGTCACTTCCGCGGTGCGGACGATGCGGCGGACGGTGTTGGCGTCGATGACGAAGTTCTGGCCGCGTTGCTTGGTCGGCCGGACGTTCAGCGCCGCGGCGAGTTCGCGGATGTCCGCGGCGCCGAGGAGGGGGCCCTGGGGGTCACTGGTACTCACCGCGCAAGGGTATCCGTGCGAGGGCGGTCCCCTCGATTAAGCCCCGCACTGTGGACGAGAGCCAGCGGGGTGCGGGGCAGAACCCCGATCTTTTAAGGCCGCGCCGGGGTTGCGGCCTCGGGGCTCCGCCCCGGACCCCGCGCCTCAATCGTCGGCGGGGCTTGAATGCCTAGAGGCGGGAGCCGCAATGGGGCCATGGGGTCGCGCCGCGGCTGACGTAGAGGCGCTTCGCCCGGTAGGTCTGCTCCGCGGCAGGCGCGTCCTGGGGCCGCCCCGAGCCCCCGAGGCTCTGCCAGGTCTGCGTGTCGAACTGGTAGAGCCCCCCGTACGTCCCGGTCGCATCCGTCGCCCCCGGCCGCCCACCCGACTCACACGCCGCGAGCCCGGACCAGTTGAGGGAATCCGCCCCGCCGACGGACGTCGGCATCGGCTTCGTACCGACCCTGACCTGCTGCGTACGCGGCTCCCGCACCACCTCCTGCCGCACCCGTCGCGGCTTCATCCTGACCCCGTTGACGGTCCGCACCGAGTACGTGACCCGCCGCATGCCGGGCTCACCGGCCCGCGTGACGATCTCCGTGCCCTGGAACTGCGAGGCGTCCTCGGTGCGCTCGCTCGCGTAGGGGATCGCCTCCTCGCGGACCTCCTTCTTCCCCGTCACCCGCATCACCGTGATGACCTGCCCGTCGCGCGGGAAGCTGCTCTGCGGCACCGACGTGGTGTCCTGCCCGTGCAGCGTGACGCCCGCGTCCCGGACGGCCTCGCCCACGGTCGCCGCGTTCGTGCGGATGGTGCGACGGTTGCCGTCGGCCATGACCGTGACGCTGCGCTCGGTGCGCACGTCGAGGTCGAGTCCGTGGCGGGCGATGCGCTGGGAGCGCGAGGCCGAGAGGTACGCGCCCTCCGCCCGCACCCCGAGCTGCCTGAGCGCCCCGTGCACGGTCTGCGCCGTCGTCCACACCTCGCGGCGCTGCCCGTCGAGGGTGAGCCGGACCGGGCGCCCGTAATGGACCGCGACCTCGTCCCCGCTGGCCAGCTCGGCCCCTTCGCCGGGCGCCACGACGTCGTGGTCGCCGACGTCCACACCCTCGTCGGCGAGGAGTTCGGTGACGTCGTCGGCGAAGGTGTGCAGGGTGCGTTCCTTGCCGTCGACCGTGAGGTGGATCGCCTTGTCGTCGGCGACGAATGCGGACGTGCCGCCCGCGAGGAACGCGACGACCAGCGCCTGCGGCAGCAGCCTGCGCAGCACTTCGGGGCGCTGCGCCACCTTCCTGCGGCGGGCGGCCCGCCTGGCGACGGCCCGCCCGCCGGGCGCCGCCGGTTCAGGGACCCGCGCCCCCGCCTCATACGGCGTCCCGTACGGCTCATACCGCTCGTACGTCTCCTGCGGCGTAATGCTCACGACGACGCTCCAGGCACTCACAGATGTCCGCCCCCGGGGAGGGGCGGATCAGGCGAGCAGAACCTAGCGGAGCGTTCGTCACTCTCCAAAGCACCACGGTCACCCTGTGTGGCGACTTTGCCCGAAGGTGAGCGGACGCGAGCGCCCGTGACCGTTATCGCTCAGTAATCGAAGGCACGCGCGGTGTTGGCGGAGACCGACGTCGCGAGGGCTTCCTCCGTGACGCCCTTGGTCCCGGCCATCGCCCGCAGCGTGACCGGAATGAGATACGGGGCGTTAGGCCGACCGCGGTACGGGGCGGGCGTGAGGAAGGGCGCGTCGGTCTCGACCAGGATCAGTTCGAGCGGGGCCACCGCGAGCGCGTCCCGCAGCGGCTGCGCGTTCTTGAACGTCACGTTTCCCGCGAACGACATGAAGTAGCCGTTCTCCGCGCAGATTTGGGCCATTTCGGCGTCGCCGGAGTAGCAGTGGAAGACGGTGCGTTCGGGCGCACCCTCCTCCTTGAGGACGCGTAGCACATCGGCGTGCGCGTCGCGGTCATGGATGACGAGCGCCTTGCCGTGCCGCTTGGCCATCTCGATGTGGGCGCGGAACGACTTCTCCTGGGCGTCCTTGCCCTCGGGGCCCGTACGGAAGTGGTCGAGGCCGGTCTCGCCGACGCCCTTCACGTGCGGGAGGGCGGCGAGCCGGTCGATCTCGGCGAGCGCCTCGTCGAGCCCGGCGTCTCCCAGCGGCTCCCGCGCGCCCTGCCGGGACCAGCCGTCGGGGTCGCCGTGCACGATGCGCGGCGCTTCATTGGGGTGCAGGGCGACGGTCGCGTGCACGCGCGCGTGCTCCTCGGCCACGGAGGCCGCCCACCGAGAGCCCGCGACGTCGCAGCCCACCTGGACGACCGTGGTCACACCCACCGACGCCGCCTTGGCGAGGCCCTCCTCCACGCTGCCCTCCTGCATGTCCAGGTGGGTGTGGGAGTCGGCGACCTCGACCTTCAGGGGCGCGGGCAGCGGCGGCGGGGTGACGTCCTTGGTGCTGGGGCTCATGCCCCCGATCCTACGAAGCCGGTGTCACTCGGCCTTCTTGTGGTGGGCGAAGGGGTGCAGCAGGTCCGACAGGTGCCAGTGGTGGTCGCCCTCGCGCTCCACCGCGTCCGGCTCCGGCACCTCCACCGGGCCGGCCTGCGGGGTGCGGTGCTGCTGCATCGCGTCGCGGGCGGAGGTGACGCGCCCCGCGCGCATGATGCGCACGACGTGGCCCTCGCAGTTCAGGCAGGTGGGCCGGGTCAGTGGCGACGGCACCCGCTCGCCCTGGACCACGTACATCACGAACTCCGCACCCTCCCCGTCGACGTGGTGCTCGATCTCGTAGGACTGCTCCCAGCCGTGCCCGCACCGCATGCAGGCGAAGGAATACGACTCGTGGGCGATGGCTGTCGCCGCGCTGCGATTCGGGACCGGGGGCGCCTGTGCACCAATGTCTGTCTTGGAGACCGCGAACTCGCTCATGCCAGCTCCTCTTGCCGCTGGACAAACGCCGCCCTGCGGCAGCGTGGGGACGGGTGCGTCCCCTTCAACCAGTGGACGCCTCCACCGGGCCGAGCGCAAAAGGCCTGCCGACTATTGGATCCGATTTGGCCTTTCCCTGCCGAAACAGGCCTGGCGCACGGTCTTCGCTTTGCTTTTCAGGTTAGTCCTTTACGCGCCTATGGGGCGGTTCGCTCCGCATTCTTTGCCGCCACCACGGCATCGAACACCTCGCGCTTGGGCAGCCCCGCGTCGGCGGCCACCGCGGCGATCGCCTCCTTGCGCCGCTCCCCGGCCTCCTCGCGCACGCGCACCCTGCGCACCAGCTCAGCGGGGGTGAGCTCGTCGCCGGACTTCTCCGGCGCGCCCTCGACGACGACCGTGATCTCGCCACGTACGCCCTCGGCGGCCCACTCGGCGAGCTCCTTCAGGGGGCCGCGCTTGACCTCCTCGTACGTCTTGGTGAGCTCGCGGCAGACCGCGGCGCGGCGGTCGGCGCCGAAGGCCTCGGCCATCGCCGCGAGGGTGTCGTCGAGGCGGTGCGGGGCCTCGAAGTAGACGAGGGTGCGGCGCTCCTGTGCGACCTCCTTGAGGCGGGAGAGCCGCTCGCCCGCCTTGCGCGGCAGGAAGCCCTCGAAGCAGAAGCGGTCGACGGGGAGCCCGGAGAGCGCGAGGGCGGTGAGCACGGCGGAGGGACCCGGCACGGCCGTGACACGGATGTCCCGCTCGACGGCGGCCGCGACAAGCCGGTAGCCGGGGTCGGACACGGACGGCATCCCCGCGTCCGTCACGAGCAGCACCCGCGCCCCACCGGCGAGCGCCTCGACGAGCTCCGGCGTGCGCGCCGACTCGTTGCCCTCGAAGTACGACACGACACGCCCGCCGACCTGCACCCCGAGCGCCTGCGTCAGCCGCTTCATGCGCCGGGTGTCCTCGGCGGCGACGACATCGGCGGTGGCCAGCTCCCGGGCGAGCCGCGGCGGCGCGTCCGACACGTCCCCGATGGGCGTGCCCGCCAGTACAAGGGTTCCGGGGGCTTCTGCGGATTCAGCGGTTCCTGTCACCGTTCCAGTCTCGCAGGGCCAGGGGGACGGGACTCGCACAGTCGCGTTCCCTACGATGGCGCGCGTGACCAGTACCGCGTCGTCGTCCGGGGCGACTCCGACCAGCTCACCGACCGAGCAGGCCGCCACCGCGGAGCCGCAGCAGTCGTCGTGGCTGCGCGGGCTGCGCAGGTTCGGCTACCGGGCGCCGGTGAGAGACGGTGACGTGGGCGCGCGCCTGGTGCCGCCGTTCCCGCCGCTCGGGGGCCGCCTGTGGGCGTCCTTCGGGCTGAGCCGGTACAGCGCCGCGCAGGCGGAGCGGATCGTCGGCTGGGTCGGACCGCTGCTCGTCACGCTCGTCGCGGGCCTCGCCAGGTTCTGGAACCTGGGCAGCCCGAAGGCCGTGATATTCGACGAGACGTACTACGCGAAGGACGCCTGGGCGCTCATCCACCGCGGCTTCGAGGTGGACTGGCCCAAGGACATCAACGACAAGATCCTGGCCACGGGCGGAAACGTACCGGTCCCGCACGACGCCTCGTACGTCGTGCATCCGCCGGTGGGCAAGTACGTCATCGGCATCGGCGAGTGGATGTTCGGGTTCGACCCGTTCGGCTGGCGGTTCATGACGGCGGTCCTCGGCACGCTGTGCGTGCTGATGGTCTGCCGGATCGGCCGCCGCATCTTCCGCTCCACGTTCCTCGGCTGCCTGGCGGGCGCGCTGCTCGCCGTCGACGGACTCTCGTACGTGATGAGCCGCACCGCGCTGCTCGACTCGGTGCTCGTCTTCTTCGTGGTGGCGGCGTTCTGCTGCCTGGTGCTCGACCGGGAGCGCACGCGCGGGCAGTTGGCCGCCGCGCTGCCCGTGGACGAGCACGGCCTTCCGCACCCCGACGTCGAGATCGCCGAGACGCTGCGCCTCGGATGGCGCCCCTGGCGGCTGCTCGCCGGGCTGTGCCTGGGGCTCGGCGCGGCCACGAAGTGGAACGGCTTCATCTTCCTGGCCGCCTTCGCCCTGATGTCGGTCCTGTGGGACGTGGGTTCGCGCCGGGTGGCGGGCGCCGAGCGTCCGTACCGCGCGGTCCTGAAGCGGGACGTCGTCCCGGCGTTCGTCTCGACCGTCCCCGTGGCCATCGCCACGTACGTCCTGTCCTGGCTCGGCTGGATCCTCTCCCCCGCCGACGGCTCGGGCGGCTACTTCCGCAACTGGGCGGCGACCGACGGCAAGGGCGGCAGCTTCACCTGGCTGCCGGACTGGGTGCGCAGCCTGTGGCACTACGAGCACGAGGTGTGGAACTTCAACACCACGCTCAGCTCGCCGCACACCTACCAGTCGAACCCATGGAGTTGGATGGTCGACGGCCGCCCGGTCTCGTACTTCTACGAGTCGCCGAAGCCGGGCGTCGACGGCTGTCCGGCCGACACGACCGAGAAGTGCGCCCGCGAGGTCCTCGCCCTCGGCACACCGCTGCTGTGGTGGGCGGCCGGCTTCGCGCTGCTGTACGTGCTGTGGCGCTGGTTCTTCCGCCGCGACTGGCGGGCGGGCGCGATCCTGTGCGGCATCGCGGCCGGCTACCTCCCCTGGTTCAACTACCAGGAGCGGACGATCTTCTACTTCTACGCGGTCGTCTTCGCCCCGTTCCTCTGCCTGGCCCTGGCGATGATGCTCGGCGCGATCATCGGCAAACCGGGCTCACCGGAGCGACGGCGGGTGATCGGCGCGGCGGGCGCGGGCGCCCTCGTCCTGCTGATCGCGTGGAACTTCATCTACTTCTGGCCGATCTACACGGGGGACGCGATTCCGGTCGATTCGTGGCGGTCGCGGATGTGGTTCGACACCTGGGTATGAGCCGGTTTCGGTCAGCTTTGTGATCTCAATCCGGACACCTTCGGACATCATCCGAAGAACCCATGCCCCATGGGGCACTCCTCGTGCTTAAAGTCCCTCTCGTCAACCTGGGGAGGGGAGCGCGTCATGCGCAAGGGGGTCAAGATCGCCATCGTCGGTGGGGTGTGCACCGTCATGGTGGGCGGCGCCGGGTACGGGGCGTACAACCTCGTCACGGCGGTCACGGGCGGGAACACCGTGTCGTCGCAGGGGTCGGAGTACAAGTCGGGGCCACCGTCAGGCGACGAGGTGCGGGAGACGTCGCAGCAGTTCCTCGCGGCGTGGGCGAAGAACGATCCGGCGGCGGCCGCGCGGCTCACGGACTACGCCGACGACGCGCTGCGGGTGCTCGACGACTGGCACGACAAGGCGCACATCACGCGCACCGAGCTGACGCCCACGAACGCGGCCGGCGCGAAGGTCGCCTTCCACGTCAAGGCCACCGTCACGTACGGCAAGAAGACGAAGACGCTGTCGTACGACTCCTCGCTCACGGTCGTGCGCGGGAAGACCACCGGGCGGGCGCTTGTCGACTGGTCGCCGGCCGTTGCGCACCCGTCGATGAAGAAGGGCGACACGCTCGTCACCGGAGAGGCGCCCGCGCCCCCGATCGACGCCGTGGACCGGAACGGCGCCGTGCTGACGAAGGACACGTACCCGTCGCTCGGCCCGGTCCTGGACGAGCTGCGCGCCAAGTACGGGGATTCCGCCGGGGGTTCGCCCAGCATCGAGACGTACGTGGAGCGGACCGACGCGGACGGGGAGACGGCCGCAGCGAAGACGCTCCTCACGCTCGCCAAGGGCAAGCCCGGCAAGCTGCGTACGACGATCAGCGCGAACGCGCAGGCGGCCGCCGAGCAGGCGGTGAAGAAGTACCCGGAGTCGTCGGTGGTGGCGGTCGAGCCGTCCACCGGTGAGGTGCTCGCGGTCGCCAACGAGGCGGAGGGCGAGTTCAACGCGGCGTTCCAGGGCGGCACCGCGCCCGGCTCCGTGATGAAGATCCTCACCGCCGCCGCACTGATCGACAACGGGGTCACCTCGGCGAACGGCCAGGCGCCCTGCCCCGATTCGGCGGTCGCGATGAGCCAGACCTTCCGCAACCTCAAGGGCATGCGGCCCAACGGGAACGCGACGCTGGCCAACAGCTTCGCCCGGTCCTGCAATACCGCCTTCATCAAGCTGTCCGACGACCTGGGCGCGGCGAAGTTCGCCGCGGAGGCGGAGGACCGGTTCGGCCTCGGCAAGGACTGGAAGACGGGGATCGTGTCGCGCGACGGCTCCGTGGAGCTGCCGGGCGACTCGGACGACGCCGCCGCGATGATCGGCCAGGGCAAGGTCAAGATGAACCCGCTGAACATGGCGTCGGTCACCGCGACCGCCATCACCGGCACGTTCCACCAGCCGGTCCTCGTCTCCCGGAAGGTCGACGACCACCCGCTCGCCACAGCCCGGGGGTTGAAGTCGGGAACCTCCGCCCAACTGCGCCAGATGATGCGGCTGACCGCGACCAGCGGTACCGCCGCCGAGGCCATGGCGGGCGTGCCCGGCGACAAGGGCGCGAAGACGGGCTCCGCCGAGGTCGACGGCCAGGGCAGCGCCGACTCCTGGTTCGCGGGCTACCGCGACGACATCGCGGCCGCCGCGACGGTGCCGCGCGGCGGACACGGTGGAGACGCGGCGGGGCCCCTCGTCGCGGCGGTGCTACGGGCAGGAACGTAATTCCCCTACGCCTGCGGACGCCTGGCGGTGAATCCACGCATCGCCAGGCGTTACCACGTCGTTCCCTCCTATGGAAAGTGCGTTCAGGGGCACCCCGTACCCTGGGCCACCCGTAGATCTCCGGAGGACTCAGGTGGGCAGCAGAGGCAAGCGGCGCGATGAGCCGCGACGCAACACGAACGCCCTGGTGATCGGTGGCGTCGCCGCCGTCGCGGTCTTCGGGGCAGGCGTCGGCGCGTACGCGCTGATCGGCGGCGGTGAGCCCGCGGGCAGCACCTCGGCCTCCGCCGCCGACGACAAGCCGGAGATCCCGAAGGGCCCGCCGTCCGCCAAGGAAGTACGGGCCGTCGCCACCGGTTTCCTCACCGCCTGGCAGGCCGGGGACGCCGCGAAGGCGGCCACCTATACGAACGACCCCGCCGCCGCGAAGAAGGCGCTCGCCGCCGTCGCCAAGGACGCCCACCTCACCGGCGTGAAGCTCGCGCCCGGCACCCGCAAGGGCGCCGATGTCCCCTTCCACGTCACGTCCACGGTCGAGTACAAGAAGCTGAGCGAGCCCTTCGCGTACGACTCCGCGCTGACCGCCGAGCGCCGCAAGAGCGACGGCAAGGTCCTCGTCGACTGGCAGCCCTCCGTCGTCCACCCGGACTTGAAGGACGGCGACCACCTGGAGACCGGTGAGGCGGGCGATCCGCCGGTCAAGGCCGTCGACCGGGCGGGCAACGAACTGGACGCGAAGAAGTACCCCTCGATCGGCACCATCGTGGACGGGCTGCGCGAGAAGTACGGGAAGAAGGCGGGCGGCACCGCAGGCGTCGAACTGCGCGTCGTGCGGGGCCAGTCCGGGAAGAAGTCCGACGACAAGAACGCGCTGCCGGACAAGACGCTGCTCGCGCTCTCCAAGGGCACGCCGGGCACCGTGAAGACGACGCTCGACCCGGCGCTCCAGGCCACCGCCGAGGAGCAGGTGAAGTCGAGCAAGAAGGCCTCGGTCGTGCTCGTGAAGCCGTCGACCGGCGAGATCCTGGCGGCGGCGAACTCCAGCCCCGGGTTCAACACGGCGTTCCAGGGCTCGCTCGCGCCCGGCTCCACGATGAAGGTCATCACGGCGTCGATGCTGCTGGACAAGAAGATCACCGACGTCGACAAGAAGCACCCGTGCCCCAAGTACTTCACGTACGGGCACTGGAAGTTCCAGAACGACGACAAGTTCCAGATCAAGGACGGCACGTTCAAGGCGAGCTTCGCCGCGTCCTGCAACACGGCCTTCATCAGCCAGGCCCCGAAGCTCGACAACGACTCGCTGACCAAGCAGGCGCAACAGGTCTTCGGCCTCGGTATGAACAACTGGTCGATCGGAGTGCCGAGCTTCGACGGCGCGGTGCCGGTGATGTCGGACGCGCAGATGGCGGCCTCGCTGATCGGGCAGGGCGGGGTGCGGATGAACCCGCTGAACATGGCCTCGGTCGCGGCGACCGTGAAGGCGGGCGCCTTCCACCAGCCGTACCTGGTGTCGCCCGACGTCGACGACCGCACGCTCGCGAAGGCCTCGAAGCCGATCTCCGCCTCGACGGCCTCGAAGCTGCGGGAGTTGATGCACTACACGGCGGTCGCCGGTACGGCCGTGAAGCCGATGTCCGGGCTCGGCGCCGACATGGGCGCGAAGACCGGTTCGGCGGAGGTCGACGGGCAGAAGGACCCCAACGGCTGGTTCACGGCCTGGCGCGGCGACCTCGCGGCGGCGGCCGTGGTGCAGCAGGGCGGGCACGGGGGTGACTCGGCGGGTCCGGTCGTGCGCAAGATGCTGCTGGCCGGCGGCTGATACCGGTTCGCGTGGGCGGTACACGCACGATTACCGTGCCGCCCATGACAGCAGACGCAGCACACCCCCGTTTCGCCGAGGCCGTCACCGCGATGGGGCTGGCCGAACTCCTGCCCCGCGTACGCACCTTCCCGGAAGGTGCCCGCACCGCGCAGGAGGCGGCCGACGCGATCGGCTGCGCGCTCAGCCAGATCTGCAAGTCCCTGATCTTCGCCGCCGACGGGGTGCCGGTGCTCGTCCTCATGGACGGGTCGTCGCGGGTGGACGTGGAACGCGTACGGCAGGAGCTGGGCGCGCAGAAGGTGACGCGCGCCAAGGCGGACGTGGTGCGGGAGTTCACCGGGTACGCGATCGGTGGCATCCTGCCCTTCGGGCACGTGTCCAAGACCCGGGTCCTCGCGGACCGTTCACTCCTCACGCACGACATCGTGTGGGCGGCGGCCGGCACCCCGCACGCCGTCTTCCCGATGGAGCCCAAGGCCCTGGTGACGCACGCGGGCGCGACGCTCGTGGACGTGCAGGAGTGACCCCGATAGTCACGGTGGCGGTCCTGCTCGCCGCCGTCACCCACGCTTCCTGGAACGCGCTCGCCCACCACATCACGGACAAACTGGTCGGCTTCACGCTCATCTCGGGCGGCGGCGCGCTGATCGGTCTCGTCATGGCCGTGTTCTCGCCGGTACCGGCGGCCGGTGCCTGGCCGTACCTGATCGCCTCCGCGCTCATCCACGTCGCCTACTACGTGCTGCTGATGACGTCGTTCAAGCTGGGCGACTTCGGCCAGGCGTACCCGATCGCGCGCGGCACGGCGCCGCTGGTGGTGACGGTCCTCGCGGCGGTGTTCGCGGGTGAGGTGCCGGGCGGCTGGCAGGCGGCCGGGGTCATGGTGTGCTGCGCGGGCCTGACCGGGCTCGCGGTCTGGGGGATACGCGGATCGGGCCGCAGGCCGGACTGGCGGGCGCTCGGCGCGGCCCTGGCGACGGGGGTGGCCATCGCCTCGTACACGGTGGTGGACGGCCTGGGCGTACGCGCCTCCGGCTCGTCCCTCGGCTACATCGCCTGGCTGATGATCCTCGAAGGGATCGCGGTACCGGTCTACGCGGCGTATCGCTGGCGCGGCGAACTGGTCGGGCTGTTGCGGCCGTTCGCGTGGCTCGGGCTGCTGGGGGCGGGGCTCTCGGTCCTCGCCTACGGCCTGGTCCTCTGGGCCCAGACCCGGGCCGACCTCGCCCCGATCTCCGCGCTTCGCGAGTCCTCGATCATCGTGGGGGCGGCGATCGGCGCGATCTTCTTCAAGGAACGCTTCGGCGCGCCGAGGCTTTTGGCGGCGGGTGTGGTGGTGGCGGGGATCGGGCTGATGCTGCACGCGGGTTGACGCTCGTCCGTGGTGCTGGGGGCGCTGCCCCCTGGACCCCCGCGCCTCAATCGCCGGCGGGGCTTGAAAGACCGGGGCTCCGCCCCGCACCCCGCTGCTCAATCGCCGCAGGGGCTCGATCGTCTCGATCGCCGCAGGGGCTCGATCGTCTCGATCGCCGGCGGGACTTGATAGATCAAGTCCCGCCGGCGATCGAGGCGATCTTTCCAGCCCCGCCGGCGTTTGAGGCGATCCTTCCAGCCCCGCCGGCGTTTGAGGCGATCTTTCCAGCCGCCGGCGATTGAGGCGCGGGGTCCGGGGCGGAGCCCCGTGGCGTCAATCGCGGAGGGCCATGAAGCCGCTGCTGACCGCGGTCGTCCCACCGTCGACCGGCAGCACCACCCCGGTCACCCACCCCGCATCGCGAGACGCGAGAAACGCCACCGCCGCCGCGATGTCCTCCGGCTCCCCGACCCGCCCGAGCGGATACAACTCCCGCATGGTGTCCAGCTGTTCGTCCCGCCCGGCCCACGCCGTGGTCCGCACCGTGCCCGGCGCGACCAGGTTGACGCGAACCCCGCGCGGCCCCGCGTGACCGGCCAACGTCCGGGTCAGAGACGCGAGCCCCGCTTTCGCCGCGCTGTACGCGTGGTTGCCGAAGTCCTGGATCCCGTTGACGGAGCCGATGTTGACGATGGCGCCGCGGCCGGAGGCGACGAGGTGCGGCAGCGCGGCCCGCGAACACCGATACGCCCCCGTAAGCGTGAGGTCGAGGTCGCGGGCCCACCCCTCGTCGTCCTCCTCCTCGAAGAGCGGCGCGTCGGGGTGGCAGGCGTAGGCGTTGTTCACGAGAACGTCGAGCCGCCCGAAGGTCTCCACGGCGTACGCGACGGCCGCCTCGACGGACCCCCGATCCCCCACGTCGCAGCCGAACTCCCTTGCCGCACCGCCCCGTTCACGGATCGCGGCGGCAACCTTCCCGGCCGCTGCCTCGTCGATGTCGGTGACCAGGACCTGTGCGCCCTCCTCACCCAGCCGGCAGGCGGTGGCGGCGCCGATGCCGCGCCCGGCCGCGGTGATCAGTGCCACGTGATCCTCGAAGCGCTTCATACGCGGACGCTAACCCGCGTTCAGTGCCTCCCGCACGGACTTCACCAATGCCTGGGCGCGGGGGTCCGCCGTGACTCCCTCTTGCATGCCGTTCGTGACGTAGCCGAATGCGATTCCCCATTCCGGGTCGGCGAAGCCGAGGGCGCCGCCGCGGCCCGGGTGGCCGAAGGAGGACGGGGAGAGGAGGGGGGACGCGATGCCGTGCAGCATGTGGCCGGGGCCGAAGCGGGAGGGTGAGATGAGGATGCGGTCGGGGCCCGAGGAGTGCTCCGTGCGGGCCAGTTGCGTCGTCTCCGGCGTGAACAGGCGGATGCCGCCGTCGACTTCGCCGATGAGTGAGGCGTAGAAGCGGGCCAGGCCCTCCGCCGTGCCGATGCCGTTCGAGCCGGGGAGCTGGGCGGCGCGGTACGCGGGGTCGTTCTCGTCCGCGGCCGGGGCGATCGTGTCGAAGGCGCGGCGGGTGAGCGAGTCCGGGTTCTCGTACGCCTCGGCGATGGCCCGCTTGGGGCGGGAGCGGAAGCCGTTCGTGGTGGCCGGCGGTTCGACGGGGCCGACGCGGCCGACCCGGTGGGCCTGCGCGGGCGGGAGGCCGATCCATACGTCGGCGCCGACCGGGGCGGCCAGCTGCTCGGCGACGTATTCACCCATGGGCCGGCCCGTGACCCGCCGCACCAGCTCGGCCGTCAGCCAGCTGTACGTCTGCGCGTGGTACCCGTGGTCCGTGCCGGGCTGCCAGACGGGGGCCTGCGCGGCGACGGTCGCCGCGGCGAGGTCCTGGTCCGCGGCCTCGGCGGGGGTGAGCGGGCGGTCGAGGGCGGGGACGCCCGCACGGTGGGCGAGGACGTGCCGGACCAGCGCGTCCTCCTTGCCGTGGGACTTGAACTCGGGCCAGTACGAGCCGACGGGCGCGTCGAGGTCGAGCTCCCCGCGCTGGTGGAGCAGGAGCAGCGCGGCGGCGGCGATCCCCTTGGTGCCGGAGCGGAGGATCTGAGCGGTGCCCGGCTCCCAGGGCGCGCCACCGTCGACGTCGCGCGTGCCGCCGTACAGGTCGACGACCTTGCAGCCGTCCCGGTACACGACGACCGCCGCGCCGCGCTCCCCCAGCGCCTCGAAGTTCCGTATGAACGAATCCCTGACGGCCTCGAATCCGTCGGCCACCTGGCCTTCCACCTCACTGCTCACGGGTACGGGAACACCCGTGCGGCCCGGAAACTTCCCGTACCTCCCGGTCACGCCGGCTTCGCCGCCACCGACCTCGGGTCGAACCCGAACGGCAGCTCCAGGCGGTGGGCCGTCATCAGGTCATCGTCCACCAACAGCTCCCCCGTCGCTCCGTCGGCGACGATCGCTCCGTCGCTGAGGATGACCGCGCGGGGGCAGAGCTCCATGGCGTAGGGCAGGTCGTGCGTGACCATCAGGACCGTGACGTCCAACGAGCGGAGGATGTCGGCGAGTTCGCGGCGCGAGGCCGGGTCGAGGTTGGAGGACGGCTCGTCGAGGACGAGGATCTCCGGCTCCATGGCGAGGACCGTGGCGACCGCGACGCGGCGGCGCTGGCCGAAGGAGAGGTGGTGCGGGGGGCGGTCCGCGAAGTCCTCCATGCCGACCATCGCGAGGGCCCCCCGGACCCGGTCCTCCAGTTCCGGGCCCTTCATGCCCGCCGCCGCCGGGCCGAACGCCACGTCCTCGCGGACCGTCGGCATGAACAGCTGGTCGTCCGGGTCCTGGAAGACGATGCCGACCTTCCGGCGGATCTCGGCCATGTGGCGCTTGTCCACAGGCAGGCCCGCGACCGTCACCGTGCCGGCGCCACCGGTCAGGATGCCGTTGAGGTGCAGGACGAGGGTCGTCTTGCCCGCGCCGTTCGGCCCGAGGAGAGCGACCCGCTCGCCCTTGCCGATCGTGAGGTCCACGCCGAAGAGGGCCTGGTGCCCGTCGGGGTAGGCGAAGGCGAGGCCACGTACGTCGAGAGAAGCCACAGAAGCGGTCACAGCATCCATCCCATCAGGCACACCACGAGCGCCGCACACGGCAGGGTCAGCGCGTACGACCACTGGGTCCGGGTCGCCGCCAGATCGTCGATCACCGGCATCGACCCCGCATAGCCACGGCTGACCATGGCGAGGTGCACCCGCTCCCCGCGCTCGTAGGAGCGGATGAACAGGGCTCCGGCGGACTTGGCCAGGACCCCCCAGTGGCGTACGCCCTTCGCCTCGAAGCCGCGCGACTCCCGGGCGATCTTCATGCGGCGCATCTCGTCGGTGATCACATCGCCGTAGCGGATCATGAACGAGGCGATCTGCACGAGGAGCGGGGGCAGCTTCAGGCGTTGCAGGCCGAGGATCAGTTCGCGCAGTTCGGTGGTCGAGGCGAGCAGGACCGCGGCGGCGACGCCGAGCGTGCCCTTGGCGAGCACGTTCCACGCACCCCACAGGCCGCTCTCGCTCAGCGACATCCCGAGGACTTGTACGCGCTCGCCCTCCGCCACGAACGGCATGAGCACGGCGAAGGCGACGAACGGGACCTCGATGAGCAGCCGCTTCAGCAGGAAGCCCGCCGGGACCCGCGCCGTCGCCGCAACCGCCGCGAGCAGCACCGCGTACAGGCCGAACGCCCACATCGCCTCGCGCGGGGTGGAGACGACGACCAGGACGAAGCAGAAGACCGCGGCCAGCTTGGTGTGCGGCGGCAGCGCGTGCACGGGCGAGGTCCCGGCGCGGTAGAGCTGGTGGGCGTGCCCGGCGCCCATGTCAGGAGACCTGCTCCGAAGCGGCGGGAACCTCGGTCGAGGCCACGTCGCTCGTACGCCGCCTGCGCAGCGCCCAGAAGATCCCGGTCCCGGCGACGACGGTGACGCCGACGCCGATGATCCCGGCGAGGCCGCCGGAGAGCCGGCCGTTGGTGATGTCCCGTACGCCGTAGTCGGCGAGCGGGGAGTCGGAGGAGGCGTGCTCCTTCGCCTTCTGGTCGATGCCCTTGTCGTGGGCGACCTTCTCCAGGCCGTCGGGGTTGGCCGAGGCGTAGAAGGAGACGAAGCCGGCGAGGACGACGGAGGCGGCCAGGCCGATGGCCCAGACCTTGCGGTGCGAGCGGGCAGCCGCCACCGGAGCCGCCGCGGGCGCGTCCACCAGCTCCCCGTTCACCTTCAGCTTCAGCGGCTGGTGCAGGCCCCGTGCCCCGTACACGAGGTCCGGCCGCACGGCGACGACCGCGCCGACGGTGAGCGCGGTGATCACGGCCTCGCCGATGCCGATGAGGATGTGCACGCCGACCATCGCGGTGGCGACCTTGCCGATGGATACGTCGGTCGTCCCTCCGATGGCGTAGATCAGGGTGAAGACGACGGCGGCCGCCGGGACGGACAGCAGCGCCGCGACGAAGGACGCCACGGTGATCGAGCGGCGGGTGCGCGGCAGCAGCTTCACCAGGCCGCGGAAGACGAGGTAGGCGACGACGGTCGTGGTGATCGCCATGTCGGTGATGTTTACGCCGAGCGCGGTCAGGCCGCCGTCAGCGAACAGCACGCCCTGCATCAGGAGCACCACGGATACGCACAGGACCCCGGTGTAGGGGCCCACGAGTATCGCCGCGAGGGCTCCGCCCAGTAGGTGTCCGCTGGTGCCCGCGGCGACGGGGAAGTTGAGCATCTGCACGGCGAAGATGAACGCCGCGACGAGGCCCGCGAGCGGTGCGGCCCGCTCGGAGCCCAGCTCACGGCGGGCGCCGCGCAGGCTGACGGCGACGGCGCCCGCGGCGAAGACGCCCGTGACGGCCGACACGGGGGCGTTGATGAATCCGTCAGGGACATGCATGGGCAGGGGCTCCGCTCGGGGTCCGGGGGCTCGGGTCCGGGTTCGGCGTCCGGTGAACCGTTCGATGATAGTGCTTTGTTGCGAACACCTTGCAACAGCGTCCCTGCACCAATTGGGCCCGGATCCGTCCGTCCTGTACACCACGCAATATGCCGTTTATGCGACATTTGGTGTTATGGCCGTTGCCGAGCAGTACGTCGAGCAGTACGCACGGGCCCGTATCGTCACGGACTCCCCCGACGCGTACCGGAGCGTCCCCGCCGTACTGCGCTGCTCCGGCGGCACGGTGCACATCGCCCTGCCCGGCTCCGGGGAGTGGTCCTTCCCCCGCGAGCTGCTCGAACGCGGACTGCGGGCCCCGGTCTCCGCCGGTGACGTCCGGATCTGGCCCTGCGGGCGGGTGCAGGCGGTCATCGAGTTCCACGCGCCCGAAAAGCCGGACGGGGCGACGGTCGTGCAGTTCGACGTGAAAGCGCTGATCCGCTTTCTGCGTCGGACGTACACGAGCGTCGCCCCGGCCCCGGCTCAGGACATCAAGCCCTGACGAGCTCCTGCTCCTCGTCGTCCGGACGGTCGGCGCCGGCCGTCCGCAGACCCTCGCCCTCCACGTCCACGTTCGGCAGCACCCGCGCCAACCACTTCGGCAGCCACCAGGCCTTCTTGCCGAGCAGCGCCAGCACGGCGGGCACGATCGTCATGCGGACGACGAACGCGTCGAAGAAGACGGCGATGGCGAGGCCGAAGCCGATCATCTTCACCATCTGCTCGGAGCTGCCGATGAAGCCCGCGAACACCGCGATCATGATGATCGCCGCGGCCGTGACCACCCGCGCCCCGTGCTTGAACCCGGTGACGACGGCCTGCGCGGGCCGCTCCCCGTGCACGTACGCCTCCCGCATCCGCGTCACGAGGAACACCTCGTAGTCCATCGCGAGGCCGAAGACGACGCCCACCATGAAGATCGGCATCATCGACATGACCGGACCGGTCTGCTCGACGCCGAGCAGTGAACCGAGCCAGCCCCACTGGAAGACGGCGACGACGGCGCCGAGCGCGGCCAGGACCGACAGCAGGAAGCCGAGCGCGGCCTTCAGCGGCACAAGGATGGACCGGAAGACGACCATCAGGAGCAGGAACGCGAGGCCGACGACGAGCGCCAGGTAGGGGATCAGCGCGTCGTTGAGCTTCTGCGAGACGTCGATGTTCATGGCCGTCGAGCCGGTGACGCTCAGCTCGGCGCCGGTGTCCGCCTTGATGTCGGCGCCCGCGGCGCGGATGTCGTGCACGACGTTCTCGGTGTCGACCGACGACGGCTTGTACTTCGAGACGACGCTGATGACGGCGGTGTCGCCCGCCTTGTTGAACGTCGCCGGGGTGACGGCCGCGACCCCGTCCGTGCCCTTGATCTCGCGGACGACCTCGGAGACGGCGGCCTTCGGGTCTTCCGAGCCCTTGGCGTCGACGACCGTCATGAGCGGCCCGTTGAAGCCCGGCCCGAAGCCGTCGGAGAGCAGGTCGTACGCCTGGCGCTGGGTGGTGCTGGTGGGCTGCGAGCCGTCGTCGGGCAGGCCGAGTTCGAGCGAGGCCACGGGTATGGCCATGGCGCCGAGGCCGACGATGCCCGCGATCAGGACGGTGACCGGGCGGCGCAGGACGAAGCCGGCCCAGCGGGTGCCCATGTTGACCTTGGGCTGCTGCTCGCCGGACAGGTTCTTACGGGCCTTGCGGCCGTGCACCCGCTTGCCGACGTAGCCGAGCAGCGCCGGGATCAGGGTGAGCGCGATGAGCACCGCGATCGCGACGGTGCCGGCGGCGGCGATCCCCATCTTGGTCAGCATCGGAATGTTGACGACGGCGAGGCCGACGAGGGCGATGATCACGGTCAGACCCGCGAAGACGACGGCCGAACCCGCGGTCCCGACGGCCCGCCCCGCGGCCTCCTCCCGGTCCCGGCCCTCGGCCAGCTCGCCCCGGTACCGGGACACGATGAACAGCGCGTAGTCGATGCCGACCGCGAGGCCGATCATCATCGCCAGGGTGGAGGTGGTGCTGCCCAGGTCGAGCACGTTGGCCAGCGCCGTGATCGCGGAGACGCCGATGCCGACACCGATCAGCGCGGTCAGCAGCGGAAGACCGGCCGCGATCAGCGAACCGAACGTGATCACCAGGACGACGGCCGCGATCGCGATGCCGATGATCTCGGTGGCGCCGGTCTCCGGCATGGCCTGGAGCGCGTCACCGCCGACCTCGACGGTCAGACCGGTCTGCTTCGCCTCGTCGATGACCTCCTGCAGCGCGTCCCGGTCCGCGTCGGTCAGCTCCATCGAGGAGACCTTGTACGAGGCCGAGGCGTAGGCGATCCTGCCGTCCTTGCTCAGCGTCTTGGCGACGAACGGGTCCGCTACGGAGGCGACCTCCTTCGAGCTGGACTTGATGGAGGCGACGGTGTCCTGGATGTCGGCCTTGTTGGCGGCGTCCGTGAGCTTCTCGCCCTTCGGCGCCTCGAAGACGACGCGGGCGGTGGCCCCGTCGGCGGCGGAGCCGGGGAAGCGCTGGTCGAGCAGGTCGAAGGCCTTCTGGGCCTCGGTCCCCGGTATGGAGAAGGAGCTGGAGGCCGCGGTCGGCGCGGAGGCGGCGCCCACGCCCGCGAGCGTGAGCAGGGCCACCCAGATCAGGGCGACGAAGTGCCGTCGGCGGAACGCGAGTTTGCCGAGTTTGTAGAGGAATGTGGCCACGGAGGCGTACTCCCGGTCAGGTCGAAGGGTTCAGCGGGGCATGGGTCATCGGCCCGACGACATGAGCGGTTGTGCGTCAGGGGGAACAAACAGGTGGGGAAGACGGGGAAGGCTCAGGCGCTGAGTGCGGGGATCACCACAGCGTCGATGTACGAGACGAGGTACTCCTGCGTCGGCGGCTCTTCGTCGATGAGCGTGCGGGTGGCGAACGCGCCGATCAGCATGTGGATCAGATAGCCGAGCGCCGGGTTGTCGGCCCGGACCTCGCCCCTGTCCACGGCTCTGCGCACCATCCGGTCGACGCCCGTCATCTCGGGCTCGACGATCCACTCCTTGAAGGCCGCGAGCAGATCGGGATTGGCGTGCACAGCCACCATCAGGCCGCGCATCAGCGCGCTGTTCTGCTCCATGTGACAGTCGTCCTCACGGAACGCGATCGCGTGCAGATCACCGCGCAGCGAGCCGGTGTCGACCGCGTCGAAGTGCGGCTTCTGGCTCCGCAGCGCCTTGACCACCAGCTCGGCCTTGCCGCCCCACTGGCGGTAGAGCGTGGCCTTGCTGGACCGCGTGCGGTTGGCGACGGCGTCCATGGTCAGGGCGTCGTAGCCGACCTCGCGGAGAAGTTCGAGCACGGCGCCGTACAGCTCGGCCTCGCGCTCGGGTGTGATCCGACTGCGCCGCGCCGCCTGCTCCGCGACCATGCCACCCACCCGACCTCTCCGTATGCGTACGCCACAAAAATACCCCCTCCGCTAGCGAAACGAAACCGTTTCGTACGTGCGCTGCGCCACACCTTCTCGGCGAGTCCCGGTTGCCGGAGCCCTCGTCGCGGAAAAGCATGAGGAGGTGACCGAGGTGACTGAGGAATCCGAAGCAGCGGACGGCCGGGCGTACCTGCGTTTCCCGCACATCAGCGGAGAGCGGCTGTGCTTCGCCGCCGAGGACGACCTGTGGGTCGCGCCGCTCGACGGCTCGGCGCGGGCCTGGCGGCTCACCGTGGACCGCACCAAGGTCAGCCATCCGCGCTTCTCCCCCGACGGCCGGCACATCGCGTACACGACGTGGCGCAGCCTCGACCCGGAGATCTACGTGGCGCCGGTCGACGGGGGCTCCGCGCGCCGGCTCACGTACTGGGGCAGCGTGGACACCCAGGTGCGCGGCTGGTCGCCCCCCGACAAGGACGGGAGGGCCGACATCCTCGCGGTCGCCTCGCACGGCGAGCCCTTCTCGTACTTCACCTTCGCCTACAGCGTCCCGACCGACGGCTCCCCCGGCGGCAAGCTCCCCTGGGGGCCGGTCACCGACATCCAGGTCGCCGACATCGGCGGGGAGCGGCAGACCCTGCTCCTGACCGGTACGGCGCCGCACGAGCCGGCCGCCTGGAAGCGCTACCGGGGCGGCGCCCAGGGCCGGTTGTGGGTGCACGGGCAGCGCATCCTCGCCGACCTCGACGGGCATCTGGACGACCCGATGTTCGTGGACGGCCGCATCGCGTTCCTCTCCGACCACGAGGGCATCGGCAACGTCTACTCCTGCCGCCCCGACGGCACCGACCTGCACCGCCACACCGACCATGGCTCCTTCTACGCCCGGCACGCCACCACCGACGGCAGCCGCGTCGTCTACCAGTGCGCGGGCGAGCTGTGGATCCTCGACGACCTCGCCCCGGACTCGGCGCCGCGCAAGCTGCGGGTCCGGCTCGGCGGGCCGCGCGCCGGGCGGCGCCGCTACCAGGTTCCCGCCGCCCTCCACCTCGACTCGCTCTCCGTCGACGAGACGGGCCGGGCCAGCGCCGTCGTCGTCCGCGGCAGCCTCTACTGGCTCACGCACCGCGACGGCCCCGCCCGCACCATCGCCGACACCCCGGGCGTGCGCGTGCGGCTGCCCGAGATGCTGGGCTCCGGCGGACAGGTCGCCTACGTCACCGACGCCGACGGCGAGGACGCCGTCGAGATCGCCTACCTGCCGCGCGCCAGCGGCGACCGGGCGCCGCGCCGGTTCGCCTCCGGCCGGCTCGGCCGCGTACAGGAGCTGGTCTCCGACCCGGACGGGGAGCGGCTCGCGATCGCGTCGAACGACGGGCGGCTGCTGCTCATCGACGTCGGCGAGGAGGAGGGCGGCGAGGCGCCGCTCGGGGAACCGGTCGTCACCGAGCTGATCCGCTCCACGAACGGCCCCGTCCGCGACCTCGCCTTCTCCCCCGACGGCGCCTGGCTGACCTGGTCACACCCCGGCATCGGCCGCTCGCTGCGGCAGATCAAGATGGCCAGGATCAACCGGGGCGGCGGCTCCACCGCGATCGGCGCGACCAAGCCCGGAGCGGGCGAGACGTCGACGATCGTCGACGTCACCAACGGCCGCTTCGAGGACGAGAACCCGGTGTTCACGCGGGACGGCCGCTATCTCGCCTTCCTGTCCTGGCGCGGCTTCGACCCGGTCTACGACGTGCACACCGGCGACCTGTCGTTCCCGCTGGGCTGCCGCCCCTACCTCGTACCGCTGTCGTCCGCGACGCCGTCGCCGTTCGCGCTCTCCCCCGACGGGCGGACGGCGGCGGGCGGCCTCGACCCGGTCGAGGACGCGGGCGGCGACGGCACGCCGACCGTGGAGATCGAGGGGCTCGCCAACCGCGTCGTGCCGTTCCCCGTGTCCGCGTCCAAGTACTCGGCGCTGCACCCGGTCTCCGGCGGCGGCCTGGTGTGGCTGCGCTGGCCGATCTCCGGCGCGCTCGGCGAGACCTTCGCCAACCCGGCCGACCCCTCGGCCCAGCCGACCCTCGAACACTTCGACCTGGTCAAGGGAAAACGGTCCCAACTCGTCGCGCACATGGACTGGTTCGCGGTCAGCGGCGACGGCTCCCGGCTCGTCGTCGTCGACGAAGGTGAACTGGAGGCGGTGCCGTCCACCGAGGCGGGCGACGCCGACTCCACCGTCTGGATCGACCTGCGCCGCATCCTGCACGAGGCCGACCCGGGAGCCGAGTGGCGGCAGGCGTACGACGAGGCGGGCCGGATCATCCGCGCGTACTTCTGGGAACCGAAGATGTGCGGCATCGACTGGGACGCGGTGCTCGACCAGTACCGGCCACTGGTCGAACGGGTCGCGTCCCCCGACGAGTTCGCCGACCTGCTACGAGAAGTCCTCGGCGAACTCGGCACCTCCCACGCCTACGTCGCCGCCGCCCGCCGCAACGAGGGCCCGCCGCACTACCAGCGCGCACAGGGCCTGCTCGGCGCCAACTTCGTCTGCCGCGACGGATGTTGGACGCTCCAGCGGATCCTGCCCGGCGACTCGTCCGACTCCAAGGCCCGCTCCCCGCTCGCCGGCACCGGCATCCGCGACGGCGCCGTCCTCACCCACATCGACGGCCGCCCGGTCGACCCGGTCACCGGCCCGTACCCGCTGCTCGCGGGCGCGGGCGGCACGACCGTCGAGCTGACCTTCACGCCCGCGGAGGGTGGCGGCCGGCCCCGCCGCGTCGCCGTCGTCCCGCTCGTCGACGAACGCCCGCTGCGCTACCAGGACTGGGTGGCCAAACGCCGCGCCGTCGTACGGGAGTTGAGCAACGGAAGGTGCGGCTACCTGCACATCCCCGACATGGGCGGCTCCGGCTGGGCCCAGTTCAACCGCGACCTGCGCATGGAGGTCTCCCGGCCCGCGCTCATCGTCGACGTACGAGGCAACGCGGGCGGCCACATCAGCGAGCTGGTCGTCGAGAAGCTCACCCGGAAGATCATCGGCTGGGACCTGACCCGCAACGCGCAGGCCGTCTCGTACGCCTCGAACGCCCCGCGCGGCCCGGTCGTCGCCCTCGCCGACGAGGCGACCTCGTCGGACGGCGACATGATCACCGCCGCGTTCAAGCTGCTCGCGCTCGGCCCGGTCGTCGGCCAGCGCACCTGGGGCGGCGTCGTCGGCATGACGGGACGGCACAAGCTCGGCGACGGCACGGTGATCACGGTGCCGATGAACGCGGCCTGGTTCCCCGAGTACGGCTGGTCCATCGAGAACCGGGGCGTGGAACCGGACATCGAGGCCCTGCGCACCCCCCTGGACTGGGCGGAGGGCCGCCACGCCCAGCTCGACGACGCGGTGGAGCTGGCGCTGAACCTCCTGGCGGAGCGGGGGGCGACCAATCCGCCGGACTACTCGGACGTCCCGGACCGGAGGCGGCCGGAGCTGCCGCCGCGGTGACGTCGCGGGGCTCTGCCCCGGACCCCGCCGGCTCTCGTCCGAAGTGCGGGCTTGATATGTCGTCACCTTGGGCATCCTGGCGCATGGAACGGTCAACTGGCCTTTGTCCAGGGGGGGTTCATGTCGCACAGTTCACGAAGAGAGGTACTGCTCGGTGCCGCGGGAATCGGAGCGGGGCTGGCGCTCAGCAGTACGGGTTCGGGGAGAGCCGCGGCCGCGAGCCCGGGCCTGCCGCCCGTCCTCATCACCGAGCAGGCGAGCAAGCGGCTGCTGGTGATGGACTCGCGGGTGCAGGTGTGGGACCCGGCCGTGGACCCCCGTGTCGTGCGGTGGGCGTTCTCGCCCGTGGGCGACGCCCGGTACCGGGACGTCGAGCCCGACATCAGCTGGGTGTACCCGAGCGAGGCGAAGGTGCGTCGGTACCGCGGGCGTACGTACGTGCTGACCACGGCCTCGTTCGGGTTCGTGGGCGTCGTGGAGTGGCCGAGCGGGCGGCGGTACTGGGCCGGGGCGCTCGGGCCCGGCGACGATCTGATCAACCCGCACACCGCCGAACTCCTCCCCGACGGGAACGTGGCCGTCGCATGCAGTACCGGCGCGCGGGTGCGCTTGTACGCGGCCTCTCTCGGCCCGCACTCCACGCGATACACCGAGGCCGAGCTGAAGGGGGCGCACGGCCTGCACTGGGACTCCGCGCGCGAGGTGCTGTGGGCCATGGGCGACGACGAGTTGGTGGCCTACCGGGTGGCGGGGTCGCGCGTACGGCCCACGCTGGTGCGGCGGTTCGGGGTGGCACTGCCGATCGCCACTCCCGGGAAGTCCGCCGGTGGGCACGACTTGTTTCCGGTGGCGGGGGTGCCGGGGCGGATGTGGGTGACGACGTCGGCGTCGGTGTTCCAGTACGACATCGCGAGCCGGAGCTTCGTGCAGGACTTCGCGGGAGCGTCGGAGATCGTCCGCAAGTCCGTGAAGTGCGTGGGCGATGATCCGCGTACGGGGCGGGTGGTCACCACCGTGCCGGAGGCCGGGCTCGGGGAGACGTGGTGGACGACGACCGTGAGCCTGCATCGGCCGGGCGGGGCGTACAAGTACGTCAACGGCGGTATCTACAAGGCCCGTTGGTGGCTACCCCGGTGACCCGTCGGACGATTCCAGCCTGCGGTCGATCGCCAGCGACAGCTCCGCCTCCACCACGCCCTTGGCGAGCGGACGCAGCCGGTCGACGTCCTTGCCGGAGGCGTGCGCGGCGACGAGGTCGGTGAAGAGCGCGGCCAGCGCGTCGGCGTGGTCGCGGACGCGCCTGGCCGCCGCCAGGACATCGGCCAGCGGGATGCCCTCGCGGACCAGTGCCGCCGAGATGTCGAGCAGTCGGCGGCTGATGTGCACGATCTCCTCGCCGTCGATGCCCAAGTAGCCGAGGTCGAGGGCGGCTTGGAGGTTCTCAGGTGTGACGTCGTCCGCGAAGTAGTCGGCGAGTTCGGCGGCGGAGAGGCGGACGGGGACCTCTTCCGTGGGCTGCATGCCGAGGAGTTCGCCGACGTCGCGGCCGCGGTCGAAGGCCTCGGAGAGCTCACTGATCCCGTTGAGGGTGTGGCCGCGGTCCAGGAGCGAGGCGATCGTGCGCAAGCGGTCGAGGTGCGTCCGGTCGTACCAGGCGATGCGGCCCTCGCGGCGGGGCGGCTTGATGAGTCCGCGTTCACGGTAGAAGCGCACGGTGCGGACCGTGATGCCGGCCGCCTTCGCGAGCTCCTCCATGCGATATTCGCGCTTCGTTCCGGGTGCCGTCTCATCTTGTGCCACGTCGGAAACCTTAAGCCGTACTGCCGGTAACTTTCCTGGGTCCAACCCCTACCCACGAGTACGCGGACGGCCTACTCTCCCAATTACGCCAGTGTTCACTGGCAGAGTCACTGCGGCAAGGGAGGCGCCGGGATGCCCGAGCAGGAGCACGAGCACGAGCACGTACGAGTGGCGGTGATCGGATCCGGCTTCGGCGGCCTTGGCGCGGCGGTCAGGCTGCGCCGCGAGGGGATCACCGACTTCGTCGTCCTGGAGCGGGCCGGCGCGGTCGGCGGCACCTGGCGCGACAACAGCTACCCGGGATGCGCGTGCGACGTGCCGTCCCACCTGTACTCCTTCTCGTTCGCGCCCAACCCGGACTGGCCGCGGACGTTCTCCGGGCAGGAGCACATCCGGGAGTACCTGGAGCACGTCGCCGACACCTTCCGGCTGCGGCCGCACATCCGCCTCGACACCGAGGTCCAGCAGCTGCGCTGGGACAACGACAAGCTCTGGTGGGAGATCGACACGGCGAAGGGGACACTCACCGCCGACGTCGTCGTCTCCGCCACCGGACCGCTCTCCGACCCGAAGACACCGGACATCGCCGGGCTCGACACCTTCCCCGGCAAGGTCTTCCACTCCGCGCGGTGGGACCACGATTACGACCTGCGGGGCAAGCGCGTCGCCATGATCGGCACAGGCGCGTCGGCCATCCAGATCGTTCCGGCCATCCAGAAGGAGGTCGGCAAGCTCACCCTCTTCCAGCGCACACCCCCGTGGGTGATGCCGCGCGCCGACCGGGCCATCTCCGACGCCGAGCGCTGGCTGCACCGACAGCTGCCCTTCACCACCCAGGCGCGCCGCGGACTCCTGTGGGGCATCCGGGAGTTGCAGGTCCAGGCGTTCACCAAGCGCCCCGACGAACTGGGCATGGTCGAGCGGCTCGCCAAGCGGAACATGCACCGGGCGATCAAGAACCCGGAGCTGCGCGCAAAGCTCACCCCGGACTACCGCATCGGCTGCAAGCGGATCCTGCTCTCCAACACGTACTATCCGGCCCTCGCACAGCCCAACGTCGACGTCGTCGCGTCCGGCCTGAGCGAGATCCGCGGGAACACGCTGGTCGCGTCCGACGGGACCGAGGCCGAGGTCGACGCGATCGTCTTCGGCACCGGCTTCCACGTCACCGACATGCCGATCGCGGACCGCGTCATCGGCGCCGACGGCGACACGCTCATGCAGTCGTGGAAGAACGGCATGAAGGCGCTGCGCGGCGCCACGGCCGCCGGATTCCCGAACTTCATGACCGTCATCGGCCCGAACACCGGCCTCGGCAACTCCTCGATGATCCTCATGATCGAGGCTCAACTGAACTACCTGGCCGACTACATGCGCCAGCTCCACGTCCTCGGCGGCCGCGTCGCCCTCAACCCGCGCGAGACCGCCGTCACCGGCTGGAACAACCGTGTGCAGGACCGCATGAAGCGCACCGTGTGGAACACCGGCGGCTGCAACAGCTGGTACCTCGACGCGAACGGGGTCAACACCACGGTGTGGCCCGGCACGACCACCGAATTCCGGCACGCCACCCGGCATGTCGACGTAGGCGAGTACGAGGTGGTGCGCGCGCCCGGGAACACGGCCGCGCCCACGCGTACCAAGAAGAAGGCCAAGGTGAACGCCGCATGAGCCGTCTGATGCGCCATGTGACGACGGGACCGTACGCGCCGCCCGTCGCCGCCCGCGAGCTGACCGTCACCTCCGCCGACGGGGCCCGGCTCCACGTCGAGGTGCACGGCCCCGAGGGCGCCCCGGCCGTGCTGCTCTCGCACGGCTGGACCTGCTCGACGGCGTTCTGGGCCGCGCAGACGCGGGCCCTCGCCACCGACCACCGGGTGATCGTGTACGACCAGCGCGGCCACGGCCGCAGCCCCGCGGCCACCCAACTCCCGTACACCACGGACATGTTGGCGGACGACCTGGAGGCTGTGCTCGACGCGACGCTGGAGCCGGGCGAGCAGGCCGTACTCGCCGGACACTCCATGGGCGGCATGACGATGATGGCCGCCGCCGGACGGCCGAAGTTCCAGGAGCACGCGGCTGCCGTCCTGCTGTGCAGCACCGGAAGCTCCGCGCTCGTCGCCGAGGCGACCGTGGTGCCGCTGATGCGGGCGAGCAACCTGCGCACCCGGTTCACCCGCGCGATCCTCGGCTCGAAGGCACCGCTCGGTCCGGTCACACCGATCGGCAAGCGGGTCCTCAAGTACGCGACGATGGGGCCGGGTTCGTCCCCCGACAAGGTCGAGGCCTGCGCGCGGATCGTGCACGCCTGCCCGCGCGACGTGCGGTACGGCTGGTCGCATGTCCTCGAACACCTCCAACTGGACACTGGTGTCAGCGAGTTGACGATGCCGGTCGCCGTCGTCGCGGGAACCGCCGACCGCCTCACCCCGGTCGCGCACGCCCGGCGGATCGCCGCCGCACTGCCCGACTGCGCGGGCCTGACCGAGCTGGCGGGGCTCGGCCACATGACGCCCGTCGAGGCCCCGGACGCCGTCACATCAAAGATCCGCGAACTCTCCAAGCAGTACGTGCAGTCGGTTTCGAAGTCGGACAAGGGAGCGGATGCCGCATGAGCAAGGTCAGCCTCGAAGGCCAGGTCGCGGTCGTCACGGGAGCCGCGCGCGGCGTGGGCGAGCTGCTCGCCCGCAAGCTGTCGGCGCGCGGCGCGAAGATCGCGCTGGTCGGACTCGAACCGGACGAGCTGAAGCAGGTCGCCGCGCGGCTGCACTCCGACGCCGACTGGTGGCACGCGGACGTCACGGACCACGTGGCGATGGCTCAGGTCGCACAGGAGGTCAAGGACCGCTTCGGCAAGGTCGACATCGTCATCGCCAACGCGGGCGTCGCGACCGGCGGCCCCTTCGCCGAATCCGACCCGATCGCCTGGCGCCGCGTCATCGAGGTCAACCTCATCGGCTCCGCCGTGACGGCCCGCGCCTTCCTCCCCGTCCTCACGGAGTCCCGCGGCTACCTGCTGCAGATCGCCTCCCTCGCCGCGATCACGCCCGCCCCGATGATGACCGCCTACTGCGCGTCGAAGTCGGGCGTGGAGGCGTACGCGCACAGCCTGCGCGCCGAGGTCGGCCACAAGGGCGTACGCGTCGGCGTCGGCTACCTGTCGTGGACGGACACCGACATGGTGCGCGGCGCCGACCAGGACGACGTGATGCGCGAGCTGCGCCAGCAGCTGCCGTGGCCGTCGAACAAGACCTACCCGCTGAGCCCGGCGGTCGACCGGCTCGTGGCCGGCATCGAGCGGCGCTCGTCCCACGTGTACGCGCAGTGGTGGCTGCGCGGCATGCAGGGGATACGCGGCTACCTGCCGTCGGCGATCGGGATCGTGGGCCAGCAGCGGATGCGGAGCTTCGAGGGCCGCCTCAGCGGCGTGTCCAAGGGCCTCGTGGGCGCGGGCGGCGCCGCCGACGAGGCGTCGCGGGGGCAGTGAGCGGGCCCGAACACGGTCCGTCATAGATCAAAATGCGACATACCAGGCACCGTGTCAGTCTGGTCGAGGTCCCACCCCCCATCCTTCATGGAGAGCATCAAATGGGTATCTCTGACCAGTTCAAGGACAAGGCCGAGCAGCTGCAGGACAAGGCCAAGGACGCCATGGGCGACTCCAAGGGCAAGTCCGACGAAGGCCAGGACCGCGCGCAGGAAGGCCAGGACCGCGCGAAGGACGGCATGGACCAGGCCAAGGACAAGGCGCAGGACGCCGCCCAGAAGGCCAAGGACCGCTTCAAGCAGTGACGCCGCCTGAACACATGTGACTGTGCCCCGCCCGGAGCTCCGGGCGGGGCACAGTCATGTCGGCTTCCCGGCGCCGACGACTACTCGTACACGACCGTCACGGGCGCGTGGTCCGACCACCGCTCGTCGTGCGTGGCGGCGCGCTCGACGAAGCCCTTCACCGCGCGACCGGCGAGCCCCGGCGTCGCCACCAGGTAATCGATGCGCCAACCCGAATCGTTGTCGAAGGCCCGCCCCCGGTACGACCACCACGAGTACGGTCCCTCGACGTCCGGATGCAGGGCACGCACCACGTCGACGTAGCCGCCGTCGGACGGGTCGAAGACGGAGGAGAGCCACTCGCGCTCCTCCGGCAGGAAGCCGGAGTTCTTCTTGTTGCCCTTCCAGTTCTTGAGGTCGGCCTCCTGGTGGGCGATGTTCCAGTCGCCGCAGACCACGACCTCGCGGCCGTCGGCGGCGGCCCGCTCACGCAGGGACTTCAGGTAGGGGAGGAACTCCCCCATGAAGCGGATCTTCTCGTCCTGGCGCTCCGTGCCGACCTCACCGGAAGGCAGGTAGAGGCTGGCGACGGTGACGCCCGGCAGGTCCACCTCGACGTAGCGGCCGCTGTCTGCGAACTCGGCCGAACCGAAGCCGATCTGCACCCGCTCCGGCTCGCGCCGCGTATAGAGGGAGACACCGGCACGGCCCTTGGCGGCGGCCGGCGCGTGCACGACGTGCCAGCCCTCGGGCTCACGCACGCTCTCGGGCAGCTGGTGCGGCTCGGCGCGCACCTCCTGGAGACAGACGGCGTCGGCGGAGGTCTCGGCGAGCCACTCCACGAAGCCCTTCTTGGCGGCGGCCCGGAGCCCGTTCACATTCACAGAGGTCACAGTCAGCACCCCGGCACGATACCGGCAGACTGGACGGGACTGCCCAAGGCGCCCAAGGGCACCACCGCAAGCTCCCACATAGAGACGCATAGAGTTACGATGGCCCGTATGAGTATTCAGCTTCCCGGGGTCGGGGCCCCGGTCCTGCGCCCCACCTCCTTCGGCCATCGCGACGCGATCGCGCTGAACGACCGCGTCCAGCTCGAGTACGCGGAGCGCTACGGCGACGAGGGCGATGTCACGCCGCTGGACCCGACGATGTTCGAGCCGCCGCGCGGCCTCTACCTGATCGCGTACGACACCCCGGGCACGCCGCTCGCGACCGGCGGCTGGCGCGGCCAGGAGGCGAACGACGAGGGGTACGCGGACGGCGACGCCGAGCTGAAGCGCATGTACGTCACCCCGGAGGCGCGCGGCCTGGGCCTGGCCCGGCAGATCCTCGCGGCGCTGGAGGAGGACGCGCGGGCGGCGGGGCGCACCCGCATGGTTCTGGAGACGGGCCTGAAGCAGCCGGAGGCGATAGCCCTGTACACGTCGAGCGGTTACGAGCCGTGCGCCCGGTTCGGCCACTACCGGTTCGACGAGTTGAGCCGGTGCTTCGCGAAGTCCCTCTGAGCAGGGCGTCCCTGCAAGCAGGGCGCGGGGACACGCGAAAGCCCCCGACGGTTTCCCGTCGGGGGCTTTCGTTGCAAAGGTGGACGTGAGGGGATTCGAACCCCTGGCCCCCTCGATGCGAACGAGGTGCGCTACCGGACTGCGCCACACGCCCTTGCAACGAGTGAAACTCTAGCACCCCGATCCGGGTGCTTGGAAATCCGTTCCCTGGCTGGTCAGCCGGTCGGACTTCGAAGCGCTCCGGCTCACTCGTTGGCGGCGCGCGGCCGACCGTCGGCACCCTCGTCGAACTGGTCGAAGAGCGGCGTGCGGCCGCGCTCGCGGGAGCGGCGGGCGGAGGCGGCACGGCGGGCGTCGCTGCGGCCGTCGTCGGCGACCGGCTCCGCGGACTCCGCGGACTGCTCGGCGGGCTCCGGGGTGTGCTCCTCCTGCGGCTGCCGCTGCGCGGCCTGTTCCGCGGCGGAGGAGCGGGCGGAGCTCCAGGTCTCGGGTGCGTTGTAGTCGATACCGCCGGTGGCGCGCGGGGCGACGGGGGCGGTGACGTAGGTGGGCAGGGGCACCGGGACCGGGTCCCAGCTGTCGCCGGGGCCCGGCTGGCGCTGGCGTTCGCGCTGCTGGTCGACCCACTCCTGATGGTCGGTCTGCTCGACGAGGGCGCGCCGGTCGGCGGCGAGGGCCTCGAGGCCGGGGTCGGTGGCGGCTGCGTCCACCGATGGTCCTTCCTCCTGGTCCTCGGCCGCGGCGCGTGCCGCGGCCGGCTGCCGCCTGCGCGGCTGGCGCTCCCGCAGTCGCTGCGCGGCGACCTCGGCGCGGCGGCGGTCCATGACGTAGGCGAAGCGGCGTCGTTCCTGGATGCGCAGGTAGACGATGTACGTGCTGAGGAGTACGGCGGGGGCCGCGGGCGCCCACAGGAACGCGACGCCGCCGACGGCGGCCACGACGGCGCCGACCGAGAAGACGGCGAAGAGCAGCACGGTCGTGCGGCGGCGGCGCGCGAGCACCTTGGTGCGCCGGGCGCGCGCGGCCTGCGCCTCGGCCGCGGCGGACGCGGAGGCGTTGGCGGCGCGGGCGGCGCGGGACTTGGCGGGTGCGGTGGGCTCGGCCGCCTGCTCGGGCTCGCGGGTGCGTTCCGCGCGCTCGCGGGCCGGTTCCGCGAACTCCCGGGCGGAATCGGGGTGTTCACGGCTTTCGCGGCGTTCTCGCCCCGTGTGCGGGGTGCGCCGCCCCCCGGACGGAGACATGCCGACGTCCCGGACGTCCACCGAATCGGTGGTCGCGTCCGGGTCGACCGGGTCGCCGCGCGGCTCGTCCGACTCGGGCGAGCGCGCCTGCAGGTCCTTGGCGTACCGGCGCTCCATGCCCGCCCGACCGGAGAGAAGCCGGATGGCGGTGCTAAAGCGTTCCGTCGGACGAGCTTCGTTCAACTCGTCCTGCCTACGGAGCCACATCGGCACCAAGTAGGCGGCCCAGGCCCCGACGATGACTGCGTAGATGAGGCCGCTGCTGCTCACGGACACACCGTAGAGGGGTTTACGCGGGGCCATCCGCCAATTGAGCCGGTGTGTCGCACGATCTGGCTGATAATCCGAGCTTTTTTGCGATGGATGTGATCAACAGGACGACCTTCGAGGGAATTCATTGACCTCCGACGGTGCCTCATCGATCAATTTCGAACATTTATTTCATTTCGAGGGCGTGCCCGGATCGACCGCATTGGATCCACTCGGACCTGCGGCATTGCCGCGCCGCTCGCGACGGCGACGTCTCAGGAGTCCTTCCGGGACCTCTTCGGCGGTGAGCGCGAAGACAAGGTGGTCCCGCCAGGCCCCGTCGATGTGAAGATATCGTGGACGCAGCCCCTCCTCGCGGAATCCGAGTTTCTCCACGACCCTCCGACTCGGCCCGTTCTCCGGCCGAATGCAGACCTCCATGCGGTGCAGCCCCACGGTGCGGAAGCAGTGGTCGACCGCGAGCGCGACGGCCGTCGGCATCACGCCGCGGCCCGCCACCGACTGGTCCACCCAGTACCCGACATGGCCCGAGCACATCGACCCCCAGGTGATCCCGGCGACGGTCAACTGCCCGACGAGGCGGCCCTGGTACTCGACGACGAAGGGCAGCATCCGGCCCGCGTTCGCCTCCGAGCGCAGATGGCGCACCATCTGACGGTATGTCGGGCGGTGGGTGATCGGACCGCTCGGCGTGGGCGGCGGGACGGTCGCCTCCCAGGGGCGCAGCCAGTCGCGGTTGCGCCGGTTCACTTCGCGCCAGGCACGCTGGTCGCGCAGCTTTATGGGGCGGAGGACGACATCGCCCTCCACCAGCACGACGGGCCACGACGGGCTGTTCAGTGCGCACCCCCGGCTGCGTGGGGATCGGGACGGTCGGGTCCGCCGGGTCCGGATTCGCTTCCGGGGTGGTCGCCGCCGCGGATCTGGTCCACGGCGTGAGTCAGCAGTGGCCCGAGGACGGCGAGCCCGTCCTTCACGCCCCCGCTGGAACCCGGCAGGTTCACGATCAGTGTGCGCCCGGCGACCCCCGCGAGGCCACGCGAGAGCGCCGCGGTGGGCACTTTCTCGCGGCCGTACGCGCGGATCGCCTCCGGGATGCCCGGTACCTCGCGGTCGAGGACGCGGGCCGTCGCCTCGGGCGTGCGGTCGGTGGGCGAGATGCCGGTGCCGCCGGTGGTGACCACGACGTCGTACGCCGCCTCGACCGCCGCTCGCAGGGCGGCCTCCACGGGGTCGCCATCCGGTACCACCTGGGGGCCCTCGACGGCGAAGCCCAGCTTCCTGAGGCCCTCGGCGATCAGCGGGCCGCCGGTGTCCTGGTAGACCCCCGCGGCGGCCCTGTTGGAGGCCGTGACGACGAGGGCGCGGTAGCTGTCGGTCATGCGGGGGCTCCTTGGGCGAGAGTGCGGGCGGCCCGTCGCCGCCCCGGGCCGGCGGCAGCCCCGTGCGGCCGGGCGGCGATGCCTCCGGCGGGCGGCGGGGCCGCCTCCCTGGTCCCCGTCACGCGCGGCTCCAGGTCCCCGACTTGCCGCCGGTCTTCTCCTCGACCCGGACGTCCGAGATGACGGCCCCCTTGTCGACCGCCTTGACCATGTCGACGACGGTGAGCGCGGCGACCGAGACCGCCGTGAGCGCCTCCATCTCGACGCCCGTACGGTCCGTGGTCTTCACGGTGGCGAGGATCTCCACCGCGTCGTCCGCGACGGACAGGTCGAGCTTCACCCCGGACACAGCCAGTGGGTGGCAGAGCGGGATCAGGTCGGGCGTGCGCTTGGCGCCCATGATTCCCGCGATGCGCGCCGTGGCGAGCGCGTCCCCCTTGGGCACGCCCTCGCCGCGCAGCAGCTCCACCACGCGCGGCGAGACGAGGACGCGGCCGCTCGCGCGGGCGGTGCGTGCGGTGACGTCCTTCTCCGACACGTCGACCATGCGGGCGGCGCCCGCCTCGTCGATGTGCGTGAGCCGGTCGGTCTGGTCCTGATGGTCCTGATGGTGCTGCGAAGTGCTCATGGTGCTGCGGCGCTCCCGATCCGAGCCGTGCGCGGTGCGGCGCGCCGGACGATTTGTGCGCGACACGCTATCGCGAGCCTCCGACAATCGGGCCCCTCAGCCCAGCAGGACCACGTCCACCTCGGCGCCCGGCTCCACCGACGTCGTGTCCTCGGGGACCACGATCAGCGAGTCCGCGTGTGCGAGCGCCGCGATGAGGTGGGAGCCCGCGCCGCCGACGGGAGCGACCTCGCCGGCCTCCGCGTCGTACACACCGCGCAGGAACTGACGCTTACCCGAGGGCGAGGTCAGCGCCTTGTCGGCACTGAGGGTCGCGCGGGCCTTCGGGCGGTGCACGGCGTCCTCGGGCAGGCCCATCAGGGCGCGGATCGCGGGGCGTACGAACAGCTCGAAGGAGACGTACGACGACACGGGGTTGCCCGGCAGCGCCAGTAGCGGGGTGTGGTCGGGGCCGATGGACCCGAAGCCCTGCGGCTTGCCGGGCTGCATGGCGAGCTTGCGGAACTCGACGCCGCTGCCGGCCCCGATGCCCGTCGCCTCTTCCGGGTCCTCCGGGTCTTCCGGGGCGCCGATGCCGCTCAGCGCCTCCTTGACCACGTCGTACGCACCCACGCTGACGCCGCCCGTCGTCACGATGAGGTCGGCGCGGATCAGCTGGTCCTCGATGGTGGAGCGGAGCGTCTCCGCGTCGTCGGAGACCGCGCCCACCCGGTAGGCGATGGCCCCGGCGTCGCGGGCGGCGGCGGTGAGGGCGAAGCTGTTGGAGTCGTAGATCTGGCCAGGTGCCAACTGCTCGCCGGGCTGGACGAGTTCGGTGCCGGTGGAGACGACGACCACGCGCGGGCGCGGGCACACGCGTACGGTGCCGCGGCCGATGGCGGCGAGCAGCGCGATCTGCGGCGGGCCGAGGACCGTGCCGACGGAGAGCGCCCGGTCGCCCGCCTGCACGTCGCTGCCCTGCGCGCGTACGTGCGCGCGTGCCTCGGCGGGGCGGTGCACCCTGACCTCCCCTGAGGCCCCCTCAGGAGCCGCGCTGTGGGCGGCCATCGTGGTGACGGGGCCCGCACCGAGCCCTCCGTCGGTCCACTCCACGGGGACCACGGCCTCGGCGCCGGGCGGCAGCGGCGCGCCCGTCATGATGCGGGCTGCCTCGCCGGGGCCGACGGTGGGCTGTTCGGCCTGGCCCGCGGCGACGTCACCGATCACCGTGAGCACGGCGGGGAACTCCTCGCTCGCACCCGCGATGTCCGCGACGCGCACCGCATACCCGTCCATCGAGCTGTTGTCGAACGGCGGCAGCGACAGCGGGACCGTCACCTCTTCAACGAGCACACAGCCCTGCGCGTCGAGGAGTTGGAGCTCGATGGGGTCGAGCGCACGGACGGTGTCGAGGATGTCCTCCAGATGCTCGTCCACCGACCAGATCTGCGCCCGGTCCGTCGTGGCACTGAAAGTGTTCACTGCTGCTCCCCTGCTCCTCGTGCCGGTGTGCTGATTCCCCGGTGGCCTCAGGTGTTACTACCACGGGCCATGGGTGACACCCCGGACGTGGTGTGCCGTACCGGGGCGCAGGTCCGCCGGGGAGCGGGGTGTCAGATCTCCTCGGCGACGTAGCCGCGCAGCCAGGCGCGGAACTCCGGGCCCAGGTCCTCACGTTCGCACGCGAGGCGGACGATCGCCTTGAGGTAGTCGCCGCGGTCGCCGGTGTCGTAGCGGCGGCCCTTGAAGACGACGCCGTGCACGGGGCCGCCGATCTTTTCGTCCGCGGCGAGCTGCTGGAGCGCGTCGGTGAGCTGGATCTCGCCGCCGCGGCCGGGCTCGGTCTTGCGCAGTATGTCGAAGACGGCGGGGTCGAGCACGTAGCGGCCGATGATCGCGTAGTTGGAGGGGGCGTCGGCCGGATCGGGCTTCTCCACCAGGTCGGTGACCTGGACGACGGAGCCGTCCGCCGTGGACTGAACCGCGGCACATCCGTAGAGGTGGATCTGGGAGGGCTCCACCTCCATGAGCGCGATGACGCTGCCGCCGTGCTCCTCCTGGACCTCCACCATCTTCTGGAGCAGCGGGTCACGGGGATCGATCAGGTCATCGCCGAGCAGCACCGCGAACGGCTCGTCGCCCACGTGGGGTGCGGCGCACAGGACCGCGTGACCGAGGCCCCTGGGGTCGCCCTGGCGCACGTAGTGGATGGTGGCGAGGTCGTTGGACTCCTGGACCTTGGCCAGCCGGTTCGCGTCGCCCTTCTTTTGAAGGGCCGCCTCCAACTCGTGGTTGCGGTCGAAGTGGTCCTCCAGCGGGCGCTTGTTGCGGCCTGTGATCATCAGTACGTCGCCGAGCCCCGCGGACGCGGCCTCCTCGACCACGTACTGGATCGCCGGCTTGTCGACGACCGGGAGCATCTCCTTGGGGGTCGCCTTCGTGGCGGGCAGGAACCTGGTGCCGAGGCCCGCGGCGGGGATGACAGCCTTGGTGATCCTGGTGTGCGCGTCAGTCATGCGGGTCACCATATCCGGCTGCTATGGGCGGAATCTGTGGGTCCGCTTTGTAGGCACATATATGCGTCGAATAGGAAAGGTTTGTGACCCGGCTATGAGTTCGCACACCAATGAGCCCGCAGATTTCCCGCGCGGCGCCCACCCTGACAAGCGTTCATTGCGCAGGGAGTTCCTCCAAGTGAGGAACGCGTTGACGGAGGATGTCATACGGGAGACGGAGCGGGCCGTGGCCCGTCGGGCTCTCGAACTCGACGAGTTGGCGAAGGCCCGCACTGTGGCGGCGTATGTCTCCGTGGGCGGCGAGCCGGGGACCGGCGCGCTCCTCGACGCCCTTCGCGCGCGCGGGACGCGCGTACTACTGCCGGCCCTGCTGCCCGATAACGACCTGGACTGGGGCGCGTACGACGGGGCGGCTTCGCTCACCACAGTGCGACACCCGGGAAAGATGGCCCTGTTGGAGCCGGGCGGCGATCGGCTCGGGCCCGCCGCCGTCCTGGAGTCGGACGTCGTGCTGCTGCCGGGGCTCGCCGTGGACGCGCACGGGATGCGGCTCGGCCGTGGCGGCGGCTCGTACGACCGGGTGCTCGCGCGCCTGGAGGCGGCCGGTGCGCGGCCCGCGCTGGTCGTGCTGCTCCACGACAGCGAGGTCGTCGCGCAGCTCCCCCAGGAGGCGCACGACAAGGCCGTGGACGCGGTGGTGACGCCCTCGGGCGTACGGCGGTTCTGACCCGGCACCGCGCATGCGAAAGGGGCCTCCACGCGTGCGTGGAGGCCCCTTTCGGTGTCGGTCCGGCTACGTCTACGGCTTCAGGACCATCGAGTCCTCGGTGCTGTCGCCGACGGCCTTCTCGGAGAAGTTCCAGGGCAGCAGGTCACCCTTGATCCACTTCTCGGTCTGGTCCGTGTAGTGGTCGCTGAAGGTGTGCCCCGAAGCGCCCGTGAGGTTGATCCACTTCGACTTGTCGAGGTCCGCCAGGTTGACCACCATCCGCATGGACGGCACCCAGTCGACTCCGTAGCCGCCCGCGGCGTTCCAGCCGGTCGCGTTCACGGCAGCCTCTCCGCCGCCCAGCTTCCAGGGGCCGCGGTTGAGCACGTACTGCAGCCAACCGGGCCCCTCGGTCCCGAGCGTCTGGTTCTTCAGCTCCAGCTTGTGCAGCCGGCCCCAGCTCCAGGTGTCGATGTCCTTGCCCAGCTTGGCCGTGAGGTCCCAGCGGGCATCCTCCATGGCGCGATCGAACAGCTGGTCACGGTTGTGGGTGGACTCGTCCGTACGGCTGCCGGGCGTCTTCCACCAGTCGTTCTTCGGATCCTTGATGATCTTGCGGACGACCTCGAACCAGCGGTCACCGCCGTCGGGCTGCGCCGAGTGCGTGTCCCGCTCGCCGCACTCGCTGACCTTGCGGCCCTCGTCGGCGGGGCCCGTCTTGTCGACCGGCTCGACGCTCAGGCACTGGCCCTCGACCCGCAGCTCCTTGGGCAGCTTGTTGCCGAAGGCGAGCTTGAGGATGTTGCGCCACACGGAGTTGAAGTAGGCCGCGGCGGCCGAGTCCGGGTTCTGGGTGTAGTCCCAGTTCTCCAGGAGCTGCTGCGCGTCCCTGACATCCTTGTCCTTGACGTCGATCTTCTGCAGGTAGGGCACGAGCAGCTTGGCGATCTCGCTGCTGTTGTCCATCTGCATGGTGCGCATGTCGTCGGTGGAGACCTTGCCGCCGTCCTTGATCTTCGACTCGATCAGGTCGGTGATGCGCTGGCTGCGGGTGCCGTAACCCCAGTCCTTGGTCAGCGTGTACGGGTAACTGTCGTCGACCACGGCCTGGTTGGCGGTCACGATGTAGCCGCGCTTCGGGTTGAACTCGTAGGGCAGCTCGTTCTGCTTGATGTAGCCGGTCCAGCGGTACTTGGAGTCCCAGCCGGGAGACGGCAGCGAGCCGTCGCCCTCGCCGCGGGTCGGGATCCGGCCCGGCAGCTGGTAGCCGATGTTGCCCTCGGTGTCGGCGTAGGTGAGGTTCTGCGAGGGCACCTGGAAGTCGGCGGACGCCTTGCGGAACTCGGACCAGTTGGACGCCTTGTCGAGCCCGAAGACGGCGTCCATGGTGTTGCCCGGCTGCAGCGCGGTCCAGCGCAGCGCGATGCCGTAGCCGTCGCCTCTGTCGGGGGCCGCCGCGTCCACGCCGGCCTTCTTGCCGACCTTCACGAGTTCGGAGTTGCGGTCGGACAGCAGCGGTCCGTTGTCGGTCTCCCGCACCGTGATCGTCTTGGCGTCACCGCCGGCGACCTTGATGGTCTCCTTGCGGGTCTTGAAGGGCACCGTCCTGTCGTCGACCAGGTAGCCGTCGCCGCTGAACTTCTCCAGGTAGAGATCGGTGACGTCGACGCCCGAGTTGGTCAGGCCCCAGGAGATGTTCTGGTTATGGCCGATGACCACGCCCGGCATGCCCGCGAAGGTGTAACCGGACGTGTCGTACTGGCACTTGCTGGAGACGCTCGTGCAGTGCAGGCCCATCTGGTACCAGACGGACGGCAGCTGCGGTGCCAGGTGCGGGTCGTTGGCGAGCAGCGGCTTGCCGGTGATGGTGTGGTCGCCCGAGACCACCCACGAGTTGGAGCCGATGCCGTTGCCGTTGGGTCCGAGGCCCGCGGAGTCGGGAATCTCGTCCAGGACCTTGGAGAGACCGCCCAGCTGGCTCTGGAGGCTGCTGGGGGCCCCTGTGTCGCCCGCCAGGCCGGTGCCCGCCGCCCCGGCCGTCTGCGTGCCCGTGCCGCCGCCCGAGGACGCGTCGAACGACTTCGTGACGCTGTCGTACCCGCCCTCCTGCACGATCGGCTTGTGCCGCGTGTACGGGTAGTCGGGGTACAGGTCGGCGATCTGCTTCGGGCCGAGCCGGCTCGTCATCAGCGAGCGGTCGATCTCCTCCTGCATGTTGCCGCGCAGGTCCCAGGCCATCGCCTTGAGCCAGGCCACCGAGTCCACCGGCGACCACTCCTGCGGCTTGTAGTCGTTCTCGAAGCCGAGCGCGACGTACTCCGCGGAGATCTCCTTGCCGCTCTTGCCCCCGAGGTAGGAGTTGACCCCCTTGGAGTACGCCTGGAGGTACTTCTTGGTCGAGGGCGACAGCTTGGAGTCGTACTCCTTCTGTGCCACCCGGCGCCAGCCCATGGTGCGCAGGAACTCATCGGTCTTGACCTGGCCCTTGCCGAACATCTCGGAGAGCCGACCGGAGGTCGTATGGCGCCGCACGTCCATCTCGTAGAACCGGTCCTGCGCCTGCACATAGCCCTGTGCCATGAACAGGTCGTGATCCGTGGAGGCGTAGATCTGCGGGATCCCGTAGCTGTCCCGCTTGACCTGCACCGGCCCGTCGAGCCCGTCGAGTTGGATGGACCCCGTCGTCTGCGGCATCGACGCGCGCACGCTGTCGACGCCCCAGTAGGCCCCGAATCCAAGGCCCGCAAGAACGGCCAACACGAGGACGATCACGATCAGTCGGGCTCGACGCCCCTTCTTCTTACCGGGCGGGCTGCCGGCAGAGGCGTTCGTAGTGGAGGGCATCGCGGTCCTTGCTGTCCTTCGCAGACGAATGGGGCTGGCCCGAAGGGCCTTCGTTCAAGGGTGGCGGTGGGTGACGGGCGGGAGGGGCGAGAGCAACCTTACGAGCAGTGGGGTGCGGCCCCGGACGCGGAGTGGGGAAGCGGGGTTCTACGTAGAGCGCCGTGACGAAACCGGCATCAAGAAAGCGTTAACGATTAGGTAAGGTAACGAAGTAACTTCCCCTGTCGCATGTCCCTCCTGGAAGGAACAGCCCCTGACTGTCCACCAGCTCAACCAGCTCCTGCTCGTCGGCGCACTCGTGCTGCTCGTGGCGGTCGCAGCCGTCCGCATCTCCTCACGCAGTGGACTGCCGAGCCTCCTGCTCTACCTCGGCATCGGCGTCGTCATGGGCCAGGACGGCCTCGGCCACGTCGACTTCAGCAACGCTGAAATGACCCAGGTCATCGGCTACGCGGCACTCGTCGTGATCCTCGCCGAAGGCGGCCTGGGCACGAAGTGGAAGCAGATCAAACCCGCGCTCCCCGCCGCCGCCGCCCTGTCACTCGTGGGCGTCGCGGTCAGCGTGGGGGTGACGGCCACGTGCGCGCACTACCTGGTGGGCCTCGAATGGCGACAAGCACTGATCATCGGCGCCGTGGTCTCCTCCACGGACGCGGCGGCGGTCTTCTCCGTTCTACGTAGAGTGCCGCTTCCGGCACGCGTGACCGGCGTCCTGGAGGCGGAGTCCGGTTTCAACGACGCCCCTGTCGTCATCCTTGTCGTCGCGTTCTCCGCCGCGGGCCCCATAGAGCACTGGTACGTCCTCATCGGCGAGATCGCCCTGGAGCTCGCCATCGGCGCCGCCATCGGGCTCGCGGTCGGCTGGCTCGGCTCCTTCGGCCTGCGGCACGTGGCCCTGCCCGCATCCGGCCTCTACCCGATCGCCGTCCTGGCCATCGCCACGTCCGCGTACGCCGCGGGCGCCATGGCCCACGGCAGCGGATTCCTCGCCGTCTACCTGGCCGCGATGATGATGGGCAACGCCAAGCTGCCGCACTGGCCCGCCACCCGCGGCTTCGCCGAAGGCCTCGGCTGGATCGCGCAGATCGGCATGTTCGTCCTGCTCGGCCTGCTGGTCACCCCGCACGAACTGGCCGACGACATCGTGCCCGCGCTCCTCATCGGCCTGGCCCTCACCGCGGTCGCGCGCCCCCTGTCGGTCTTCACCAGCCTGCTGCCCTTCCGCATACCGTGGCGCGAGAAGACCCTCATGTCCTGGGCCGGGCTGCGCGGCGCCGTGCCCATCATCCTGGCGACCATCCCGATGGTCACGGGCGTCGCCGACAGCCAGCGGATCTTCAACGTCGTCTTCGTCCTGGTCGTCGTCTACACCCTCATCCAGGGACCCACGCTGCCGTGGCTCGCCCGCAAGCTGCACCTGGCCGGCTCCTCCGACACCGCCGACCTCGGCATCGAATCGGCGCCCCTGGAGCGGCTGCGCGGGCACCTGCTGTCCGTCTCCATCCCGGAGGGCTCGCGGATGCACGGCGTGGAGGTCGGCGAACTGCGACTGCCCAAGGGCGCGGCCGTCACGCTCGTCGTCCGCGACGGCACCTCCTCCGTGCCCGCCCCGACCACCGTGCTCCGCCGGGGCGACGAGCTCCTGGTGGTCGCCACGGACCCGGTGCGGGACGCCGCGGAGGCACGCCTGCGGGCCGTCGCCCTCGGCGGCAAGCTGGCCGGTTGGTTGGGTACCGCGGGCCCGGAAGCCCGTTAGCATGGATGCACAGACCATGTACGACCGACTCTGCCTGAAGTAGAGCCGGCGCGACCGCAAAGCGGCCGCGGTCCCCTTGCGGCGCTGTGCTTCACAGCGACCTGCCTGGCCCAGGGCCTCTCCTGGCGCGGACCGTAGGTATCACTCGGTTCCCGGCGCATGAGGACGGCTCTCGGCGCGCACTCCTCGACCAGGAGGACCGCGCTACCAGGCGGCAGAAAGGCAAGGACCGTGCCACAGAAGGACACGGTCGCCGAACCCGGCACCCAACGGGCCGAGCGCCCCGGCTACGGGCAGCTCCTGCGCACCCGCGGGGCCTGGACATTCCTGCTTCCCGGCTTCGCGGCGCGCCAGCCGTTCGCGATGCTCACGATCTCCATCGTGCTGCTCGTGCAGCACACCACCGGCTCCTACGGCACCGCCGGCGCGGTGTCCGCGACGACCGGTGTCGCCATGGCGCTCTTCGCGCCCTACAGCGGCAAGCTGGCCGACCGCTTCGGGCAGCGTGCCGTGCTGCTGCCCGGCGTGCTCGTGCACTCCGCGGCCGGGCTCACGCTCACCGCGCTCGCACTCTCCGGAGCGCCCACGTGGGCGCTGTTCGTGGCCGCCGTACCCACAGGCGCCTCGACACCGCAGATCGGGCCCATGGTGCGCGCCCGCTGGGGCGTGCGGCTGCAGGGTTCGCCCCTGATGCAGACGGCCGCCGCGTTCGAGTCGGTCACCGACGAGTTCACGTTCGTGCTCGGCCCACTGTTCGCGACGGCCCTGTGCACCGGCATCGACCCGGCCGCGGGCCTGCTCACCGAGGCGGCGCTCACCCTTGTCGGCGGCCTCCTGTTCGCCGCCCAGAAGGGCACCCAGCCTCCTGTGGCAGGCCTGGAGGGGCACGCACGCGTGCAGCACACCTCCGCGCTCCGCGTCCCCGGTGTGCGCGTCCTGATCGTCACGTTCCTCGGCATCGGCTCCGTCTTCGGCGGCATGCAGGTCTCGCTCGCCGCGTACACCGAGTCGATCGGCGAACCCGGCCTCAACGGCGTCCTCTACGGGATCTTCGCCGCCGGCAACATGCTCTCGGGCCTGGTGTGCGGCGCCATCGCGTGGAAGATCGCCCCGCAGCGCCGGCTCCTCGTCGGCTACGCGGCCCTCGCCGTCATGGCCTCAGGGCTGTGGGCGGCACAGTCCGTGGTGCTGCTCGCCGGGCTCGGTCTGCTGGTCGGCGTGTGCATCGCGCCGTCCCTGATCACGGGCTACACGCTGGTCGAGAAGATCGTCCCCGCGGGCTCCCGAACCGAGGCCTTCACCTGGCTGACCGGGGCCGTCGCGCTCGGCCAGGCGGCCGCCGTGTCGGTGTCCGGACAGTTGGAGGACCGCCTCTGGGACGGCGCCGGATTCCTCGTCCCGATGGGCGGCACGGTGCTCGCCCTGGTGGTCATGTTCCTGCTGCGCTCGCGGCTCGCGCCGCCCTCGGCGGGGCGGACCGTGGCACGTGGTGTGGGTCACCGCGAGCCCGTGGCAGTGGACTGATCCCGCGGAATAGGTCACTATGGATCGTCGTTAGCACTCATCGAGTGAGAGTGCCAGGAGGAAGACACAGTGCCGACTTACCAGTACCAGTGCACCGAGTGCGGCGAGGGCCTCGAGGCGGTGCAGAAGTTCACCGACGAGTCCCTGACCGTGTGCCCCGCTTGCCAGGGCCGCCTGAAGAAGGTGTTCTCGGCCGTCGGCATCGTGTTCAAGGGCTCCGGTTTCTACCGCAACGACAGCCGCGGCTCCGCGTCGAGCAGCAGCCCGGCGTCGTCCTCGGGCTCGTCGTCCGGCTCGGAGTCGAAGTCCACTGACTCGAAGCCGTCCACCGACTCGAAGCCGTCGACGTCTTCTTCGTCTTCGTCCTCTTCTTCGACGTCGTCGTCGAGCTCGTCGAGTTCCTCGGCGTCCTCTGCCGCGTAAGCAACGCCGCGAATTCTTACGAGACCCTGTCGTCATCCGACGACAGGGTCTTCGGCGTTCCCGGCATGACTACTGTGCTGCTCCATGGCGACCAACTCAGGCAACGTGAACGCAAGCGCCACCGCCGAGATCGGCGTGATCGGCGGCTCCGGTTTCTACTCGTTCCTGGACGACGTGACAGAGATCGGCGTCGACACCCCCTACGGGCCGCCGAGCGACTCGCTCTTCCTCGGTGAGGTGGCGGGGCGCCGCGTCGCCTTCCTGCCCCGGCACGGCCGCGGCCACCATCTGCCACCGCACCGCATCAACTACCGCGCCAACCTGTGGGCGTTGCGCTCCGTGGGCGTACGCCAGGTCCTCGGCCCGTGCGCGGTGGGCGGCCTGCGGCCCGAGTACGGGCCGGGGACGCTGCTCGTGCCCGACCAGTTCGTGGACCGTACGAAGTCGCGGGCGCAGACCTACTTCGACGGGTTGCCGCTCCCGGACGGGACCGTGCCGAACGTCGTGCACGTCTCGCCCGCCGACCCCTACTGCCCCGCGGGGCGCAGGGTCGCGGTGAAGGCCGCGCGCGGCAAGGGCTGGGAACCGGTGGACGGCGGGACGCTCGTGGTGGTGGAAGGGCCGCGGTTCTCCACCCGTGCCGAGTCCCGGTGGCATGCCGCCATGGGCTGGTCGGTGGTCGGGATGACCGGTCACCCGGAGGCGATCCTCGCCCGTGAACTGGAGCTCTGCTACACGTCGTTGAACCTCGTCACGGATCTGGACGCGGGCGCGGAGAGCGGCGAGGGCGTCTCGCACGACGAGGTGCTCCAGGTGTTCGCGGCCAACGTGGACCGGCTGCGGACGGTGCTGTTCGACGCGGTGGCGGGGCTGCCGGCGGACGCGGAGCGGGACTGCGGGTGTGGCGAGGCGTTGGGCGGGATGGATCCGGGGTTCCGGCTGCCGTGACGGAGACCGGCGGGGGGCCGAGTGCCTGAATCTCCCCTTCGGGTGAGGGAGTTGTCCACAACCGCTCGGTAGTGCACGGGGCTCAGCGGGACGAGTCGCGAAGGCGGAACGTGGTCGGCGAGACGGGCTCGGTGCCCGTCCGGCCCGACCGATCCGACCGATCCGCAGGCGGTGGCGACCATGTCCGTATCTGTCCCTGTCCCGTACCAGCTCAGCATTCCCCCGACGTCCGAGGTGCCGCCCTTCCCTCCCGTGCACGTACGCGGCACGCGGTGGCGGCCGGGGCGCGCGGGCAGGCGCCGGCGCCGGCCTGCCGTGGCGGCGGGCCTCGTCCTGACCGCGGCGGCGCTGGCGGCCGCCGTGCCCTCGTCCGGGGCGGGAGGCGGGCCCGAGCCTCCGCACGCGGGGGCGGGGCCGGGTGGGCGGGCCGCCGCGCCCGCCGTGACGGTGTCGGCGCCGGTACGGATCGCGGACGCGGGGGCGGTGCGGCTGCTGCGACCGGGCGACCGGGTCGATGTGGTGGCGGCGCGGGCGGACGGCAGGGCCGGGGTGCGGGTGCTTGCATCCGGCGCCCGCGTGGCATCCGTCCCGAAGCCGAGGCCAACTCTCGGTCAAGGCGACGCTCTCGGCGAAACCTCGACGACGGGCGGGGCGTTGGTGGTGCTGACGGTGGAGCGGGCGACCGCTGCGCGACTCGCGGGCGCCGGAGCCGCTTCTCGGTTGGCGGTGACGGTGTGGTGACGTATATCTCGTCAAGTCCCTCGTTCGAGCTACCGAATTGGACAGGTCTGACCCGAACTGTCGTAGGTTGCGGAGGCGTTTGCTCCACAACCTGGACATGTGAAGAGAGGCCTTCTGGTGAGCGAGAACAACGAACCGAGCCTGTGGGAAGGCTTCAAGGCCTTCCTCATGCGAGGCAATGTGGTCGACCTGGCGGTCGCCGTGGTCATCGGCGCCGCGTTCACCAGCGTCGTGAACACGGTGGTGGAAGGGGTCATCAACCCGATCGTCGGAGCGTTCGGGACACAGGACCTGAACAAGTACTCGTACTGCCTTCAGGGCCCGTGCAAGGTCGTCGACGGCGAGCCCGTCGGCATCGAGATCATGTGGGGCACGGTCGTCAGTGCCGCCCTCAGCTTCCTGATCACGGCCGCCGTCGTGTACTTCCTGATGGTGCTGCCGATGGCCAAGTACCTCGCCCGGCAGGCCGCGAAGAAGGCCGAGAAGGAAGGTACCCAGGAGGTTCTGGAGGTCTCCGAGCTGGAGGTGCTCAAGGAGATCCGCGACGCGCTCGTGGCGCAGCGCGGCTCGGGGCACACCGAGCCCTAGCGGGGCTCGCAGCGGCCCTTCAGATGTGGTGGGGCGGCTTCTCGTCGAGGAAGCGGGCCAGGTCGGCGGCGCTGTTGTCACCGGCCGTCGGTCGCTCGCCCCAGCCGCGGTCCGTGTCGTCCGAGGACTGCGCGGTCAGCGGATCGTCGAAGATCAGCGCGGCCTTGGGATCGCGCTTCTTGGGATCGCGCTCGGCCGGCTCGGGGGCGGTGCTCATGGCTCCAGGGTACGTCGCGGGGGCGAACCCTGGCTCAGACCGCCGTGAGGCCGTGGGACTCGAAGATCGCCTTGGCGGAGGCGAGCTGCTCGGGGGTGGGCGAGGAGGTGTCGTGCAGCGTGAAGGTCTTGCCGAGCGCCTGCCACTTCGCCTCGCCGAGCTTGTGGAAGGGCAGCACGTCGACCCGGGAGACGTTGCCGAGGGAGCCCGCGAAGGCGGCGACGCCCTCGATGTTGGCGGGGTCGTCGGTCAGCCCGGGGACGAGCACGAAGCGCACCCACACGTTCTTGCCGAGGTCGGCGAGGCGGTGCGCGAAGTCGAGGGTGGGCTGCAGCGGGCGCCCGGTGACGTGCTTGTAGGTGGCGCGGTCCCAGGACTTGATGTCGAGCAGCACCAGGTCCACGTCGCGCAGCAGGGCGTCGGTGGCGCGCACGCCGAGGAAGCCCGAGGTGTCGAGGGCCGTGTGCAGGCCCAGCTCGTGCTTGAAGCGGTGCAGCAGCTCACCGGCGAAGACCGGCTGGAGCAGCGGTTCCCCGCCGCTGATGGTGGCGCCGCCGCCCGCGGCCTCGATGAACCGGGTGTACTTGGCGGCTTCCGCGACGATGTCGTCGGCCGAGGTGCGCTTCCCGTTCCGCATCTTCCAGGTGTCGGGGTTGTGGCAGTACAGGCAGGTCAGCGGGCAGCCGGAGAGGAACGTCACGAAGCGGGTGCCCGGCCCGTCGACGCCGGTCGACAGGTCCCAGGAGTGCACCGAACCCCCGGTGGGCCTGTGGGTCGCGGCGGCGGCCGGGGTGGCGGCGTCGTTCGCTGCCGGCTTCCCGGCGGGCTGGGTGAGCAGCACGGTCATGGCGTTCCTCCTCGGACGGCCTCGGTCGGGTGGGCCGGCTCAGAGGGAGCCGTGGAAGGTGCGGTTGATGACGTCCAGCTGCTGCTCGCGCGTCAGGCGGACGAAGTTCACCGCGTATCCGGAGACCCGGATGGTGAGCTGCGGGTAGTTCTCCGGGTGCTCCATGGCGTCCTCGAGCGTCGCCTTGTTCAGGACGTTGACGTTCATGTGGAAGCCGTCGCTGGCCATGAACCCGTCGAGCACGCCGGACAGGTTGCCGATCCGCTCGCCGGGGGTGCGGCCAAGGGCGTCCGGGGTGATCGTGTTGGTCAGCGAGATGCCGTCCTCGGCGTCGTCGTAGGGCAGCTTCGCCACCGACAGGGCGGAGGCGATGTAGCCGTGCTCGTCGCGCCCGTTCATGGGGTTGGCGCCGGGGGCGAACGGGGCGCCGGAGCGGCGGCCGTCCGGGGTGTTGCCGGTCTTCTTGCCGTAGACGACGTTCGAGGTGATCGTGAGCACCGACTGGGTGTGCACCGCGTTCCGGTAGGTGGGGTGCTTGCGGACCTTCTCCATGAAGCCGTGGACGATGCGCTGGGCGATCTCGTCGGCGCGGTCGTCGTTGTTGCCGTAGGCCGGGTAGTCGCCCTCGATCTCGTAGTCGACGGCGAGGCCGGTCTCGTCACGGATGACCTTGACGTTCGCGTGCTTGATGGCCGAGAGGGAGTCCGCGGCGACCGACAGACCCGCGATGCCGCAGGCCATGGTGCGCAGGATCTCCTGGTCGTGCAGGGCCATCTCGATGCGCTCGTAGGCGTACTTGTCGTGCATGTAGTGGATGACGTTGAGCGCGTGGACGTAGGTCCTCGCCAGCCAGTCGAGCATCGCGTCGTACCGTTCGGCGACGACTCCGTAGTCGAGGTACTCGTCCTCGATGGGCTCGAATCCCTCGACGACCTGCTTGCCGGACTTCTCGTCGCGGCCGCCGTTGATCGCGTAGAGGAGCGCCTTGGCGACGTTCACGCGGGCGCCGAAGAACTGCATCTGCTTGCCTACGGCCATCGCGGAGACGCAGCAGGCGATGGCGGTGTCGTCGCCGTACTTGGGGCGCATCAGTTCGTCGGACTCGAACTGGATGGCCGAGGTGTCGATGGCGGCCTGGGAGGCGAAGTCCTTGAAGCCGCGCGGCAGTTCACGCGACCAGAAGACCGTCAGGTTCGGCTCGGGGGCCGGGCCGAGGTTGTAGAGGGTCTGGAGTGCACGGAAGGTGGTGCGCGAGACGAGCGGGCGGCCGTCCTCGCCGATGCCGGCCATCGACCAGGTGACCCAGGTCGGGTCGCCGGAGTAGAGGTCGTTGTACTCGGGGGTGCGCAGGAAGCGGACGATGCGGAGCTTGATGACGAAGTCGTCGATGAACTCCTGGGCCTCGGACTCGGTGATCCGGCCGGCCTCGATGTCGCGCTGCAGGTAGATGTCGAGGAAGTTGTCGATGCGGCCGATCGACATGGCCGCGCCGTTCTGCTCCTTCACGGCGGCGAGGTAGCCGAAGTACAGCCACTGCACGGCCTCACGGCCCGTGGTGGCCGGGCCCGCGATGTCGTAGCCGTACGACATGGCCATGGCCTTGAGCTCGTTCAGCGCCTTGATCTGCTCGGAGATCTCCTCGCGGTCCCGGATGACGTGCTCGGTGGGCCAGGCGGCGCTCAGCTCGTCCTTGTCGGACTGCTTGGCGGCGATGAGGCGGTCGACGCCGTAGAGGGCGACGCGGCGGTAGTCGCCGATGATGCGGCCGCGACCATAGGCGTCCGGGAGGCCGGTGATGATGCCGGAGGAGCGGCAGGCGCGGATCTCGGGGGTGTAGGCGTCGAAGACCCCTTCGTTGTGGGTCTTGCGCAGGTGGGTGTAGATCTCGCGGACCTCGGGGTCGGCCTCGTAGCCGTACGCGTCGAGGGCGCCCTCGACCATCCGCCAGCCGCCGTTGGGCATGATCGCGCGCTTCAGCGGGGCGTCGGTCTGGAGGCCCACGATGAGGTCGGTGTGATCGGCGGCGGTGCCGTCGATGTAGCCGGGGCGGAAGGCGTCGATACGGGACGGGGTCTTCACGTCGACGTCGTGGACGCCGCGCTCGATCTCCGCGGGGAACATCCCGAGGAGCTTGTCCCAGGCGGCGGTGGTGCGTTCGGTCGGTCCCGCGAGGAAGGAGCCGTCCCCCTCGTAGGGGGTGTAGTTCTGCTGGACGAAGTCCCGGACGTCGACGGCGTCCCGCCACAGCCCTCCCTTGAAGCCGTCCCAGGCCTCGCCGTGCGTCGTCTTTTCCGCGGGAGTGGCAGTCATCTGCGGCACCTTCCCCATCTCTTCGACCGGTGGGTTACTACGAGTTCATTGCACTCCCGCGGGGCGCGACAAAGGGGCGGCAATGGTCCTGAGTTCAGGACCATTGGGCCCTACTTCGGGCCGGAATCCACTGGCGCTCCGGGGTTGACCTGGGGTTTTCTTCGGGACTTTCGACCCATGTTCGCTTGTGAATGTATTCACAAGAAATGTGCCGAATTTCCGTGGTACCTGCGGCGTCCGCCGCGGATGCGTGGGCTGCGTGCCGAATCCCCCACGGAACGACCCGATCTGCTGGGGTGGGACCATGACGTCCACGCCAGACAAGCGCTCCCCCATCCGCCGCATGGTCGAGAGGGGGCGCGACGAGGAGCACCGGGCCGCTTCACCACTGGAGCTGTTCTTCGACCTGTGCTTCGTCGTCGCCGTCGCACAGGGCGGGGCGGAGCTGGTGCACGCGATCGCGGAGGGGCACTCGGGCGCCGGCGTGATCGACTACGCGCGCGTCTTCTTCGCGATCTGGTGGGCGTGGATGAACTTCACCTGGTTCGCCTCGGCCTACGACAACGACGACGCGCTCTACCGTCTGATCACACTCGTCCAGATCGCGGGCGTGCTGGTGCTCGCGGCCGGGGTCTCCCAGGCGTTCGCCCACGACAACTACCTGGTGGTCTTTCTCGGCTACCTGATCATGCGGGTCGCCATGGCCACGCACTGGCTGCGGGCCGCCGCCTCCACCACGGGGGCCGAGCGCCGGGTGGCGCTGCGGTACGCCGGCGGGGTGCTCGCCTGCCAGATCGGCTGGCTGGCGCTGCTGTTCACGCCCACGGCGGCGCAGGGCTGGGTGTTCCTGGCGATGGCCATCCTGGAGATGTGCGTGCCGGTGTACGCGGAGCGGGACCGGCGGACGTCCTGGCATCCGCACCACATCGCCGAGCGCTACGGCCTGTTCACGATCATCGTGCTCGGCGAGTCGATCGCCGCGGCGACGGTCGCGGTGAAGTCCGGCATCGAGGAGAACGACGCGCTCGGCGAGCTCCTGCCGATCGCGGCGGGCGGCCTCCTCGTCGTCTTCGCCGCCTGGTGGATCTACTTCGCGGTGCCGATCCACGACCGGCTGCGCAGCAACCGGCAGGCGTTCGTGTGGGGCTACGGCCACTTCTTCATCCTCGCGTCGGCGGCGTCGATCGGCGCGGGCATCGAGGTCGCCGTCGAGCAGGCGGTGGGCGAGGCGCACATCTCCACGGTCGTGGCCTCCGCCGCCGTGACCGTCCCGTCAGCGGTGTTCCTGCTGCTGGTGTGGGCGCTGCACTCCCGGTACTTCAAGGTGGGGGCCGTGCAACAACTGGCATTGCCGGTCAGCGCGTTGCTGGTGCTCGCGTGCACGTTCGCGGGGCACTGGGCGGTGCTCGCGGCGGGGATCGTCGCGGCGCTCACGGTGGTGGTCGGCGTGACGTTGACCTCGCGGGCGGGCGAGGCGCGGGCCGCCTGACGGCTTCCGACCGTCCCCACCCATCCGCCGAGCCATGACCGCCCCGATCGGGCGCCAACTGCCGTGGTAGGCATGGGACATGACGACACGCAACGATGCCCTCACCGATGTCCACGGCCTGCGCGTCGGACACGTCACCCGTGTCGGGGACGGGTTCCTGACCGGTACGACGGTCGTGCTCGCCCCCGAAGGCGGCGCGGTCACCGCCGTGGACGTACGGGGCGGTGGTCCCGGCACCCGGGAGACCGACGCGCTCGACCCGCGCAACCTCGTGCAGCGGATCGAGGCCGTCGTACTCACGGGCGGCAGCGCGTTCGGGCTCGACTCGGCGTCGGGGGTGATGGCGTGGCTGGAGGACCAGGGGCGCGGAGTCCCGGCCGGCACCCGCCCCGGGGAGGTCGTGCCGGTGGTGCCCGCGGCGTGCGTGTTCGACCTCGGCCGGGGCGGCGACTGGCGGGCCCGGCCCGACGCCGGGACCGGCCGCGCCGCGGTCGAGGCCGCCGCAGCGACGGAACCCGGCGCCCCGGTCCAGGAGGGCAACGTCGGCGCGGGCACCGGCGCGCTCGTCGGGAAACTGCGCGGCGGCATCGGCACCGCGTCCACCGTCCTCGACTCCGGGATCACGGTCTCCGCCCTGGTCGTCGCGAACGCCGCGGGCTCCGCCGTGGACCCGGCCACCGGCGCGCTGTACGGCGAGTTCTTCGCGGGGCGCGGCCCGGTGACGTACCCCACGCCGCAGACGCACGAGGCGGCGGGCAAGCGGATCGCGGAGGTGTCCGCGGCCAACGGCGCGCAGCCCCTCAACACCACCCTCGCCGTCGTCGCCACCGACGCCGACCTCACCCGTGCCCAGGCGCAGAAGGTCGCCGGCACGGCGCACGACGGGATCGCGCGGGCCGTACGCCCCGTGCACCTGCTCAACGACGGGGACACGGTGTTCGCACTCGCCACCGGGGAACGACCGCTCGACGCCGCGAACCCCCTCGCGCTCAACGAGATCCTCGCGGCCGGCGCCGACCTCGTGACGCGGGCGATCGTGCGGGCCCTGCGCTCGGCGGAGTCCGTGTCGGCCGGCGGCCGCACCCACCTCTCGTACGGCGACCTCTACGGCGACGTCTCCGGGAGCCGTTCCGACGCCGAGTAGCGGCCGCGTAACAGAGATCCACCGCCACGTAACAGGACTGTCCCTGTGGCTGCGTTCACAACAAACGGACGGAACCCTTCCGGTCGTCTCGCGCTCTTCCCTCACATCGGTAGAGAAGCAGCGGAACAGCAGAAACCACGAAAAAGGAGCAGACCGTGAGCAGGCAGAACACAGCCGTCGTGTGCGCGGCACTCGCCGTCGGCGCACTGACCCTCACGGCCTGCGGAGGCGACGCCACCGCCAGTGACGACAAGGGTGGCGACGCCCCGAAGATCACCATCTCCGCCAAGGACGGGTCGACCGGCGCGTCGATCAACGCGACGGGTGTGAAGGTCAGCGACGGCAAGCTGACCGGCGTGAAGATGACCGAGTCCGGGAGCGGCAAGGCCGTACCCGGATCGATCACGGCGAGCGGCGCGACGTGGAAGCCGAAGGAGCAGCTGGAGCGCGGCACCAAGTACCGGATCTCCGCGTCCGCCAAGGACGACAGCGGGCACAAGGCCGCCGCCAACTCCATCTTCACGACGGTCTCCAGCGCCAAGAGCTTCATCGGGACGTACACGCCGGACGACGGGAAGACGGTCGGGGTCGGGATGCCGGTCTCCTTCACGTTCGACAAGGCGATCACCAACAAGAAGGATGTGCAGTCGCACATCACGGTGACGTCCAGCGGCGGCCAGAAGGTCGTCGGGCACTGGTTCGGCGCCCAGCGCCTGGACTTCAGGCCCCAGGAGTACTGGAAGGCCGGCTCCAAGGTCACGATGAAGATCGACCTCGACGGCGTCGAGGGGGCCAACGGGGTGCACGGCGTGCAGGACAAGACGGTGAGCTTCACCGTCGGCCGCGCGCAGGTCTCCACCGTCGACGCGAACACGCAGGAGATGACCGTCGTCCGCGACGGCAAGACGATCAAGACGGTGCCCGTGTCCACCGGAAGCGCCCAACACCCGACGTACAACGGGCAGATGGTGATCTCGGAGAAGTTCGTGCAGACGCGCATGAACGGCGACACGGTCGGCTTCGGCGGTGAGTACGACATCGCGGACGTGCCGCACGCGATGCGCCTGTCCCAGTCCGGGACGTTCATCCACGGCAACTACTGGAGTTCGCCCGGCATCTTCGGTTCGCAGGCCACCAGCCACGGCTGCGTCGGCATGCGGGACGTCAAGGGCGCGGGCGGCGACACGACCGCCAAGTGGTTCTACGACAACTCGCTCGTCGGCGACGTCGTGGTCATGAAGAACTCGCCCGACAAGACGGTCGCGCCCGACAACGGCCTCAACGGCTGGAACATGGCGTGGGACCAGTGGACGGCGGGCAGCGCCGGCTGACCATCCGGCTGCACCGACACGGGCCGCGCGGGAACCCACCGCGCGGCCCAAGCGTTGTCCAGGCACCAGGTACCAGGCACGTCGCTCAAATCCCGCTCCCCGTTTGTCATTTCACGGACACGATGTCCGAGCGAAGGACTACGGTATGCACCCACGAGGTGACACGAAGCAATACTGGGAGGTGCCTTGAGCTTTCCGCATGACTCCGAGCCCTGTGTCGGATTAGGGACCGAGTCGGACGCGGCACCCGAAGCGCAGCTCGGGCGGCTCCTCGGTCGCGCGCTCAACTCCTTCGACCTGCCCGACGAGACGCTGGAGCGGCTCGACGGCGCGCTCGCGTACGCGGGCTACCTGCACTCGGCCCACCACAGCGCGGGCCGCCACCGCGAGACATACCGGCACAACTGGCTGCTGGTCGACGGTGGTTCGCTCACCCTCTGGGAGCTCGTGCACAACACGGGGCGGGACGGCGCAGCACAGCACGAGGTCTACGTGTCCGAGGACGAGCTGCACCTGGCGACGGGACGGCTACCGCTGTCCCAGGAGGCCGAGCCGGAGTTCGACCTCCACGTCCCCATGGCCCTGGTCAATCTCCCCTCGGTCCCGCCGATGCGCCGCACCTTCGGCGCCGGCGACCCGCACAGCTCCGCCGACCACGCGCGCCGCCTGCTGCGCCGCGCGGAGAACCCGGACGGGTCGACGCGGCCCGGCCCCGGCACCGCGAGACTGCTGCGGGAGGCGTGCGCGCACCAGATCACCCAGGCCTTCGGCTGCCGCGTCAGCCACGGCTTCACGCTGTACGAGCACGCGTTTCTGCTGCGCGACGGCCGCGAGGTCAGCCTCTGGGAGGTCGAGCACACGGCGACGCCGGACGGTCGGCACATGTGCGAGGTGTACGCGACGCAAGAGGCGGCGAGAGCGACGATGGAGCGCCGCGCGGCCTCCCACCCACGGGCCCGGCGCTGACTACCGGCGACTGAACTCCCGTACAAGACCCGCGAACGCGTCCTGCTCGTCGGCCGTCAGCGGCACCGACTCGAGCGCGGGCGACCGGGACTGCGCCGGCAGCACGCCCAGCGGCAGCTGTGTCCGCTGCTCCGGCGGGGCGAAGACGACAGTGCGCACCAGGCGGGCCAGTCCGACCACCCAGGCCACGGCCGCGAGAGCGACCAGAGCCAGGCCCAGCTGCTGAAGGATCGACACGTGCTCAGGCATGCGCTCCAGTGAACACCACAGTCCGGGCCTTTGGTCCCGGACCGTGACGTATCTCGCAAGGCTCCTAACGCCTCGCCAACCATGCCAACAACGTCAATCGCACCAAGCCTCACACCTTCGCGGGCTGCGCCGCTGAGGGCTCCGCGGCGGCCACGGTCCGCGACGGGGCGTGCACGGTCTCCGACCGACCGGCGGCGGCCGGCTGCTTGCGCAGCGACTTGAGGACGACGGTCAACGCCGCGGTGACGCACGTACCGGCCGCGATCGCCACCAGGTACAGCCAGGCGTTGCCGATCAGCGGGACCACGAAGACGCCGCCGTGCGGAGCGCGGAGTGTGGCGTCGAAGGTCATCGACAGGGCGCCGGTGACCGCGCCGCCCGCCATCGAGGCGGGAATCACGCGCAGCGGATCGGCCGCGGCGAAGGGGATGGCACCCTCGGTGATGAACGAGGCCCCGAGGACCCAGGCCGCCTTACCGTTCTCCCGCTCGGTCCTGGTGAAGAGCTTGCCGCGCACGCTGGTGGCGAGGGCCATCGCCAGCGGCGGCACCATGCCCGCTGCCATCACCGCGGCCATCACCTTGAGCGAACCGTCCGTGGGGTTGGCGAGACCGCCGACCGCGAAGGCATAGGCACATTTGTTCAATGGACCGCCGAGGTCGAAACACATCATCAGGCCGAGGATGACGCCGAGGACGATCGCGTTGGCTCCGGACAGGGAGTTCAGCCAGTCCGTCAGCGCGCTCTGCAGCGAGGCGATCGGCTTGCCGATCACCACGAACATCAGGAAGCCGACGACGATCGAGGAGAGCAGCGGGATCACGACCACCGGCATGATGCCGCGCAGCACGGCCGGGATGTTCACCTTCTGGATCGCCATGACCACGGCGCCCGCGATGAGGCCGCCGATCAGGCCGCCCAGGAAGCCCGCGTTGGTGGTCACCGCGATCGAACCGGCGACGAAGCCGGGCACGAGTCCCGGCCGGTCCGCCATGCCGTACGCGATGTAGCCGGCGAGGACCGGGACCAGGAAGGCGAAGGCCGCCTGGCCGGTGTAGAAGAGGAGCGCGGCCCAGCTCGTCGTCGAGCCCCAGTCGAAGCTGTTGAGCAGCGTCTGGACCTTGACGTCGGCGACCTCGTAGCCGCCGATCGCGAAGCCGAGCGCGATCAGCAGACCCCCCGCCGCCACGAACGGCACCATGTAACTGACGCCCGACATCAGCCACTTGCGGAGCTTTGTGCCGTAACCGTCCGTGGAATCGCCAGAGTTGTCCACAGGTGTGGATGACGGATCGGCGTGGCCCGTGATCTCGCCGCGGGACGCCTTCTCCCGTACCTCGGTGATGAGTTCGGCGGGGCGGTTGATGCCGGCCTTGACGCCGACGTCGACCGTGGGCTTTCCGGCGAAGCGTTCCTTTTCGCGGACGGGGACGTCGTGGGCGAAGATCACGCCGTCGGCGGCCGCGATGACGGCCGGGTCGAGGCGGGTGAAGCCGGAGGATCCCTGCGTCTCGACGACGAGTTCGACGCCGTCGGTGTCGCGGCCGGTGTTCTCCAGGGACTCGGCCGCCATGTAGGTGTGGGCGATGCCGGTGGGGCAGGAGGTGACCGCGACGATCTTGAATGTGACCGGCTGCTCGGTGGGGGCTTCGGCTTCCGCCATCTCTGCCGGATCCGCCGCACCTGCCGTATCCGCCGCTTCCGGCTCTACGGGTTCCGGGGCCGGCTCGTCGCCGCGTATCAGGGATGCCGCCGCCCCGGCGTCGGTGGCCGCGCGCAGGGCCGACTTGAAGTCCTCGTCCATCAGTTGGCGGGCCAGGGAGGACAGGATCGTGAGGTGAGCGTCGTCCGCGCCCGCCGGGGCCGCGATCAGGAAGATCAGGTCGGCGGGGCCGTCCGGGGCGCCGAAGTCGATGCCCTCCGCGCTGCGGCCGAAGGCGAGCGTCGGCTCGGTGACGTGCGCGCTGCGGCAGTGCGGGATGCCGATGCCGCCGTCGAGGCCGGTCGGCATCTGGGCCTCGCGGGCCGCGACGTCGGCGAGGAAGCCGTCGAGGTCGGTGACCCTGCCGAGCTCCACCATGCGCTCCGCGAGGGAACGGGCGGCCTCGTCCTTGGTCGGGGCGGACAGGTCGAGGTCGACCAGGTCCGCGGTGATCATCTCCGTCATCGCGGGCTCCTTTGCCTATGTATGGGCCTATATATGGGCTTACGTATAGGTGGGGTGACTTCTGAATGGGCGACGGGCGGCGTCATCGTGCGGGCTCCTTCAGCGCGCGGTCCACCGGGGGCTCGGCCGTCAGGTGCACCGCGTCCGGGCGGAGGTCCCCCGGCGTCGGCATGGCGCTGCCCGGCAGCTGGACCGCCGCCGCGCCATGGGCGACCGCAGAGGCCAGCGCCTTCGGGCCCTCGCCGCCCGCGATCAGGAAGCCGGCGAGCGAGGAGTCGCCCGCCCCGACGTTGCTGCGCACCGCGTCGACGGGGGCCGAGGCGAACCAGGCGCCGCTCGCGTCGACCAGGATCTGGCCGTCCGCGCCGAGGGAGGCGAGCACGGCGACCGCGCCCGACTCCCGTAGTTCCTCCGCCGCCTTGACCGCGTCGCCGACCGTGGCGAGCGGGCGGCCGACCGCTTCGGCGAGCTCCTCGGCGTTGGGCTTGACGACGTCGGGGCGTTCGCGGAGGGCGGCCAACAGGGCGGGCCCGGACGTGTCGAGCGCGATCCGGGCGCCCGCGGCGTGCGCGCGGGCCACCAACTCGGCGTACCAGGAGGGCTCCAGGCCGCGCGGCAGGCTCCCGCAGCAGGCGATCCAGTCGGCGCCGACCGATCGCTCCCCCACGACGGACATCAGCAACTCGGCTTCCGAGGCGGACAGTTCGGGGCCGGGGGCATTGATCTTCGTGAGGGTGCCGTCCGGCTCCGCGAGCGCGACGTTCGAGCGGGTGTGGCCCTCGACCGGGACCGGGGCGACCTTGATGCCCTGTCCGTCGAGGAGTTCGGCGACCAGGGCGCCGGGGGCGCCGCCCAGCGGGAGGACGGCCAGCGTGGGCGCCCCGGCGGCGGCCACGGCCCGCGACACGTTGACACCCTTGCCGCCCGGGTCCATGCGCTCGCCGCTCGCGCGGACGACCTCGCCGCGGTCGAGGCCGGGGACCTCGTAGGTGCGGTCGAGGGAGGGGTTGGGGGTGACGGTGACGATCATGCGCGTGCCGTTGCTTTCGTGCTCGGGGTGGTGCGAGTGGCCGGTGCCGGTCGTGCGGGACGTGCGGGTCATACGCGGACCACCTCCGTGCCGCCCGCCTCGATCGCCGCCGCGTCCTCGGGGGCGAGTCCGGTGTCCGTGATCAGCAGGTCCACGTCGGCGAGGTCGCCGAACCGGGCGAAGTGCTCCTGGCCCCACTTGCCGGAGTCGGCGAGCAGCACGACGCGGCGGGCCGCGGCGACGGTGGCCCGCTTCACGGACGCCTCGGCCAGGTCGGGCGTGGTGAGTCCGGCTTCCGCCGAGAAACCGTTGGCCGCGAGGAAGAGGACGTCCGCGCGGATCTCCCCGTACGCGCGCAGGGACCAGGCGTCGACGGCGGCGCGGGTGCGGTGGCGGATACGGCCGCCGACGAGGTGGAGCTGGATGCCGGGGTGGTCCGCGAGCCGGGCGGCGGTGGGCAACGAGTGGGTGACCACGACCAGTTCGGCCTCCAGCGGCAGCGCGGTCGCGAGCCGGGAGACCGTCGACCCGGCGTCGAGGATCACGCTGCCCTCGGCCGGCAGCTCGGCGAGCGCGGCGTGGGCGATGCGGTCCTTCTCGTCGGCAGCGGTGCCCTCGCGCTCGGCGAGGTCGGGCTCGAAGTCGAGGCGGCCTGCCGGGATGGCGCCGCCGTGCACGCGGCGGACGAGGCCGGCGCGGTCGAGGGCCTTCAGGTCGCGCCGGACGGTCTCGGCGGTGACCTGGAACTCCTCGGCCAGCGACAGCACGTCGACCCGGCCGCCGTCGCGGGCGAGGCGGAGGATCTCCTGCTGGCGCTCGGGTGCGTACATGTCCGTTTACCTGTGCCTCTTCTGCGAACGTGCCCGAATGTGTTGCTCTTCCGTGAGGCTACGGCTGGATTTCCGGAAAGTAAACAGGTTCGGGCGTTGCGCAGACACAAACAGGCATACGGTTGGAGGGCGGATCGGGTCGGGCAGTGCGAAGGGCCCGGCCTCCCCAGGAGACCGGGCCCTTGTACTCGTGTGCTGATTACTGACCCATCACGTACTTCACCGTCGGACCCGTGGTCCAGCCGCCGTCCACGGCCAGCTCCGCGCCCGTCACGTACGAGGAGTCGTCCGACAGCAGGAAGACCACCGCCTTCGCGATCTCGTCGGCCTCGCCGACGCGGCCCATCGGGGTGTTCGGGTAGTTCCCCTCGCCCTGCTGGATGCCGACCTGCGCGGTCATCGGGGTGTACGTCATGCCGGGGTGCACGGAGTTCACGCGGATCCGCGCGGTGCCCTGCTCGACCGCCGCGATCTTGCTGAGGCCGCGCACGCCCCACTTCGAGGCGCCGTACGAGGAGGTGAGCGCGAGGCCCATCAGGCCGGCCGCGGAGGAGATGTTGACGATCGAGCCACCGCCGGCCTCCTTCATCGCCGGGACGACGGTCTTCATGCCCGCGAAGACGCCGACGAGGTTGACGTCGAGGACCTGGCGGAAGCGCTCCACGCTCTCCGTCTCGAAGGGCATGCCGGTGGAGATACCGGCGTTGTTGACCAGGCCGTCGATGCCGCCGAACTCGGTGGTGGTGTAGGCGAGGGCGGCCTGCCAGTCGTCCTCCGACGTCACGTCGAGGTGGGTGTAGCGGGCCTTTGGGCCGAGTTCGGTGGCGAGGGCGTTGCCTTCTTCGTCGAGGACGTCGGCGATGACGGTGGCGGCGCCGGCGGTGGTGGCGAGGTGGGCGATTTCGGCGCCGATTCCGCGGGCACCTCCGGTGATCAGGATGGTCTTGCCGGTGAGGTTGTTCATTGCGGCTCCCTTAGGTTGTGGTCCCCCGTGGTTGACGACTCGGGGCGCTGCCCCGGACCCCGCGCCTCAAGCGCCGGCGGGGCTTTAAAGATCGGGGCACCGCCCCGGACCCCGCTGCTCAAACGCCGCAGGGGCTTGAATTGCCCACCCGCCGCGGGGGCCTAAATTGCCCACTTGCCGAAGGGGCTTGAATTGCTCACCCGCCGGCAGGGATTGAGGTGGCGGTCAGGCACTTCAGGGCCAGTGCTGCCGGGCCCGTTGGGCCCGTTGGTGGGGCGTCCGAGAGGGACCAGGTTTCGACTGCGACGCGGACCGCCGTGGTCGCCAGTCCGGCGAGCAGGCGCAGGTGGAGGTCTGGAGGGGCCGGATCGTTCGTGCGGTTCGCGAGGACCGTGAGGAGGGTCGCCTCCGAGACCCGGCACGTGTCGCTCCAGACGGCTCGCAGCGCCGGGCTCTCCCCGGTGAGACGGAGGAGGGCGCGGACCCAGCCGAGGGACGCCGCGTTGGCCGGGTCGTCGCCGGTGAGTGCGTGCACCACGGCGTGCCGCAGCGCGGCGGGGATCGGCAGGTCCGCGGGCGCCTCGCGGACCGCCTCCGCCCACTGGCGGGCCCCGGCCTCGAGGAGTGGCGCGACCGACTCCTCCTTGGTCGCGAAGTACCGGTAGAACGTGCGCGGCGCGACGCCCGCCGCCCGCGCGATGTCCTCGGCGCGCGTGGCCCGCAGCCCGTCCCGCGTGAACAGTTCGGCCGCGGCGCGGGCGATGTCCAGGCGGGTGGCCGCCTTGCGTCGTTCCGTCAGCGTCAACGTCGGAGTCGACGGCGGCGTCGTCATCGCAGTTCCTGCCATGCGGACATGGTATGTCTCTGTGGCACAATATGCCACCGATCACCACGTGAGCGGGGGAGAGCAGTGCGGCGGCGGCACTTTCTGAGGACGACGGGCGCGGGCCTGGCCGGAGCAGGGGCGGGCGCCCTCGCCCTGACCGCCTGCGGTTCGGGCGACGGAAGCGACGGCGCCGACGGCGACAAGGTCACGCTCGGCCTCCTCGTACCGAGCTACGACAAAAGCGTCGGCGCCTCCATCGGCGACCAGTGGGACGACGTCGTACGGGCCTTCGAGAAGAAGCACCCGGACATCCACGTCGAGGTGGAGCGCGTCCCGTTCCTGAAGATCGACGCCGTCCTCGCCCGCCGCGTCAAGGACGGCCGCGCCCCCGACATCGCGCAGGGCCACCTCTTCGCCCCGTACGCCGAGGACCGCCTGCTGTACCCGGCGGAGCGGCTCTTCGACGTGCCCACGCAGGCGAACTTCATCCGCTCCTTCGCCGACGCGGGCCGGGTCGACTCCGTCCAGTACGGCATCCCGATCATCGCCAGCACCCCGCGCCTCTTCTACAACACAAGCCTCTTCGAGCGGGCCGGGCTCACGGGCCCGCCCCGCTCCTGGGCCGAACTCCACGCCGCCGCACAGGCGTTGAAGACCATCGGCATCCCCACCCCGTACGCCCTGCAGCTCGGCCCCGAGGCCGCGGAGGACGAACTCCTCTCGTGGCTGCTCTCGGGCGGCGGCGGGTACTCGGCGATCGACGGCTACGACTTCGGCTCCGCCGAGAACAAGGCGACCCTGACCTGGCTGCGCGACAAACTGGTCGAGCCCGGCCTCGCGGGCGCCGCCCCGGCGAAGCTCACCAGGACGCAGGCGTACACCCAGTTCCTCGGCGGCAAGGCCGGCATGCTCATCGCCCACCCGGTGCTGCTCGGCGCCGCCGACAAGGCCCGACTGCCGTACGCGCACGCCGCGTTCCCGCTCAAGCAGGGGAACGAGGCGGCGCCCCCGGTGGGGCTCAACGACTGGATGATGGCGTTCAAGAGCGGCGGCCATGCCGAGCAGGCCGGGAAGTTCCTGACGTTCCTGTACGGCACCGGCTCCGCGAAGACGTACGGCGGCGCGCAGGCCACACTGCCGGTGACCGTGACGGCCTCCGACGCCCTGCGGGCCGACCGTTCGCAGCGGAAGCTGTGGAAGTTCGTCGACCAGCTGCCGGACGCCGAGTTCCACCCGGTGGGCCTGCGCTCCTGGCCCAAGGTCCGCTCGGCGGTGCGGCAGCGGATCGGCGAATCGGTGACCCCCGGCGGCAGCCCCGCCCAGGTCCTGGAATCTCTGGACAACGTGAGCCCCATTTAAGCCCCGCCGGCGCTTGAGGCGCGGGGTCCGGGGCAGAGCCCCGCAACCGTCACACCAACTCCCGCTCCCCTTCCGGCTCCCGCTCCACCACCACGTCCTCAACGCCCCCCGAAACAACCCCACCCGCCCCTCCCGAGGCCTTCGGAAACGCGAACATCAGCGCAAAGATCCCCACCAGGACCGCCGCCACCCACACCAGCGCACTCCGGAACCCCTCCACGAACGCCGCGTCGCCGACACCCCGCGCCAACCCGTCCTCCACCACGTTGAAGAAGACGACGGAGACCAGGCTGAGACCGAGCGCGTTGCCCATCTGCATCACCGTGTTGATGAGCCCGGACGCCGAACCCGCGTGCTCACGCGGCACCTCGGAGAGCACCGCGTCGGTCAGCGGCGCGACGATCAGGCCCATGCCGAGCCCCATCACGACCAGCGGCAGCGCCATCTGCCAGGAGGCGATGCCGAGTCCGTAGTGCCCGGCCTCGACGACGTAGATCAGGACACCGGCCGCCATCGTGAGCGCACCCGCCTGAAGCACCTTGCGCCCGAAGCGCGGCACCAGCTTCTGCACGGAGATGCTCGCGGCGACCGAGACGGCGATCGAGAACGGCACCCCGGTGACGCCCGCCCGCAACGCGCTCCAGCCGAGGCCGAGTTGCATGTAGAGCGTCCAGGTCAGGAAGAAGACGCCCATGACCAGGCCGAAGACGGTCTGCACGGCGATGCCCGCCGCGAAGCTCTTCACCTTGAACAGCGACAGCTCGATCAGCGGCGACCCGTCGCGCCGCGCCTTCGCCCGCTCGTACGCGACGAGTACGCCGACGAGTCCGACGGACGCCGCCATCATCACGTAACCCCACAGCGGCCAGCCGTTCTCGCGGCCCTGGGTGAGTGGGTAGACGAGGGCCAGCATGGCGAGTGTGACGAGGACGACGCCGACGATGTCCAGCTTCAGCGCCTTCGGAGCCCTGGACTCGCTGATGACGCGCGAACCGAGGACGAGGGCCGCGACACCGACGGGCAGGTTGATGAGGAAGATGGGGCGCCACTCCAGGCCCGCGATGTTCCACTCGGTCAGCAGCGCGCCCAGCAGCGGCCCGGACACGGCGCCCAGGCCGACGATCGCGCCGAACAGGCCGAAGACCTTTCCGCGTTCGTGCGCGGGGAACGTCGCGTGCACGATCGAGAGCACCTGCGGCACCATCATCGCCGCCATGCCGCCCTGGAGGATCCGCGAGGCGACCAGCATCTCGGGGTTCGCGGCGAAGCCGCAGAGCGCGGAGGCGAGGGTGAATCCGCCGACGCCGAGCAGGAAGAGCCGCTTGCGGCCGAAGATGTCGCCGAGCCGGCCGCCTGTGATCAGCAGGGCGGCGAAGGCGAGCGCGTAACCGGCGGTGATCCACTGGATCTGCCCGGTCGAGGCGCCCTCGTCGTGCTGGATGGTCGGCAGGGCGACGTTGACGATCGTCACGTCGACGAGGTCCATGAAGGCCGCCGTCATCACGATGGCGAGGGCGAACCAGCGCCTGCGGTCGGCTGTGAGGTCTGCGGTTGAGGTCATACGGAAACGCTAGAAGTCATCTAGGCCGGAACATGTCCTAGATCGGCGGCATCATAGAACCATGGAGAACATGACGCCGTCCCCGACGGACACCCCGGCCCGGCTCCTTTCCCTCCTGTCCCTCCTCCAGACCCCGCGCGAGTGGCCGGGCAGCGAGCTCTCCGCCCGGCTCCGGGTCTCCCGGCGCACCGTGCGCCGCGACATCGACCGGCTGCGCGACCTCGGCTATCCGGTGCAGGCCACGCTCGGCGCGGACGGCGGGTACCGGCTCGTCGCGGGCAAGGCGCTGCCGCCGCTCGTGCTCGACGACGAGGAGGCGGTGGCGATCGCGGTGGGCCTGCGGGCCGGCGCCGGGCACGCGGTGGAGGGCGTCGAGGAGGCCTCGGTGCGGGCGCTGGCCAAACTCGAACAGGTGCTGCCCTCGCGCCTGCGCCACCGCGTGGCCACGCTCCAGGCGGCCACCATTCCGCTGACCTCGGGCGACGGCGCGACGATCGCACCCGAGACGCTCACCGTGATCGCCTCGGCGGCCGCGGGCAGCGAACGTCTGCGCTTCGGTTACCGGGCGCGCGACACCTCGGAGTCGCGCCGCCTGGTGGAGCCGCACCGGTTGGTGTCGACGGGCCGCCGCTGGTACCTGGTCGCCTACGACATCGACCGCGACGACTGGCGCACCTTCCGCGTCGACCGGATCGCGGACCCGTTCGCCACCGGTGCGAGGTTCGCTCCGCGGGAGGTGCCAGAGGGGGATGCGGCGGAGTACGTGCGCCGATCGACGTCCTCGTGGGCCGTGGCCGACGCGTACGAACTCGACGTGGAGTTCGCGGCCCCGGCCGACCAGGTGGCCACACAAATGCCCCCGACGCTGGGCACGCCGGAGGCACTCTCGGACAACCGCTGCCGCCTACGAGCGACGTCGACGGACCCGGTCCAGTGGACAGCGGTCCGCCTGGCGATGACGGGCTACGCGTTCACGGTCCGCGGCCCGGAGGAACTGACCACGGCGATACGCGAGTTGGGCACCCGACTGACCCAATCAACCCAACCAAGCCCCTGCGGCGATTGAGCAGGCCTTTCAAGCCCCTGCGGCGATTGAGCAGATCCTTTAAGCCCCTGCGGCGATTGAGCAGCGGGGTTCGGGGCAGAGCCCCGAGGCGTCACGAACGGCGCCGTGGTTGCGGCCCGGGGCTCCGCCCCAGACCCCGCGCCTCAAACGCCGGCGGGGCTGGAATGTCAGGCCGCCGCGTCGAACCCCGTGTCCCGCGCCAACTTCTTCAGCTCAAGAAGCGCATGCTTCTCGATCTGCCGAATCCGCTCACGCGTGAGCCCGTGCTCCTTACCGACCTCCGTGAGCGTCCGCTCCCGCCCGTCATCGATCCCGTACCGCATCTTGATGATCGACGCGGTGCGCTGGTCGAGCCGGCCGATGAGGTCGTCCAGCTCCTCGCTGCGCAGCAGCGTGAGCACAGACTGCTCGGGCGACACGGCAGACGTGTCCTCGAGCAGGTCACCGAATTGCGTCTCGCCCTGGTCGTCCACCGACATGTTCAGCGAGACGGGGTCGCGGGCCCAGTCCAGTACGTCGACGACGCGCTCCGGCTTCGCACCGAGCTCCGCGGCGATCTCCGTGGGCTCCGGCTCCCGGCCGTGCTCGCGGTTGAACTCACGCTGCACGCGGCGGATCCGGCCCAGCTCCTCGACCAGGTGGACGGGGAGGCGGATCGTGCGGGACTGGTCGGCGATCGAGCGCGTGATGGCCTGGCGGATCCACCACGTCGCGTACGTGGAGAACTTGAAGCCCTTGCGGTAGTCGAACTTCTCGACCGCGCGCACCAGCCCCGCGTTCCCCTCCTGGATCAGGTCGAGCAGGGGCAGGCCGGACCGCGGGTAGCGGCGGGCGACCGCCACGACGAGCCGCAGGTTCGACTTGATGAAGACGTCCTTCGCGTTCTCCGACGCCGCGACCAGAGCCTCCAGCTCCTCGCGGGACGCCTCGACGGCGACCTTGCTGTCGGAGACCGTACCGTCGAGGATCTGCTGGGCGTAGACGCCCGCCTCGATGGTCTGGGACAGCTCGACTTCCTTGGCGGCGTCGAGCAGCGGTGTGCGCGCTATCTCGTCGAGGTACATGCCGACCAGGTCGCGGTCGGCGATCTCCCCGCCTACGGCGCGAACACTGCGTGCCGCGTCAGTCTCGCCGGACGCGGCGGACTTACGACGGGCTACGGCACGGGTTGCCATGCGTGCTCCCTTGCGGTGGTAGGTCGGCTGTACGCCCCTCCCGGGGCCTTACGGGTGCCCTGCATCCGATGGAATCAACGACTGGAATCCGGACAGAATTCCCAAGCCGCCCATCTTTTTTCTGATCATGCAGTACCCTGCGCGCCACACCGCGCGAACTGGAGGCACAAGATGGTGGCAGAGTCCATAGAGGTGCAGGTCAGGCCAGGGGTCGAGGGCGACCTCACAGCCCTCACGGACCTCTACAACCACTACGTGCGTGAGACGCCGATCACGTTCGACACGGCCACCTTCACCCCTGAAGAGCGACGTCCTTGGCTGCTCTCCCACCTTGAAGACGAACGACACCCGCTCCTGGTTGCGAACGAAACGACCTCGAACCGGATCCTCGGGTACGCCACAGCCAGCGCGTTCCGCCCCAAGGCCGCGTACGACACGTCGGTCGAGGTGACGGTCTACCTGGCGCCCGACGCGGGGGGACATGGCATCGGCACGCTCCTCTACAAGGCGCTCTTCGAGTCCCTCGCGGAGCAGGATGTACACCGGGCGTACGCGGGGATCGCGCAGCCCAATGAGGCGTCCACGAGGCTGCACCTCCGCTTCGGCTTTTCCTACGTGGGGACCTACCGGGAGGTGGGCCGGAAGTTCGGGCGTTACTGGGACGTGGCCTGGTACGAGAAGGTGTTGCGGCCGTCGCCCTCGTAGGCCCTGAGGCTCTGCCCCAGACCCCGCTGCTCAATCGCCGCAGGGGCTTAAAGGGAGACGCCGGCGGGGCTTGAAGAGCCGAACTGAACCGACCGCTTCGCCAACCCCATCCAGAACCCGTCGATCACGCTCCGCTGACCCGCCAGTTCGCCGAAGGCATCCGCCGCGCCCATCGTCACGAACAGCGGCGCGAAGTGCTCGGTGCGCGGATGCGCGAGCGCGCCCGCCGGGGACTTGTGGGTGAAGTCCAGGAGGCCGTCCACGTCCCCCGCCTCAAGCGCCCGGTGCCCCCAGTCGTCGAACTCCGAGGACCACGCCGGGATCCCGCCCTGTCGCAGCGCGGCGAGGTTGTGCGTGAAGAAGCCGGAGCCGACGATCAGCACGCCCTCGTCGCGCAGCGGCGCGAGGCGGCGGCCGATGTCCATGAGGCGGGCCGGGTCGAGTGTCGGCATGGAGACCTGGAGGACGGGGATGTCGGCGTCCGGGTACATCTCGACGAGCGGGACGTACGCGCCGTGGTCGAGCCCGCGGTCCGGCACGTCCTGGACCGGGATACCGGGGCCGCGCAGCAACTTGCGTACGGATTCGGCGAGTTCGGGCGCGCCCGGCGCGGCGTACGTCACCTGGTAGTAGTGCTCGGGGAAGCCCCAGAAGTCGTAGACGAGCGGCATGGTCTCGGTGGCGGCGAGGGCCAGCGGCGCGTTCTCCCAGTGCGCGGAGATCATCAGGATCGCCTTGGGGCGCGGCAGCTCGGCCGACCAGGCGGCGAGCTGGCCGGTCCACAGGGCGTCGTCGGCGAGCGGCGGGGCACCGTGGGAGAGGTAGAGCGCGGGCATCCGGTTCACGACGACGACCTCCTTGAAGTTTCAAGCTCTTGCCACCGACAAAAGTAACCCTTCTTTGTTTAATCTTCAAGAAGGGGGCCTACGATGGGATGTATGGAGCACATCGATCACAGCGAAAGCGACGCGGAGGCAGCGGAGGCCACCTGGCTCAGCGAGGACGAGCAGCGCACCTGGCGCGCGTACCTCCATGCCACCACGCTCCTGGAGGACCACCTCGACCGGCAACTCCAGCGCGACGCGAAGATGCCGCACGTCTACTTCGGGCTCCTGGTCAAGCTGAGCGAGTCGCCCCGGCGCCGGCTGCGGATGACCGAGCTGGCGCGGGAAACGAAGATCACCCGCTCCCGGCTCTCGCACGCGATCGCGCGCCTGGAGAAGAGCGGGTGGGTGCGGCGCGAGGACTGCCCCTCCGACAAGCGCGGGCAGTTCGCGATCCTCACGGACGAAGGCCTGGAGGTCCTGAAGAGGACCGCGCCCGGGCATGTCGAGACCGTCCGCCAGGCGCTCTTCTCGCGGCTCACCCCCGAACAGCAGAAGTCCCTCGGCGAGATCATGATGATCGTCGCCGAGGGACTTCAGCCGAAGGAGGCCGGGGCGGACCTCCCCTGGCTCAGGTGAGATCCGTCCCGTACGCGGTGGTCAGTGCGCGACCACCGGCACCAGCAGCTCGTCCTCCGCGCCCTCCGTGTCGCCGGAGGCCGCGGCCGGTCCCGTGCCCGGGGCGGCGGTGTTGACGAGCGTGAAGGCGATCAGGGACGCGACGGCCAGGATGCCGACGGCCCACCAGATGGCGTGGCTGTAGCCGCTGACCATGGCCTGCGCCTGGAGCAGCCGCTGGTTCGTGGCGCCGGCCGCGTGGTCCGTCAGGTACGCGGTCGTGGCCGAGGCCGCGATCGTGTTCAGGAGGGCCGTGCCGATGGCGCCGCCGACCTGCTGCGAGGTGTTGACCATCGCGGAGGCGACGCCCGCGTCCCGCGCCTCGACGCCGAGCGTCGCGAGCGACATGGCAGGCATGAACGCCGTACCCATGCCAAGGCCGAGCAGCAGTTCGGCGGGCAGGATCAGGCCGGCGTACGAGGTGTCCACCGAGAGCTGCGTCAGGAGCAGCATGCCGAGCGCCGCGAGCAGGAAGCCGGGGCCCATCAGCAGCCGGGGACGTACGCGGGTCATCAGGCGGGCGCCGATCTGCGTGGAGCCCGTGATCATGCCCGCGATCATCGGCAGGAACGCGAAGCCGGTCTTGACCGGCGAGTACCCCTTCACGATCTGCAGGTAGTAGGTCAGGAAGAGGAACAGGCCGAACATGCCGATCACGGCGAGGCCGAGCGAGGCGTAGACACCGCCGCGGTTGCGGTCGGCGACGACGCGCAGCGGCAGCAGCGGGTGCTTGACCCTGGCCTCGACGACGACGAAGGAGACCAGCAGGACGGCCGCGGCGACGAACATGCCGAGGGTGGTGGCGTCCGACCAGCCGTTGGTCTCGGCGCGCGTGAAGCCGTAGACGAGCGAGACCAGGCCGAGCGTGGAAAGCAGCACGCCGGGAACGTCGAGCGGCGAGCGGTTGCGGCCACCGGCCGGCTCACGGATGACGAAGTACGCGCCGGCGGCGGCGATGATCGCGAACGGGATGTTCACGAAGAACGTCCAGCGCCAGTTCAGGTACTCGGTGAGGAAGCCGCCGAGGATCAGGCCGACGGCGCCACCGCCACCGGCGATCGCACCGTAGATGCCGAACGCCTTGGCGCGCTCCTTGGCGTCGGTGAACATGACGGCAAGCAGCGACAGGGCGGCGGGCGCCAGCAGCGCGCCGAACAGGCCCTGCAGCGCACGGGCGCCGAACATCATGGCCTCGCCCCCGGCCGCGCCGCCGAGCGCCGAGGCGAGGGCGAAGCCGATCAGGCCGGTGACGAAGGTGCGCTTTCGGCCCCAGAGGTCCGCGATGCGTCCGCCGAAGAGCAGCAGGCCACCGAAGGCGAGCGCGTAGGCCGTGATGACCCACTGCTTGTTGCCGTCGGATATGCCGAGGTCCTGCTGTGCGGCGGGCAGGGCGATGTTCACGATGGTGGCGTCGAGGACCACCATCAGCTGGGCGAGCGCGATGAAGGCGAGTGCCTTCCAGCGCCGTGAATCAGGTGCCGTATTCGGCAAGGGGGTACCCACAGCGGGACTCCAAGTCGTGAATAAGCGTGAGAAATCGGGTTGGTACGAAGCTGGGTGTTCTACGAAGAGGTGGAGGGGGCCGGACGTCAGTCCTGGCGGAGGTCCTCCAAGGTCGCGGGCGCGCCCGGGAGTTCCGAGCGGGCGGGTGCCATCAGACCGTCGAGGAACAGCTGCAGATGACGGTGGACGTACCGGTCGAAGTCCAGACAGCCGGTGCCGGGCAGCGGACGGGTGAGCTGGGAGAGGGCGATCATCAGGTCCCCGACGCCGACGTCGGGGCGCAACTCACCGGCCGTACGGGCCCGTTCGGTGAGCTGCTCGACGGCCCCGGTGAGCCGGTCGCGGGAGGCGATCAGCTCCGGATGGTCCTGGTCGAAGGTGGCATTGAGCATCGGGCACAGCGCGCCGATCCGCTCCTCGGCCGCGGCGTGCACGAACGTCCGCAGCGCGCCGAAAGCGGTCGCCTCGCCGGCGTCCTCGGCGGCGAGGCCCCGTTCCGCGTGCCCCGTGATGGTGTCGGTGACCGTGAGGACCACGTGGTGCATGAGCTCACCGCGGTCCTTGAAGTTCCGGTACAGCGTGGCGTTGCCGACGCCGGCCCGGCGCGCGACCTCGTCGAGCGGCAGGACCGGGCCGTGCTCCACGAGCAGCTCGCGCGCGGCGGCGACGATCCGCTCCCGGTTGCGCACAGCGTCGGCCCGCGGGCGCGGGACGCGGCGCTGCGGCTTCTCGGTCGCGGTGGTCACGGCGGTCTCCTTCACGGGTCTGTGTGCAACGGGACTGTGTGCAACGGGTCTGTGTGCACGGGCTCCGGGTGAAGCGGGGAGCTGGTCCCCGGTTCGTGCGGACACGGGTCTAAACGGGGAGACCATCCCCGGTTATTTCCCAGCCCCCATGTGACCTGCCTCACACGCCCCTGACCTCGGAAACCCACGATCGGCGCACCCAGCGAGCGGCCCGCCACGCCTCGACACAGGGTGATCGAAAGGGATCCGAGCGTGAGGCGGTGCGGATGCGAGTGCGTCGGATAGGCAGGGGCCGGCGGGGTGTGCTGCTCGCCGCGAGCACGGCCGTGGCGCTCACCGTGACGATGACCGCGAGCACCGGCAGGCTCCTCGACGACTCGACGACCGCGGCCGGTCCCGTCGCCGTCTCGCGTACGACCTCCCTGGCCCCCTGCATGATCCGCGGCTCGTTCGGCGTCCAGATGTCGGAGGGCCTGCCCACCGCCCCCGGCTACGCCCGCTCCACCGGCACCGTGCGGGCCCTCAACCTCATGGTCGACTTCCCGGACGCGCCGGGCCAGGGCTCCGCGAAGGACCGGCTCGGCGAGTTCTTCCCGCAGACGCAGAACTGGTTCCGCACCGGCAGTTACGGAAAGCTCGACTACGTTCCCGAGGCCCCGGTCGACCACTGGCTGCGGATGCCCAAGCCGTTCACCGCGTACGGGATAGACCGCGGCGCCCCCTTCGACCCCGGCTACCGCAAGCTCGCCGACGACATCGCGGCGGCGGCCGACCCCGAAGTGGACTTCCGCCGGTACGACGTGGTGAACATCCTGGTCACCCCGAACGCGGGGCCCTCCGCGCTGGACACGGTGCTGTCCGTGACGTTCGCGGGCAACCACGAGGCGCCGGTCGCGGACGGGGTGCCGCTCTCCAACGCCTCGTTCGTGTACTCGCGGCAGGACGACGGCTCCGGGTCGTACGCGAAGACCGGATACCGGGTGCTGCCGCACGAGAACGGGCACGTGTTCGGGCTGCCTGACCTCTACACGCAGGACGGCGGTGCGGCCGCCGGGCACTGGGACATCATGAGCGAGGACTGGGGGGCCGGGAACGACCTGCTGGGCTGGCACAAGTGGAAGCTCGGGTGGCTCGACGACAGTCAGGTCGGCTGCGCCGCGCAGCCCGGCACGACCGAGTACCGGCTGTCGCCGCTGGCCCGGAACGACGGCGGGTCGAAGCTGGTGTTCGTGCCCCTGACCCGGAAGACGGGGTACGCGATCGAGGTGCGTACGCAGGAGGGCAACGACGAGGCGGTGTGCCGGGCCGGGGTGCTGGTCTACAAGGTCGACGCGGATGTGGACACGGGTCAGGGGCCCATCAAGGTCGAGGATGCGACGCCGGACAGTGGGGGGTGCACGCGGCAGCCCAACGTCCATGCGGAGCTCTCCGATGCGGCGTACCAGTCGGGTGACGTCTTCCGCGACAAATCCGCGGGTGTGCGGGTGACGGTTGGCGGGATCAGTGGTTCCGGCGCCTACCAGGTCTACGTCACCCGCAGTTGACGCCACGGGGCTCCGCCCCGGACCCCGCTGGCGGAGCCCCGGTCTTTTACGACCCGCCGGGGAACGTTGCGCGCAGCTCTCGCTTCAGGACCTTTCCCGTCGCGTTGCGGGGGAGTTCGGATTCCTGGAGGAGCACGTGTGCCGGGACCTTGAAGGCCGCCAGGGACTTCGCCGTGAAGGTGCGGATGTCGTCCGGGGTGACCGTGGAGCCGGGGCGGGTGCGCAGGACCGCCGCGACCTCCTCGCCGAGGACAGGGTGCGGGACGCCGACGACCGCCGCCTCCAGGACGTCGGGGTGGTCGTGGAGGATCGCCTCCACCTCGACACAGTGGACGTTCTCGCCACCCCGGATCACCAGATCCTTGATCCGGTCGACCACACTGACCCGCCCCTCGGAGCACACCGCCAGGTCCCCCGTCCGGAACCACCCGTCCGCCGTGAACACCGCCCCGGTGGCCTCCGGAGCGTTCCAGTAACCACGGATCATCGGCTGGCCCCGCAGACAGAGCTCGCCCACCTCCCCGTCGGGCAACGGCTCGCCGAGCGGATCCGCGATCCGTACCTCCACGGCGGGCGCCGGACGGCCCACGCTCCCCGGCCAACTCCGGTACTCCTCACCGGCGTTGGAGAGCACCCCGCCGAGCGTCTCGGTGAGCCCGTACCCGTTGCGGGGCTCGATGCGCTCGCCGTACCGGTCGGTGAGGCGGGCGACGATGCCGGGAGGGGCCGCGGCGCCGCCCGTGCTGAACCCCGTAAGAGAGGGGAGTTCGTCACCCAACTCCTTTGCGCGTTCCAGGAGTTGGAGGGCCGTGGCCGGAACGCCGCCGAAGCTGGTGATGCCGTGTTCACGGATCATGGCGAGCGCGACGTCCGGGTCCCACTTGCGCAGCACCACGATCGTGCCGCCCACCCCCATCGCCGCGTAGAAGCCGGTGAACGCCGCGACGTGGAAGAAGGGGAAGGTCAGGAGGCCGATGGGGGTCGGACCCTGGCCGGGCACGATGCCGCGGGCCAGCGCCGTGCGGGCCGCGGCGTAGCGGGGTCCCGTGACGGCGCCCATGTGGGCGTGGTGGGTGGCGACGGCGCCCTTGGGGCGGCCCGTCGTACCGGAGGTGTAGAGGATCGTGGCATCGGCGGACGGGTCGATGTCCACGTCGGGCGGGCCGAGTTGGGGGTCGGGCGTGGGCAGATCCGCGTACCGCTCGACCCGGTCACCGCTCGCCTCCCGGCCCTCCTCGTGGCAGACCAGGGTCCAGGGGCGGGGCTCCCGCGCCTCGGACAGCCACGGCAGGACCCGCTCGTAACGCTCCCCGTCGACGACCAGCACCGCGGGCCCGCAGTCGTCGAGGGCGAACGCGAACTCGTCGGCGGTCCACCACGCGTTCAGCGGCACCGCCACCAGGCCCGCCAACTGCGCGGCCCAGAAGGCGACCTGCCACTCCGGGTGGTTGCGCATCGCGATGACGGCGCGGTCGCCCGGCCGCAGCCCGTAGCCGCCCGCGCTCTCGTCGTCGGCGAAGCGGCGGGCCAGCGCGCACGCCGCCGCGAAGAACTCCCCGTAGGTCATGCGCCCGTTCTCGGAGATGACGAAGGGGGTGTCGCCGAACGCCCACGTCGTCTCGCAGAACTCGCGCAGCGTACGGGGCCCGTCGGCATAGGAAAGGCGCCCGTCCTCGCCGCGTACGACGGCGAAGGGGGCGCCCGGAGCGGTCAGCAGCGCTTCCACGGAATCCACGGCATCAGCGTCCATGGTCGGACGGTACGTCCGTCGGACCGACCCCCGTCAAGGTACGTGCACCGGCCAACGGCCGGACAGGGCACCCGCACAACGCGACGGAACGCGACTCCGCGGCTACTCCGCGGCCTTCGCGTGCTCCGCCACCCGCTTACGGGTCAGGAACCAGCCGATCACAAGGCCGACCACGATCAGCGGCGAGCAGTACACCGAGACCGCCGAGTCACCGCCGCCGACCACCATCAACACCACGACCGCGACCAGGAAGACCATCGTCAGCCAGCTCGTGAAGGGCGCGCCCGGCAGCCGGAACGCGGGGCGCTCCACCTCGCCGCGCAGGGCCTTACGGCGCAGCACCATCTGGCAGACCATGATCATGGCCCAAGTGCCGATCATGGTGATCGCGGAGAAGTTGATGACGATCGAGAACGCCCGCTCGGGCACGATGTAGTTGAGGATGATGCCCGCGATGTAGCAGGTCGCCGTCAGCAGCACGCCACCGTAGGGCACGCCCCTCTTGTTCATCTTCGTGGTGAACGCGGGCGCGGATCCCGCAAGGCCCATCGAGCGCAGCACGCGACCGGTCGAGTAGAGGCCGGAGTTGCAGCTGGACAGGGCGGCCGTGAGGATCACGAAGTTCATGATGCCGCTGATGCCGGGCACGCCCAGCTTGCCGAGCAGCGTCACGAACGGCGACTCGCCGGCCTTGTACGCGCTCCACGGCAGCAGCAGCACGAGCAGCAGCACCGACCCGACGTAGAACAGCACGATGCGCCACGACACGGAGTTGATGGCGCGCGGGATCACCTTGCGCGGATTCTCGGTCTCGCCGGCGGCGATGCCGACCATCTCGATCGCCGCGTACGCGAAGACGACACCCTGGATCAGGACGATCGCCGGGAGCAGCCCGTTCGGCAGCATGCCGCCGTGGTCGGTGATCAGCTGCGGGCCCGTGCTGTGGCCGTCGACGGGGTGGCGGCTCGCGAGCAACCAGCAGCCGATGGCGAGGAAGCCGAGGATCGCGGCGACCTTGATGATCGAGAACCAGAACTCGAACTCGCCGAACCAGCGCACCGAGATCAGGTTGGCGCCGAGCACCACGAGCAGCGCCACCAGGGCGAGCGTCCACTGGGGGATGTCGCGGAAGGCGGCCCAGTAGTGCAGGTACATCGCCACCGCGGTGATCTCCGCGATGCCGCTGCACACCCAGTGCAGGAAGTAGACCCAACCCGCCGTGTACGCGGCCTTCTCACCGAGGAACTCACGCGAGTACGAGACGAACGAGCCCGAGCTCGGCCGGTGCATCACCAGCTCGCCCATGGCGCGCGCGATGAAGAAGGCGAACAGTCCCGTGATGGCGAAGATGATCACCAGGGACGGGCCCGCGGTGTGCAGCCGCTCCCCCGCACCGAGGAAGAGGCCGGTGCCGATGGCGCCGCCGACCGCGATCATCTGGACCTGACGGTTGCGCAGGCCGGCCGAGTAACCCCCCTCACGGAGGGCTCCCGTCGTGGCCTTGCCGCCCGTGGTCACACTGCCCTCGGTCGCAGCCGCAGGGGCGGTCGCGGGCCGAGTCGTCTCCGACTCGGCTTCTGCTGTGTGCTCCATGGTTCTCCGACGTACGTGCAAAACGGCATGCCGCACACACGCGAGCGCGAAGACGCGCAGGCGTGTGCGACGTACCTGTTGGACAGGACTGGTCCGCCGGATCCGGCGAACACCGAGATCGGAACGGATCCCGGTGGAGTGTGCCGCGGCAGTAACGCGCGACGACACGCCACCTTAAACCGTTCGCGGGGGCAACTAATCCACGAGGCCCGAGTCGAGCTCCGAGCCGAGCCCGAGCAGCGAACCGGCGTACTGGGCACCGGACTCGGCCAGCACCTCGTCGAGGGACTGCGCGGACCGCACGGGGGCGAAGGTCACATCGCCCGCTTCCGCCCCACCCTCATCTCGGACATATCCATACACAGCGGGACGAGGAAGGCTGTTGTAGTGGAAGTGAGTTGAGAAGTAGTACGCGCCGGTGTCGTACAGCGCGACGAGATCGCCGGGCGCCAGCTCGGGCAGCTCCCGGCCGCGCGCCACGAGGTCGCCCGCGAAGCAGCAGGGCCCGGCCACGTCCTGCACCAGCGGCGCGCCCGTCCGCGGCCGGCCCTCGGCGTCGTACGCCCCGACCCGCAGCGGCCACGACTCGGGCGCGAAGACGGTACGGGTCGCCACCTGCGCGCCCGCGTGCGTCACGGCGATCCGGCGGCCGCCGGAGGTCTTGGTGTACTCGACGTGCGCGGCGATGAACCCCTGCTTGGCGAGGAGCGAGCGCCCGAACTCGGTGACGAGCGTGTACCGGCCGTCGAAGAGCCCGGGAACGGTTCGGCGCAGGATGCTCGCGTACTCCTCGAAGCCGGGTGTGACGTCGTCCGACTCGAAGTTCACCGGCAGTCCGCCGCCGATGTCGAGGGTGTCGATCTGCTGCCGCCCGACATGCGCGTTGATCTTCTCGGCCAGGTCGTACGCGGCCCGTACCCCCTCGGCCATCAGCTCCAGGGCGACGCCCTGGGAACCGGTGTGGGTGTGCAGGCGGGTCATCCACGGCCGCGCCTTGTACGCGCCGAGGACCCACTGCTCCGCGCCCTCGTCACGCAGGGCGACACCGAACTTCGAGGTGGCGGTCGCGGTGCTCATCGCGCCGATCGACCCGCTGCCGACCTGCGGGTTCACGCGCAGCCCGACGGGCGAGGCGGTGGGGTTCGCCGCGAACTCGGCGACGATCTCGTCGATCCGGTCCAGCTCCTGCGGGTTGTCGGCGTTCACGGCGATGCCTGCCGCGAGCGCGTCCCGCAGCTCCCCGACCGTCTTGGCGGGCGAGTCGAAGACGATCCGCTCCGCGGGCACCCCGGCCGCCCGCGCGAGCGCCAGCTCACCGGGGCTCGCGACCTCCGCGCCGATGCCCTCCTCGTTCAGGAGCGCGAGCACGGGGACGAGCGAGGCCGCCTTCACGGCGAAGGTGTGCCGCGCGTCGACCCCCTCGAACGCCGCCTTGAGCGCACGCGCCGCCTCCCGGACCCCGGCAACGTCGAGCAGCCCGAGCACGGGGGCGTCGGGCCCGACGAGCCCCTGCCCGACGGCGGCCCGCAGGGCGGCGTCGCGGCGGGCGGCGGAGACGTGGGCGGAGGCGGCGGGCTGCGGCATCGGGGGGTGTCCTGCCTTTGGCTTCGTATGGCTTCGTACGGGGTGGTGCGCGGGGCACTCGTGCACTCGTCACTGTGCAGCGCGGCGGGGCGGCGTGTCTGCGTGCGCCGACACGAAGTACGGCGGGTGGACGCTGTGGCCAGGCACAAGGAGCGGCAGGCGACGGCGCCCGCGTAGTGCGTACGCACGAAGACCACCCGCCCGACATGGTGGCGGCGCACCACCCACCGTCAGGTCACCGCAGCGGAATCAGCCCGGCCCGCCGCAGCCCGAGCTCGACGACGAGACGTACGTCGGGGTCCGCCAGGTCGAATCCGCCCAACTCGCGGGCCCTGCGCAACCGGTACCGCAACGTATTCACGTGGATCCCCAGATACCGGGCGGTGGCCCCGGCGTCCCCGAAGAACGCCAGATGCGCGGCCACGGTGCGCGGCAGATCCGTCCCGTGCCGCTCGTCGTGCGCGAGGAGCGCCGCCACGGCGTCCCCGACCGAGGGCACCTGCGCGGCGACGGCGTCCGACACCCGCAGCGCGTCCAACGCGAACCGCACGTCGTCGGCGCCCGCCACCTCGGGCTCCCCGCGCTCGCACAGCACCCGCAACACCTCGACGGCCCCGACCCGGGAGTCCACCACGTCCTTCAGGCCACCGACGACCGGCCCCACCGCGACCAACGGCTCGACCCCGGCGCCCCGCAATACGGCCGCGAGATCCCGACCGAGCCGCTCGGCGGCGTCGGACCGGGTGTCAGCAATCAACACGTCGAACCGGTCACCAAATTCAGCCCCGCCGGCGCTCGCATCTCCAGCCCCGCCGACGCTCGCATTTCCAGCCCCGCCGGCGATTGAGGCGCGGGGTCCGGGGCGGAGCCCCGCGTCCTGGGCACGGGCTGCCGCCCCACCGACGCCTGCATCTCCAGCCCCGCCGACGTTCGCATTTCCAGCCCCTCCGGCGATTGAGGAGCGGGGTCCGGGGCGGAGCCCCGCGTCCTGGGCACGGGCTGCCGCCCCACGCGCCTGGGCCAAACCACCCTCCACCCGGTAGGCAAACGCGGGCACGCCAGCCGCAGCAACCCGCAACACCCCCGCCCGCACCGCCCTCTCCCGCACCTCCGCCGCCACAACCCCCACAACCCCCACGGCAAGCACCGCACACGGCCGACCCGGATCCACACCAAGCGCGGCAGCCGCCGCACCCACATCAGGCGCCCCGTCCTCGAACAACGCCCGCACCGCATGCCGACGCCGCCCCTCCGCGGACCGCGACCGCAACCGGTGATGCAGCAGATGCGGCACCGCAATGGTGGCGGCCTGCCGCAACGCCTCCCGCGCCCCCTCCGGCAACGGCTCCCCGTCGGCGGCGGCCCACAGCGACCCGAGAACCTCCTCCCCTGCCCGTACGGCAACAGCCAGCCGCTCAGGAAACCGCCCATCAGCCGGCCGATGCACAACGTCCCCCGCCCACAACGCGGCGAGGAACCCGCTCTCCGCGAGCTCGGCGACCCGCCACCGCGGCACCCGCCGCCCGAGGATGGTGAGCCGCCGCAGCGGATCGGCGGTATCGGCGGTCGGCGAGTACGCCAGCACGTTGGACTCGGGGTCCTCGACGGTGATCGCACCCCCGACGAGCGCGGCGAGCGCGGACGCCAGGGCCGGCAGATCCCCGAGCCCCACGTCGACCCCGGGCTCCGGCACCCGCGCCCCACCGGCCGCGAGCGCGGCCCGCAGCAACCCGATCAGCTCGCCCCAGTCGACCCAGGGGGCACGGGCGAGCAGCGCGGTGGACACACCGTCGGCCACTTCCCCGAGCAGCGGCGCGACCCCTTCGGCCCCCCGCCGCACCACGAGCGCCGCGGCCCCCGCCCGGTCGGCGGCCCGCAACACCTCAGCAGCAGCCGGATCGGACGTATCGACCCCCACCGCGATAAGCACCCGCCCCCGCTCCTGCAGGCTCTCCCCCGCGTCGAACACCCCGACCCCGCCCACGGTCAGGTCCGTCCCGCACGGCGCCCGTACGACCTGGACGATGTCCCGCCCAACGACGTCGACGACCTGCGCCAACGTGGGGCCCCCGCCCGAAGCGGGATTCTCGGGCTGCGGCCTGCCGGACGCGGAAAACTCCATGCCCCCAGTCTCACCGATCACGTAGACCCCACCGATGCGACGAGGGGTGTGACGAACAAGTCACCACAAACAGGGCGCTTGTGAGCAACAGCACCCACCAGTCACCGCCAATCGCCCGCCTTCGCCCATACGTTGGACGGATGTCCCCTCTTGCCCGGGTGAGCGAGGCGTACGGTCCGCGCTTCGCCGAATTCGCCTTCGAGCCCGCCTTCCTGGCCGCGGTGGACCAGCATGTGGCGGAGGTCCGCGACCGCCTGGAGGCCGGCTCGGCCGCGCTGCACCCGCCGGCACCCGACGCCGAGGCCCTCGGCGACTACGCGCTCGGCTTCATCGACGCGCTCTCCGAGACCGGCTGGCTCGAACCCGTGGGCCACGACTACGCGGTGTGCCGCCTCACCGCCATCAGCTGGCTGGTGAGACGGCACGACCTGCTGGACCTGGTGTAGCTCACGGGCTCACGGGCTCACGGGCTCACGGGCTCACGGGCTCACGGGCTCACGGGCTCACTGATTGTCGAACCGCTCCCGCTCCTGCACGGGCTGATGGGTCAAGGCATCCTCACGCCCCGCCTGATAAGCGGTTGCGCCCGCGCCACCGTTCCCGACCTTCCCCTTCGCCTTGGCGGTCTCCTCCTCGGCCGTGTTCAGCCACCGCTCCCAGCGCTGTCGCATCGGCCCGATGAGCCCGCCGCCGACACCGACGACCAGGATCCCGGCCGCGGCCGCGAGAGCGGCGATGAGCACCGGCTGCGTGACGGTCGTGGCGATACCCGCCTGCCCGAGCGCGGCGAAGGCGCCCAGGACCACGATGCAGGCCCACACGATGGTGCCGATGGTCTTCCCGTACGAGACGGAGGACAGGGCGTTGGTGATGATGTCGCGCACCAGGTTGGCGACGGCCATGGCCACCACGATCAGGACCACCGCGACGATGCCGCGCGGCAACCAGGCGACGATGGCGTTGATCATGTCCGACACGGGGTTGGGGCCGAAGACCCCGAAGCCGAGCTGGAGCACGATCAGCATCAGGGCGACGTAGACGACCTTGCAGAGGATCGCGGTCGTGTCGTACTTCGACCCTTCGAGCATCTTCGCCGAACCGGCCCGTTCGGCGAGCTTCTCCGACCCGATCTTCCGAAGGCCCCGGTCGAGGAGCTTGGTGATCATCTTGGCCACGAACCAGCCGATGACCATGACGACGATGAAGCCGAGCAGCTTCGGTACGAACTGGGCGACCTTCGACCACGCGTCGTTCAGCCCTTGAGTGAAGTTGACGGCCAGGATGCTTGCGCCGTCCGGAGAACTGAGATTCTGGATCATGAGTGGACCTCCACTCGTGGGGCCGGACGCCGCGAGGCCGCGCCCGACGAGACGTGTCCCCCCTCGTTTTCCTGCGTCCCTCCGGCTTAACAGCCCCAGCCGCCCCCGGCCGCCCTACGTCCCCCATTGGCGTGACCCACGCCCCGAACCCGATCCGCTACGCTGTTCACGCGCCTTCGTAGCTCAGGGGATAGAGCACCGCTCTCCTAAAGCGGGTGTCGCAGGTTCGAATCCTGCCGGGGGCACCAGTTCAGAAGGGCCCCACCTCCGGATTTCCGGAGGTGGGGCCCTTCTGACATCACATCCAGACCTGACCTCACCGACGCAGCGTCCCCCTGAGTGTCAGCCGTGGAGCGGCTGACGCCCCCACGGGGCGGTCAAGCACATGACCGACGTCGACTCTGTCGGGTGCGGGTCCGCGGGTGGTCGCGATGGTCAGGCAAGCGACGACCGGATCCGGCCGATGACACGCAGAACCTCATTCCTGTTCTTCGCACTCTTGATCCAGGTTGGTAGCCGAGCGACGAGCGTCATCTTCTTGACTTGCGCATCCCAAGGGGCTCGCTCCCGCAACGGCGCCTGCACGAACTGCCGGATCAACTCCAGGTGCTCCGGGCCATAAGCCCACAGCCGGCCATGTCGCGTCTCCGCCTGCAACCACAGCGGCAAGCGGAAGTAGGGATCTGTCGCTTCACCTCGCCCCCGATAGAGACTGAACCCACCTCCGGCCGCATCTCGCGACAGACCGCACGACCGACAGACAAAGCGTCGACGCGCGAACACCGAAATACCCGCGTCCTGCGCCGCTGGCACCACCGGGGCAACATGAGCAATTCCAGTGCACTTCGGACAGCGCACGAGAATATGATCAATGAAGTGGTACTTCGTGTGCCGGGCGTCTCGAAACCTCTGCGGCGAGGGCATGACGCCAGTATGCGACCCCTCCGCCTGCCCCTACTCGGATCAGCCGTGCCACATCCGTGCCGGATGGACGAGGGGCCACGGGGAACAGTAGGTACGAAGTCGGCCACATCGAGGAGCCGTTAAGACGCTCTCTCGCAGGTCAGACTCCCAACTCCCCCTAGATCAACTGCGTTTCCCAGGCTTGGAGCGTGAGTCGGGCTCCCTCACCCGTTGGGCGCTCTAGGGTCAAGGCATGGATCATGACCCGATGCGGCAGGTCGCCGAATTCCGCGAAGTGTTCGACGGTGAGGCCAAGGCCGAAAGCCCCGAACTGCCGGCACACCGAAGGACGTTGCTGGTCGAAGAAGCACACGAAGCCGCCGAGGCCCTCGCCAACCTTGCTGAGGCTCTGCAGACCGACGATGACCCGCTCACTGCGTACCAGGCGGTGGCCAAGGAACTGGCAGACGTCCTCTACGTCACTTATGGCGCCGCTGATGCGCTGAAGATCGATCTGCCGTCCGTCTTCACAGAAGTCCATCGGTCCAACATGAGCAAGCTGGACGCGGATGGCCGGGTCCTTCGCCGAGCCGACGGCAAGGTACTCAAAGGCCCCAGCTATCAGCCACCGGTCCTCGACGGCATCGTGGGGTGGCCGCCTACCGGCTCGATTTCAGAACCGGGCGGACAGCAGTGAACGGTATGGGCACCACATAGAGCTACGGAACAGATGCTGTCTCCTGAAGCGGGTGTCGCAGGTTCGAATCTGCCGGGGCACAACGCCAAGGGCCGGGCCACAGGGGCAATCCCCCTCCGACCCGGCCCTTCGCTCTGACCACAGCCCGCTCCTACAGGCCCCTCCACGGAACGTCATTTGGTCGACGGAGCCTCCGTGGCAGGCGTGCCCTCAGAGATTTCCGAGACATGGATGTCGACCTCGCACCCCTTGGGCATCTTGTCGGCGGAGGTCGCGCACTTCGACGGATCGACCTCGGGCTTGGCCCTGCCCGACGGGTGCTGACTCGAATTCTCCTCGGCCGGTGTCGAGCTTCCGGTCGACGGAGCGCTCTCGGAGGACGCTGAGCAGCCCGCCGAGCCCAACACGGCGCACAGGACCAGAACGGCAGAGGCCACGGCGGTGCGAGTACGCATGAAAGCCCTCCTTGCACGGACGCCGGAACGTCCGGCTCGCCAGTCGATCCACATGCGTACAGGGGGAATCCGGCATTCAGCAGGGTTCGGAGCGACAACCATGCCGACGATCCCAGCGCCCAGAATCCCCGTTGTTGCGACCGATGGCCGCCTACTTCGGTGGCCGGGAGTAGCGCTCCACCACGGCCCTTGCCGTCGACGTGTCGAGCAGCCGCAGTTCCCACGGGCCCGTGTTCACGTCGAAGTCCTTGCCGAAGCCGACCCACTTGCCGGCCATCCGGCGCCCGGTCGGCTCGATGAGCATTTGGATCGCTCCGTGGTAGCGGGCGCCCCGGTAGTAGCCATCGGTGGCCGTCTGCTCGATCCAGGACCCGGTGACGATGTTCCGGTCCGTCGTGAGGTCGAGGTGCAGAGGGCTGTCGGGGTTGCTGGACGCACCTGGCAGCGACTCCGCCGTGAGCCGGTTGCCCCGGTGTACGACGAGGACGTGGTGTTGGCCCTCGTACGTGGTGTCACGGCCCGACGAGTAGAACTCCTAGCGGCTCAGCCAGATCCCCGAGTAGTCCACCTCCTGAGCATCCGGCGCCGTCTCGGGCGCTCCGGACGCCTCCGCGACACCGGACGCCCCGGCTTCCATGTCGTGGCCGCCTGCGCCGTCCTCGTGGACGCGGGAGGACTGCACGGCGAGCGCGAACCCGAGCGACTCAATGGGGGCGGCCCGTGACGGCCGAGGCCGCCACGTTCGACGTTGTGCTGTCCATCTTCGGCGCGGTCTGGTTCATGGACCCCGACGAGCTGCTGCCCCTCGTACGGGCCCGCCTCAATGACGGCGACGCGCTCGCCTTCTCCCACCTTCCGGCCGCCGGCCAGGAACTCGAGCCGGGCAAAGCGGGTATGCGTCACGACCACACAGCCGACGAGTGGACCGGGTTGCTGCACGACTACGGGTTCCGGGACGTTCAGGCCGAGATCATCGAACCCCCCGAGGGGCAGAACGTCGGCACGATGCTCGTCCGCGCGACGACGTGACACCAAGCGTCAACCGTGTCTCGGCAGTCGGGTACGGGTAAGGCACACGTCACGCTGCGGAGCCTTCCAGGTCAGCCCCCTCGTCGGTGGCCCGCGCGACCTCGTCCATACGGTCCGGGAACAGATGGCCGTGCGTATCGAACGTCAAGGTCGCGGGCTCGTGAAGCTTCCGCAACACTCTGAGCGCCATCTGAGTCCGAGCCGATACGGTGCGGCGTGCCTGAGTTCACGAAGCAATTGCCCGCGCTGATCGGCGTGGTGATCGGAGCCCTGGGTTCGTACGCGGCGGTCATGCACGGCGAGCGGGTGCGGTTCCGCCGTGAGCGCACCATCCGTTGGGAGGACCGACGCCTTGCCACGTATCAGGCTTACGCCCGGTCGGTGAAGATGACCGTCAGTCTCCTGTTCAGAGTCGCTGCCCACGTCGGCAACGACAGCAACCCCAATCCGCTGTCACCGCAGGAAGCGGGTCATCGACTGGGCGACGCCTCGGAGGCCCGCGACCTGGCCTGGGAGGAGATGCTGTTACTCGGCTCCCTGGAGGTAGTGGAAGCGGGCCGTGCCTGGGCAGAGACAGTCGCCACGATGGAGCGGTTTGTCCGAGACCGGACCCACGATCCGATCGCATGGTCGGCTCTTGTCGGAAACCAGCGCGCGTCACGCGAGGCGTACTACGCGGCGACTCGACGAGATGTGACGCTCGGGCCCGGCCACTCGGGCCGATGGCAGCGCGGCTCCTTGTGAGTGGTCCACAGCCTGAGCTGGGAGTCCTCGCTTCCAAAGGCGACGGCCACTCCCGCGCCGGAGCTCCTGTGCTGCGGGGGATCCGCCGGCCCGGGGCCGGGGTGGTCGCATCGGGGTGGCCCGCGGGTCAGCGCGTGTGAGGGACGACCACGATCTGGACATCGTCTTCGTAGATCACGCGCCCCGGGTCGGTCGACTTCACCTCGTGACACTCCACGTCATGCGTGGCCAGAATCTCCAGGTAACCCGCCACACGCTCCACGAGATGAGCCGCCGAGGGCTTGAACCAGGCCGTGGCCCCGGGATTCACAGCTGGGTCGTACACGCTCGGGTCGACGGTGGACGGGTCCGTGTACGCGGCGTCGTACCAAGCGTTGCTCTCGCTTCGGAACCGTTCCTGGTCAGCCGTCAGTCGTCCGTCGCGGGCAAGGTTGTTGACCAGCCCGAACACGCCCTTGAACTGATTCCGCTCGTCGGGCAAGGCCGACTGAAACCGCACGTACTCGTTCGCCATCACGCGATATTGCCACGCACTTCCCGAGGTCGGGAGGTCTCCTCGGAGCTGTGCCGCAAGCGCTCAGCCGCGTCATGGGCTCGGCCTCGTCGGCAACCACGCTCGGAGAACCACGTAGCACCTCGCAGCACACCTCGCTATCGTGGTCAGAATGCCGGCGCAGCCCGAGGTCACTCAGCGCGATCTGCGCACTCGCTCCAAAGAGATCATGGACGCCGTCCAGGGAGGACAGGCGTTCACCGTCACCCGCGACGGGCATCGTGTCGGCGAGCTGATCCCGCTCCGTAGCCGTCGCCGCTTCGTTCCCCGTGCCGAGTTCGCGGCCATGTCACGCACTGCCCCTGACATCTCGCCGGACGCCTTCCGCGAGGACCCGTAGGCCCGTTGAGCACAGGCAAGGCCTGCTCGACCAGGCGCCGTTGGTACGCCCACCAAAAGATCGCCCGGGCCGACGTCATCCGAGCGGGTGTCGGTCGGGGGCCACGGGCCCGGCGCCCAGGTGAGCTGCGATGCGCGCGACGGTCCGTGTGTTGTCCTCGAACAGATGCGCCTGCATACCGGCGGCCCGGGCCGCGTCGACATTGACTGCGAGATCGTCGATGAACAGACAGTTCTCCGGGCGCACGGCCAAGTCGGCACATGCGGTCTCGAACGCTCGCGAGTCGGGCTTCTCGATGCCGATCTCGTGTGAGTAGACGATCTGTTCCACCAGTTCGTCGAAGTGGTAGAGCGCCGTCTCCCGTTCCCGGGCGCCGACGAAGCTGTTGCTCAGGATGCCGAGCCTGCAGGTTCCACGCAGCCCTCGCACATAATTGATGAGCTCATCGTTCGACGTCCCCAGATACTCCGCCCAGAAATCCGCCATGAAGGCTTCGCCCAGCGAGGCGTCGAGCCCCAAGCGAGCCGACACCTGCTGGTGCACCTCTCGCTCGCCGATGCTCCCGACATTCCCGGCCCGCCACACGTCGCGCATCCGCTCATGAACAGTGCCCTGCGGCAACTCCAGCCGCTGTTCCCACCGTTGCGCCCACCCCGTCTCCGGAGTGATTTCCAGTACGCCGCCGATATCGAGAATGACGCAGGAATCAGTCACGCAAGCTCCCCCTCCTCAGGTGTCCACCCCCACTCTTCCAACGAGCCGGAGCTACGGCCGCCGGAAGTACACAGCCACCGGATTGGGAGTGCACCCGACCTGTTCGTACAGGGCCCTGGCGCGCTGCAGCTCAGCAAGAAGTAGCCGAGGCAAGAAGCAGCCCCCAGCCGGAACACCCGCCTACGGCCTCTGTCGCAGTGAGCCCACCGTCCGTAGCAGGCGGTCCGCCCGTTCCCGGAGTTCCGGGTGGGCGAGCACCGTGTTGCGGAGGCCGCGGACCGGGCGGCGCCAGAGGCGGTGGGCGGTCGCGGCCGGGTGGGGGCGGGTCGCGAAGCCCTCGGAGACCCGGAGTTCGCGGGTCTTGAGCCAGTCCTTGTACTCCTTCTCGCCGCGGCCCCAGTCCATCAGCCGGATCCCCTGGCGGCCCGCCGCCTCGACCATCCGCAGATGCATGAGGAGGCCGGGCGAGTAGTAGCTGAACTCCGGGTCATACGCGGTGAACCAGGCCGCGAAGACGGTCTTGGACGTCGGGCCGAAGTGGGCCGCCACCGGGCGGTCACCCGCGTAGATCACCGAGAGGACGCCGGTGAAGTGGTCCTCGCGGACCTTGAACAGGTGGTCGGTCAGGTGCACGATCCACGGGCGGGCGAACCGGTCCATGCGGCCGGTGCGGCGGTACTGGGCCGATTTCCAGCGCATCAGCTGGCGCAGGACCGCCGGGTCGCGCTCGTCGTAGACGAAACGCATCTCCCCGACGTTGCGGGTCAGGCGGCGTTCCTTCTTGAGCGTCGTCTTGGCCTGGCCCGGGTACGTCGCCTTCAGCCATTCCTCGTACGTCTCGTGGCTGCCGTCCTTCAGGTCGAGGACGGGAGAGGCGAAGGTTCCTGTGACGTAGCGGCCGAAGGGTCTCTGTTCCTCGACGAGGTGGTCGAACTCGAAGACCGACAGGCCGCAGGCGCGCAGGAGTTGCCGCGTGTCCCAGGTGACCCCGGGCCGGTGCACCAGGGCCTGGCAGTCGGACAGGCCCATGCCGATGGCACGGCCGATGCCCGCGGGCCCCTTCTCGTACGGGAAGAAGCCGACGGGTTCGGTGCCCTCGCGCAACACCGCCACGTGCGCGCGGCCCCTGAACCTGGCGACGCCCGCCGCGAACTCCGGTGACAGGAACGGGTTCTGGAAGTCCGGAGCGTGCTCCATCGTCTCGTGCCAGGCCGTACGCAGGGACGTGCTGAGCTCATCGGCTCTGTACGTCGTGATGTTCAACGTCGGTTCGACCGCCCTTCGCCGCAGGTGCATGGGCCGGCGCTCGGACCGGTAACCGGACAGGTGCGTTGATACGCGAGCATGCAGCTCATGGGCCCCCCTCTTCCCCCATGGGGCTCAAAGGTCGCGAAACAGTACGCACGCTGTCAAGAGTCCTTCGGGCAGTTCGGGCACTCAACATGGGGATTTGGTCTACGAGTTGATCCGGACGTGCACATGCATGTCGTGCCAGCCGTCCGTGTGCAGCGCCGAGCTGCGGCGGGTGCCCTCCAGCGGGTAACCGGACTTGAGTGCCACCCGGCACGAGGGTTCGTTGCGGGTGGAGTGCTGGAGGTCGAGGCGGTGGAAGCCCAGGGCGAACGCCCAGTCCGTGAGCGCTTCCAGGGCCCTGGGCGCCACGGACACACCACGGGCCTCGGGCATCACCCAGTAGGCGACCTCGGCCACCCCGTCCAGGAAGTTGAGCTCGCGCAGCGCCATCCGGCCGAGCGGGGCGTCGTCGCTGGCCCGCGCCACGATCCACTGGGCCGTCTTCTCCTCCCGCCAGCCCGTGTGCGTCGCCCCGATCCAGTCGCGCGCTTCCTCCAGGGACTCCATGCTGCGGCTGTGCCAGTAGCGCAGGGCCGGGTCCTGGAAGGCGTCGTGGACGGCCCGGGCGTCGCCGAACTCCGCGGTGCGGAGGCGAAGTTCGCCGTCGGATGAGTGGAGCGTCGGTTGTGGGGCCGAGGACAGGGAGCCGGGCTCGATGGCGGGTTTGGTGTCGAAGGGCATGGTCCGCATCATGACCGGATCCGGATGTGTCGTGCATCTGGATTCCCATGCCATGGGCACAGGCAGGGCAGGTGTTGCAGCATATGCACGTCTGTTGCGTAGCTGCTGTTACTGTTCCTCGTGGCCCCAGTGGGGTGCCAACGAACGTCATGGGAAGGGCGGCGAATGTCCGGCAAGACTGTCTGCCTCGGCGAGACGATGGCGCAGGTCACCCCCGCCGACGGCGAAGGACTCGAGCGGAGCCGCGAGCTGCGGCTCACGGTCGCCGGTGCCGAGTCGACCGTGGCGCAATACCTCGCGGACCTCGGGCACGAGACCGCCTGGGTGAGCCGGGTCGGGGACGATCCGTTCGGGCGGCGGATCGTCGCGGCGGTCGCCTCGCGCGGCGTACGCGTCGACGGGGTGCGCGCCGATCCGGCCGCCCCCACCGGCGTGTACTTCAAGGATCCGGGCCCCGACGGCACGCGCGTGCACTACTACCGGGCGGGCTCGGCCGCGTCCCGGATGACGTCGGCCGACGCGGACCGCGTCGACCTGACGGACGTACGGCTGCTGCACCTCACCGGGATCACCCCGGCCCTGTCGGACAGCTGCGCCGCGCTCGTGGACACCCTCGTGCAGCGGGCCGCGGCCGGCGGGACGCTGGTGTCGTTCGACGTCAACTACCGTCCCGCGCTGTGGAGTTCGCGTGAGGCGGCGGCAGATGCACTGCTGGCACTCGCCCGCCGCGCCGACGTCGTGCTCGTCGGGCGCGACGAGGCCGAGACGCTGTGGGACACCGCCACCGCCGAGGACGTACGGGACCACCTCGCGCCGCGAGCGACGCGAACGCCACGAGCGCCACGAGCGACGCGAACGTCGCGCGGCATCCTCGTGGTCAAGGACGGGGACGTGGGGGCGACCGAATTCGCCGATGGGGGAAGCGAGTTCGTGGCGGCGCCCGCCGTCGACGTCGTCGAGGCCGTCGGTGCCGGTGACGCCTTCGCTGCCGGATACCTGAGCGGGCTGCTGGGCGGAGTCGCCCCGGCCGAGCGGCTCGCGCTCGGTCACCGGCTCGCCGGGCGGACGCTGCGCAGCATCGAGGACTACGTCCCCGCCACCGACCCCGGCACCCGCCCCGACACGACCGGCGAAGGGCGCTGATCCCATGTCACAGACCGTCCGGCGCGCCATCGACATCCTTGAGTTCATCGCCCGCCGCCCGCGCACCCAGACCGAGGTCGGCGAGCACCTCGGCGTGCACCGCTCGACCGCGCTGCGCATCCTGGAGTCCCTGACCGACGGCGGCCTCGCCCGCCGGCTCCCCGACGGCCGGTACGCGGTCGGGCACCGGCTGGCCGGGCTCGCCCATCTCGCGCTGGAACAGTTCGGTCTGAAGGACGTCGCGGACGAACATCTGCGGCTGCTCGGCGAGCGCTGCGGGCACACCGTGCACCTCGCCGCCCTGGAGCGCGAGGGGATCGTGTACGTCGACAAGGTCGACCCCGTCGACGGGGTGCGCCTCTACTCGCAGATCGGCCGCCCGGTCACCCTGCACACCGCCGGAGTCGCCAAGGCGATCCTCGCGCACGTACCGCGCGAACGGGCCGACACGCTGCTCGCCGACTGCGGCTTCGCTCCGCACACCGGCACGACGATCACCTCCGCCCGCGCCTACCGCAAGGCCCTCGATACGACCAGGGCCCGCGGCTGGGCCGTCGACGACGGCGAGTACGAGGACTACGTGAACTGCGTCGCCGTACCCGTACGGGACAGCAGCGGCGAGGTCGTCGCCGCGGTGTCCGTGACCGCGCTCAAGGCCAAGGCGGACCTGGGCGCGCTCGAATCCGACGTGCTGCCCGACCTCATGACCACCGCCGACACGATCTCCAAGGAGCTGGGATGGCGCCCGTAACGTTCGATGAGCTGTTCGCCGGGGTGCCGGTGATGGCGATCCTGCGCGGCCTGCCGGCCGACAAGTCCGTCGAACTGGCCGTACGCGCATGGGACCTGGGCATCGAGTGCGTCGAGGTTCCCGTGCAGACGGAGGAGGCGGCGCGGGTCCTTGGCGCCGTCGTCGCCGCGGGGGCCGAGCGCGGGAAGCCGGTCGGCGCGGGCACGGTCACCTCCGGTGAGCGGCTCGGGTGGGCGGTGGACGCGGGCGCCGCGTTCACGGTGGCCCCTGGGTTGGACGTGTCGGTGGCGCGGGCCAGCGTGGCGGCGGGGCTGCCGCACCTGCCGGGTGTGGCCACGGCCACGGATGTGCAGGCGGCGCGGGCGAGCGGGCTCACGTGGTTGAAGGCGTTTCCGGCGAGTGTGCTGGGGGTGGAGTGGTTCCGGGCGATGCGGGGGCCGTTTCCGGAGGTGCCGTTCGTTGCCACGGGGGGGATGTCGGCGAGGAACGCGGCGGAGTATTTGGAGGCCGGGGCGGGGGTCGTCGCGGTGGGCTCCGCGTTGGAGGACCCGGCGCAGCTCTCTTTGCTGGCGGACCTGTTGCGCCCACAGTTCTGAACGCCTCGGGGCTCCGCCCCGGACCCCGCGCCTCAAACGCCGGCGGGGCTTGATAGACCAACTCCCCGCGGGGCTTGGTATTTCAAGCCCCTGCGGCGATTGAGCAGCGGGGTCCGGGGCGGAGCCCCGAGGCCGCGGCCCGCTGGGCCGTCTACTCAATCGCCGCGGGGCTTGAAAGGCCTGCTCAATCGCCGCACGGGCTGAAAGGGCCTACCCCGTGAGTTCCTCCGGGCACGGTGTGCCCCGGGGGAGCTGGTACGGCGCCGCGAGGCGGTACGTGCCGGCCTTCGGCGCGAACAACTCCGTCCACGCGTCCCCATCCGCATCCTTCTCCGCCCCACTCAAACACCCATGCACATTGGCGAACCGCTTCGGCACCCCGTCGTCCGCCTCCCGCGCCCGCTTCGACGCCTCGGTCTCCTTGGGCGCACCCAGGCTCTTGCCCTCGGCGTCGACGACCGACAGCCACGGCGAGTACGGGACGCGGATCAGCACCCGCCCCGGCCGGGTCACCTCGATCGTCAGCTCGCCCTGTTCGGCCGCGTCCACGACCGCGTGCGGCTCGGCGAGCGGCGTCGGGTCCGTGACGGCGAACAGCTGCCAGTTGGCGTCGCCCCACACCTGCTTGAGATACGGCAGGCCGCGCCGCACCAGCTGCCGCTCGCGCTCCGCGCCCTTGCCGTCCGGCTCCCCCTTGGGCAGCACCACGTAGTGCACGGCCCAACGCCGCAGCCACTCGCGGTAGTTCGCCGAGTTGAGGGTGTCGTCGTAGAAGAGCGGGTTGCGTTCCATGTCGGCCTGCCGGTTCCAGCCGCGCGCCAGGTTCACGTACGGGGCGAGCGCGGAGGCCTCGCGGTGCGAACGCGCGGGCACCACTTCGACGCGGCCGTGCTCGGCCTTGACCTCCTGCAACTCGTTGACGAGCGGCGCCAGTTCGCGGGCCCAGGAGGCGGCCGGTGTCGTCCGCACGACATCGTCGACCGACTTGAAGCCGATCCACGCGTTGAAGGCGACGAACGCGACCACGAGGACGTACCACTTGCGCGAGCGCTTCACCGTGAACGGCAGCGCCGCGAGCAGCGCGACGCCCGCGAACAGCATCGGGAGCCGGGTGATGTTGGAACCGATCTGCGAACTGATCAGCCACACCAGGAGTACGGCCAGGGCGTAGACGGCGGACGTGATCCGCACCGTCACCCACCCCTTGGGTACGAGGACGCACACGACGACGCCATACACCATCGGCAGCAGCGCCGACCAGAACGACATCGGCTGCGTACCGGAGAACGGGAACAGCCACGCCGAAAGACCGACGACGGCGGCGGGCGCGAGCCCCAGCGCGTACGCCCCGGGCCGCCGCTTCTGAAGGAACAGGGCCACGGCGACGAGCCCCACGAACAGGCCCGCCACCGGTGAGCACGCCGTCGCGATCCCGGCCAACGGCGCCGCCACGGCCGCCTTCGCCCAGCGCTTGTAGCGCCAGCGGTACGGCCAGCAGAACACCGCGGCCGTCGCCGCGAGCCCGAACATCATGCCGAGGCCGAACGTGACGCGTCCCGACGCGGCGTTGCAGAGCAGCGCGAAGACGCCCGCGAGGGCCGGCCACAGGGGCTTCGCGACCACCCGCGTCCGGATCAGGATCATGGTCAGCAGCGCCGCCGAGAGCGTGCCCGCGCCCATCATCGTCGTGCGCACGCCGAACACCGACATCAGATACGGCGAGACCACGCTGTACGAGACCGGGTGCATGCCGCCGTACCAGGCGAGGTTGTACGCGGAATCGGGGTGCCGGCCGACGAACTCGGCCCAGGCGTCCTGCGCCGCGAGGTCTCCACCGCTGTTCGCGAAGGTGAAGAACCAGATGAGGTGGACGAGCGCGGCGGCGACCGTGGCGAGGGTGACGGGGTGCCGGACGAAACGGTTCAGGCGCGTACCGGTGGGTGGGGTGTCGGTGCTAGAAACTCCTGCGGACTGCTCGGGGAACCGTATCCGGGGGCGACCCCCGCCCGACCCGGGCTTCGCGTCGTCGGCGCGCGTCGGCCTCGCTGTGGCCACTCCCTACACTCCCGTTTACCCGTGTGCCGTTGTGAATGAACGGGTGGGCGTCCCCCGCCTGCCCGGTCTCGCGACGCTAGCACGGCGTGCGCGGACGGGCGCCGTGGGAGACCGACGGGCATCGGCCTCCCACGAGCGGAACCCGGGAGCGGTCCCGGGGCCGGTCAGCCGACGCGGGTCAGCTTCGCGCCGAATCCGGGTTCGGTGAGGCCCTTCTGGAGGGCCACCGGCACCTCCACGGCGCCGCCCTCGCCGTCGCCGACCTCGAGCACGCCGACCGTCTCCCCCGCCTTGCCCGTGTGCGGCACGGACTTGCCGTCCTGGTCCGCGAGTTGCAGGTGGACGGTCTTGCCGGCCCAGCCGACGGCCTTGACGTCCTTCGTGACCGTGACCGGGGTGCGGCCGCCGAGCTGATCGTCGACGTAGCCGACGACGTCACCCTTCTTCAGGACCGTCGACGAGGTGACGGCGTCCTGCGCGGCGAGCATCGCGGTCTTGCTGACCGCGTTGACCGTGTCGATGATCGGCGCCTTGTGCTGGCCGAGGACCGCGCCGACGACCGTGACGGTCGAGCCGCCCGCGTCCTTGGTGGCGGCGAAGAGCAGGTTGCCGCCGGCCTTGGTGGTCGTGCCGGTCTTGATGCCGATGGCGCCGTCGTAGGGCACGAGGCGGTTGTAGTTGGTCCACTTCTTGCCGGACGGGTCGGTCCAGGTGGGCAGCTTGGTGATGTCGGTGAGGGCCGGAATCTGTACCAGCTCATTCCCCAGCTTCACCTGGTCCTCGGCGGTGGAGACGGTCGTCTCCTTCAGCCCGGACGGATCGGTGTACGTGGTGTTCTTCATCCCGAGCTTCTTCGCGGTGGCGTTCATCTTCTTGACGAACGCCTCCTCGGAGCCGGCGTCCCAACGGGCCAGCAGGCGCGCAATGTTGTTCGCGGACGGGATCATGACCGCCGCGAGCGCGTCCTTCTGGGAGATCTTGTCGCCCTCCTTGACGGTGTTGAGCGTCGACTCGTTCTGCCCGTCCGCGTCGTAGCCGCCTTCCTTCTCGGCGGTGGCGTCGACGGTGATGCCGGGGCCGTCGGCACCCGCCTTCAGCGGGTGGTCCTTCAGCACGATGTACGCGGTCATGGACTTGGCGACGGAGCCGATCGGCACGGGCGTCTGCTTGCCGAAGTTGTCCATCGTCCCGATGCCCTGGACGTCCATCCAGCCCTGGCCCTCGCCGGGCCACGGCAGGGACGCCTTGTCGCCGTCGAAGCTGTACGTGGCGTCGGTGGTGAGCGAGAGGGACGGTGTCGGCAGCGGGCGGACGGCCTGGATGACCCCGAACACGATGATCAACAGGATCACGAGCGGCGTCCACACCTTGACCCGGCGCACCGCGGTACGGACCCGGGTCTCGGCGGGCGGCGGGGTGTTGGTCAGCTCGGCGAGCAGGTCCAGCGGGGGCTTCGGCGGCAACGGCTGCTGGGTCGTCCGCTCGGCCGGCTCGACGGTGGGCTGCTCGGCCTCGGGCGGCAGCTCCTTGCCCGTGACCTTCCCTTCCTCAAGCCCCTTGAGCGGCACGAACTTGCTGCTCTTGGCGGTCCCGGCGGCCTTGAGCGTGGTGGTCGGCTGATCCACGGGCTGCGACACGGCCTTGAAGACAGCGGTCTCCTGATCAACAGGCCCACCTCCCTCACGCCGGACACCGGGGCCACTCTTGGCGTCCGACTTGGCGTCGGCCTTGGCGTCGGCGTCGGCGTCCGACGTGCCGTCCGACTTGGCGTCGGCCGCGACATCGGCCGCGGCGCCACTCTTGGCGTCCGGCTTGGCATCGGCCTTGGCACCGCTCTTGGCGTCCGGCTTGACGTCGCCCTCGGCGTGCGGCTTGGCGTCGCCCTCGGCGCCACTCTTGCCGTCCGGCTTGGCGCCACTCTTGGCATCCGGCTTGGCGTCGGCTTCAGCGTTCGGCTTGGCGTCGGCCTCAGCGTCCGACTCGGCACCGGCCTCGGCGTCCGGCTCGGCGCCGTTCCTGCCGTCCGGCCTGGCGCCAACTACCGCGCCACTCTTGGCGTCAGCCTCAGCGGCCGGCTTCGCGTCCGGCTTGGCGTCGGTGTGGCCGTCCGGCTTGGCGTCGGTCTGGCCGTCCGACTTGGCGTCGGCCTCAGCGTCCGACTCGGCACCGGCCTCGGCGTCCGGCTTGGCGCCGGTCCTACCGTCCGGCCTGGCGCCGACTACAACGCCACTCTTGGCGTCAGCCTCGGCGTCCGACTTGGCGTCGGCCTCAGCGTCCGACTCGGCACCGGCCTCGGCGTCCGGCTCGGCGCCAACTACCGCGCCACTCTTGGCGTCAGCCTCAGCGGCCGGCTTCGCGTCCGGCTTGGCGTCGGTCTGGCCGTCCGGCTTGGCGTCGGCTTCAGCGTCCGGCTCGGCGTCCGCCGTGCCGTCACCCTTGGCGTCCGAGTCGGCCTCGGCCTCGGCGGCCGCCGTTTCGGCGGACTTGTTGCCGCCCGTAGCGGCCGGCTTCCCGTCGCCCTGGGCACCGGACTTGGCGTCCGCCTCAGAGGTCGGCCGCGCGTCGTCCTGGGGGCCGGTTTCGGCGTCAGCAGTCGGCTCCCCGTCGCCCTCGGCGACCGGCTCGGCGTCGGACTCGTCGTCACTGTCCGGTTCGGGGGGCGACGTGGTGTCGGCCGTGTCGGACGCGCCGTCCGACCCCGCCCCACCCGCGGAAGCGCCCGGCGGATTTGCAACCGCAGACGTTTCCGCCGGGCCGTCGTCGCCCGACACCCAGGCCGCCACGGCCGCCCGCAGGCGCTCGTCGCCGGCGTCCGGATCCGGGGTCGAGGACCCCGTCTCCCGGTCCACGCCGGACCGCTCCCGCGACACCGCGAGACGCGGATCCTCCGGAGCCGGACCTCCCGACGCCTTGTGCTCTCCCGCCCTGTCGGGGGTCCCCGCCACCGATGCCTCCTCGACCGAATGAACCACTCAACCACTTGTCTCCGGACAGACCAGCCCTGTCCGAACCATGTACCAGTGTCCTGTGTGGGGGCTTAACCCACGTGGTAGACGAGAACGACATACCTAGAGGTTCCCGTCCAAACCCCCCACGCACTCTCGACAGACCAATGTGAGAGGGGTCACCCTGTCATTCATCCACGCGGGGAGGCATGGATGGGCAGGAGCCGCAGAACACTTCCGGAGGAGCTTCTGCTGCTCGCTCTGGACCCGGCCACGGGTACCACAGCGCAGCCGCAGTCGCTCGACCTAGGTCTGGCCGGTGCACAGCTAGTAGAGCTGGCGCTGGCCGGACGGATAGCCCCAGACGGGGATCGTATCGCCGTGGTGGCACCACGGCCGACCGGAGATCCGACTCTGGACTGCGCGTTGGAGTTGCTGCGAAGGCGTGGCGCTCCCGTACGGGCCGTCCACTGGATAGGCGGGCCACGCCTTGGCCTGCGACAGACCTACCTCTCGCACCTGGAGCGGTGCGGCATGGTTCATGCCGTGGCCGGACAGATGTGCGGGGTGCTGCCGACGACTCGCTACCAGGCGACGGAGTCGGCGGTCAGCCGGGAGATCAGGGCCCGGCTGGACAGCGCGATCCGCACCGGGGTCCCACCGGACCCACGGACCGCGGCGCTCGCCTCGCTGGCCCATGCGGTCGGTCTCGGCAAGCACCTGTATCCGGGCAACGAGGGCAGGTCCTCACGCTCCCGGCTGCGGGACCTGATCAGGCACGACCCGATGGGCGGCCTCGTGGCGCACGCCGTGATGGACGTCCAGAACGGTGTGGCGGTACAGCCACGCCGCTCACCGGCCCCCTCGGCGGGTCGGGCCGCACCGGAGCCCGCACGCGGCGTTCCGATGCAGCCACGCCGCGGTTCCATGGCTCGCGCCGTGGCCCATTAGGCGAACCGCACCACCAGCACCACCCGTAGCACCACAGCGCCGCACCGTAGTCCCCAAGAACCGGTCCGGGAGCCGCTGTACCGCGCGGGGTGATGCGCCGGGCGTGAGGACGACGCCCCGGCACGTCACCCCGCGCGGTCGCGTTTGCGCTGCACAGGAGGCACGTGCGAGCCGCATGTGCGTCCCGCGCACATCCGCCATTTCCCAGCGCAGGGCCGCCTCGGGGTGGCAATCTGCTCAGCAGTAGACACGCAACGTATGCAGATCAAAGAAATGCACGTAGCCGGAGGTGCACGTCCGTGGCGTCCAACGTCAATCCCACCGTCAGGCGACGCCGGTTGGGCCAGGAGCTGCGCCGGCTCCGCGAACTCAAGGGCATGACCGCCGAAGAGGTAGCCGAGCGCCTGCTGGTCTCGCAGTCGAAGATCAGCCGCTTGGAGAACGGGCGGCGCAGCATCAGCCAGCGCGACGTACGCGACCTCTGCGGGGTGTACGAGGTCGAGGACCACCGGGTCATCGACTCGCTGATGCAAATGGCCAAGGATTCGCGCCAGCAAGGCTGGTGGCACTCCTTCGGAGACATTCCGTACAGCGTCTACATCGGACTTGAGACCGACGCGGCGTCCCTGCGCGTGTACGAGTCGCAGTGCATTCCCGGCCTGCTCCAGACCCGCGGTTACGCGGAGGCGCTGATCCAGGGCGCGATGCCCGAGGCCTCGCAGACCGACGTCGAGAAGCGCGTGCAGGTCCGCATCCGCCGCCAGGAGCGGATCAACGACGAGGCCAACTCGCTGCGCCTGTGGGTGGTCCTGGACGAGGCGGCGCTGCGCCGCACCGTCGGAGGGACCGCGGTGATGCGCGAGCAGCTGGAGCACCTCGCGGAGGTGTCCGGGCTCCCCCACGTCACCGTGCAGGTGCTGCCCTTCGACATGGGCGCGCACCCGGGGATCACGGGGCAGTACGCGATTCTCGAGTTCCCCGACGCGGCGGACTCCAGCGTCGTCTACATCGAGGGCGTCACCAGCGACCTCTACCTGGAGAAGACGCAGGACGTGCAGAAGTACAGCGTCATGTACGAGCACCTGCGCGCCCAGGCGCTGAACGTGGAACAGTCCCGGCAGTTCATCCTGGAAGCCGCGAAGCGGCACACGCGCTGAGGTCCGACGCGCGTAGCCGAAGGACCAACTCGCGTAACGGACCGCAGAGTTCAGGCCCCAGGTCCGGGCCCCGCCCGTGGGAAAGCGCCGCACGGTACACCTTTCCCACGGGCTGATGGAAGACCCGCCTGGAATATGCCATCCGGTCGAGTGAATGGCCCCACCGCCGCCCCCGGTCGGCGAGTAGCGTCGATCACGCCAACAACAGACAAGGTGTTGGCGCAAAGCCGCGGCAAGTCCGCGGCCCAGCAAGGGATCACTGGCCAGACCGGAGCAGATCATGGCAATCACCAAGGGCGCACAGCCCACGTGGATCAAGTCCTCCTACTCGGCGGGGAACGGCGCGTGCGTGGAGATCAAGTCTCCCGCGACCCACGCCGTGGACGTCCGCGACTCCAAGGACCCGCAGGGTCCGAACCTGGCGTTCGCGCCGGCTTCATGGAGCGCCTTCGTCACGGAGATGAGCCGGGTCGACAGCTGACCCCCCAGCCAACTCCGTGAGACAACCGAACACGCAACACAGCACCACGCACGAAAGCACGATGCACAACAGCAATACGCACAACAGCACCATGCACAACAGCACCACTGATAGAGCCCTCTCGACTGGTCCGCCGTCCTGGCCGAGGGGGCTCGGCGCTGTCCGGGTCAGCGCAGCTGATCGACGTACTGGTCCGTACCCGGCACCGTCGGGATGAACGGGGCCACCAGTTCCACCCGGCCGAGGCCCGACGCCGCGACCGCCTCCCCCAGGCCCCCGAAGTGGTCCTGCCAGCAGTCGCGCGGGTCGGCCTGAAGGAACCAGAGCAGGGTGAGCCGTGTGTCGACGCCCTCGACCTGCTTCACGTACGTCATCTTGTCGCCCGGCAGCGGTGTCGGGCGGAAGGCCGTGACCATCGCGGCGGGCGAGCCGGCGAGCCGCTCCGGCAGGTGCTCGGTGCGCAGCCACTCCAGCAACCGGTCGCGCTGCTCCGGGCCTTCGGAGTCGATCACCTCGACGACCAGGCCCCGGTACGGGTGGTCGAGCGCGTGGAAGTCGCGCGGCCCCTCGTCCCCGTCCCGGTACACCGTCGCCTCGTGGTCCTGGAACGACGTGAAGACGTGCGTGCGGTCCTGGTGGACGCGGTCGTCCCGGTTGAGCCGCTTGTTGATGCCGACGGTCCACTTCATGTGGTCGGCGTAGCGGCCCTCGGTGATCCAGTACGTGGAGATGTAGCAGCCCGCCGTGACCGGCTCGGCGACCGCCGACTTCTCGGGGTAGCGCAGGAGCTGGAGGTCGCGGGTGGCGACCCAGCGGCGCCCGGCGTACATCCACGGCATGGCCATGGCGCCGGCGTAGTAGTGGTCGTCCTCGTACCAGCGGTTGTACGCGTACTCACGGCCCGGATGCGGTTCGACCATCGTGATCAGGGCGTGCCCCGGGCGCACCCCGTACGGCCCGACGGCCGCCAGTTCCGCGTACGTCTCGCTGTGCGTGTCCTCCATGCGGCTCACACCTTCCATCTGCCGTTCGACGCCCATACTCTGACGCCCCGTCAGACATAACGCCAGAGCCGGGAGGCGAACCGATGGTGAATGCGGAACTGCTTGCGGGGAAGACCGTGATCGTCTCCGGGGTGGGCGCGGGGCTCGGCCGCCAGGTGGTGGAGGCCGTGCTGCGCGACGGCGGGAACGCGGTGCTCGGGGCGCGCACCGAGTCCCATCTCGCCGCTTTTGCACGGGAGTTGGACCCGGGGGGCAAGCGGACCGCGTTCCGCTCCACGGACATCGGTGACGAGGCGCAGTGCGAGGCCCTGGCGGATCTCGCGCGCGAGCGGTTCGGGGGCCTGGACGCGGTCGTCCATGTCGCGGCCTGGGACAGCTACTTCGGCGGCCTTCAGGACGCCGACTTCGAGACCTGGAGCAAGGTCATCGACGTGAACCTGCTCGGCACGCTGCGCATGACCCGCGCCTGCCTGCCCGCCCTCAAGGAGCGCGGCGGCTCGGTCGTCCTCATCGGTACGCAGTCGGCGATCGCGGCACCCTCCCAGGTCCGGCAGGCGGCGTACGCGGCGTCGAAGGGCGCCCTGACGAGCGCCATGTACTCGCTGGCGCGGGAGGTCGGGCCGGACCGGGTGCGGGTGAACACCGTGCTGCCCGGCTGGATGTGGGGGCCGCCCGTACAGGCCTACGTACAGATCACCGCGCAGACCGAGGGCGTACCCGAGGAGGAGGTGCTCGGGCGGCTCACCGAGCGGATGGCGCTGCCGGACCTCGCGACGGACGGCGACGTGGCGGACGCGGCGGTGTTCCTCGCCTCCGACCGGGCGCGCGCGATCACCGGCCAGCAGCTCCTGGTGAACGCGGGAGAACTCATGCGGTAGCCGCTCCCCTCGGGGCACCTGCCGATACCGCAGGTCAGCCAGGGTTTACCGGACCCTCCCCGAGTTGTGCCACGTTCTGAATTCTGTCCGGGGTTCATATCCATGACTACAGAACCCTTGACCGGCCCCAAGCACGGAGGTTCAATCCCCCACGTCCCCAACACCCTTACCGGGGGCAACCGTTGTGCAGCGGAACCCCTGGAGGGGGCACATGAACAGTCTCGACTGGGTCGTGCTCATCGCCTACTTCGGCGTGATGGTCGCGATCGGCGTCTGGTCCCACAAGCGCGTCGACAACGTCTCCGACTTCTTCACCGCGGGCGGCAAGATGCCGTGGTGGTTGTCCGGCATCTCGCACCACATGTCCGGCTACAGCGCGGTGATGTTCACCGGGTACGCCGGTATCGCGTACACCTACGGCGTGACGTCCTTCGTCACCTGGTCCTTCCCGATCGCGCTCGGGATCGCCATCGGCGCCCGGTTGTTCGCGCCGCGCATCAACCGGCTGCGCTCGCGCCTGCACGTCGCCTCGCCGCTCGAATACCTCAAGAACCGCTACAACCTCAAGACGCAGCAGGCCCTCGCCTGGTCCGGGATGCTGCTGAAGATCGTCGACGTGGCCGCGAAGTGGGCGGCCATCGCGACCCTGCTGTCCGTGTTCACGGGTGTGTCCCTGAATCAGGGCATCCTCATCACGGGTGTCATCACCGCGGTCTACTGCACGATCGGCGGCCTGTGGGCGGACGCGCTCACCGAACTCGGCCAGTTCATCATCCAGTTGCTGGCCGGGGTCTCGATGTTCGTCGCGGTCGTGGTCGAGCTCGGTGACAAGAACATCGGCTTCTTCGACGCCTGGAGCCGACCCGAACTCCAGGGCCACGGAAAGCCGCTGGTCGGCGAGTACGGAGCGGTCTTCCTGCTCGCCTTCCTCTTCATCAAGCTCTTCGAGTACAACGGCGGCATGCTCAACCAGGCCCAGCGCTACATGGCGACGAGCAGCGGGCGCGAGGCCAAGCGGTCCGCCTACCTGTCCGCCGCGCTCTGGCTAATCTGGCCGGTCGTCCTCTTCTTCCCGATGTGGATGTCGCCGCTGCTCGTGCAGGCGCAGAAGCCGGACGGCTCCGACTCGTACGGCCTGATGACCGAACAGCTGTTGCCGCACGGCCTGTTGGGCCTGGTCATCGTCGGCTTCTTCTCGCACACAATGGCCATGTGCTCCTCCGACGCCAACGCGATCGCGGCGGTCTTCACGCGGGATGTGGCGCCGGCGCTCTCGCGGCGGGCGCGGCAGTGGGACTCGCGCACCGGGCTGATCGCGGCGCGGCTGACGACGGTGATCTTCCTGGCGCTGTCCATGGCGGTCGCCACGCAGGTCAACTCGCCGACGTTCAAGGACATCATCACGGTCGTCATCAAGTGGGTGGCCGGTCTGATGGGGCCGATCGCGATCCCGATGATGCTGGGGCTGCTGCGCCAGTTCCGCAGGTCGGGGCCGACGGCCGCGCTCACCAGTTGGGGTATGGGCCTGCTCGCGTTCTGGCTGGTGAACTATCCGATCAGCTGGAACGTCGAGGGCGGCGTGCCACTCCAGTACCAGGTGTCGATCCCGCTCGCCGTCTCTCTCGTCCTCTACATCCTCATCGGCTACATCAAGCCCGAGGACACCCCGGAGCGCGACGCGATCATCGCGACGATCAACTCCGACGACGACGATTCGGCTGCCGCCACGGTGCCGGTTCCGTCCGGTGCGGGTGACGACGCGATCGCGTCCCGCACGCAAAGCTAGCCGCCCACCCGAAAAGACCGGGGCTCTGCCCCGTACCCCGCTGCTCAATCGCCGCAGGGGCTTGATAGACCAAGCCCCTGCGGCCTCTCCAGCCCCACCGACGACTGAGACGCAGAACCCGAGGCAGAGCCCCGACCTTCCAGCCCCACCGACGACTGAAGCGCAGGGTCCGAGGCGGAGCCCCGATCTTTTCAGCCCCGCCGGCGATTGAGGCGCGGGGTCCGGGGCAGAGCCCCGGGGTGGGGGCTACGCGCGCGGGTAGCGGGCCAACCAACCCGCCGAAGCGGCCGCAGGCCCATGCAGCGCAGCGCCCTGCGTCATCTCCATGGCGAAGTCATCCGCAAGTTCCAGGATCGTGGGCCTGCCCTCGACCTCCGCCACCCACGCCGGCGGCAACGCCGTCTCCCCGTGCAGCGCCCCGAGCAGACTCCCGCACAACGCGCCGACCAGCGCGGAAGGCCCGTCGTGATGCACGGCGAGCCCGAGCCCGTGCCGGATGTCGTCGCTGACCAGCGCGCAGTACACGGCAGCCGCGAGCACACCCGTCGCATCGCCCTCACCGACCAGCTCACCGACCCGCGCCGCGGTCGGCATACCCTGCCGTACGGCGCCGAGCGCGTGCTTGAGCGCGTCCGCGACGGGCGTATGCCCGGGGCGCGCGGCGAGCAGAGCCAGCGCCCGCTGCACGGCGGCGTCGAGCGAGTCGCCACGCGCGAGGGCGTGCACGAGAACCGCGTACGCTCCGGCCGACAGATACGCCTCCGCCGCACCGTGCGTATGCACCGCGCACTCGACGGAGAGCTGGAACACGAGCTGCGGCTCCCAGCCCACGAGGAGCCCGAACGGCGCGGAGCGCGTCACCGCCTCCGCCCCGTCCGCGTCCAGGTTCTTGGGTCGGTCGAGCGTCCCCATGACGTCGTTGCCGAGCCCCAGCAGACACGCCTGGGCGGCTCCCCGCCGCGAGTACAGCCACTCCTCGCGGGCCAGCCAGCCGTCCTCCTTGCGGCGCAGGTCGGGACCCCACTCGCGCTGGGTCGCCGCCCACCGCAGATAGGCCCGGTGCACGTCCGTCGGCGGATGCCAGGCGCCGGTGTCGCGGCGGACCTGGGCGCGGATGAGCCCGTCGACGGTGAACAGGGTCAGCTGGGTGGCGGCCGTAATGGCGCCCGTCCGCCCGTACACGGGCACCAGCTGCCCCAGCCCTTCCGCCCCGTGCTCGGCGTGGATTCCGTCGAGCGAGAGGCCGTCGAGCGGGGCGCCGAGGGTGTCACCGAGTGCGCCACCGAGCAGGGTGCCGCGCACTCTGCTGCGGAAGTCCTGCTGTTCTGTGCGACCCCATACGGCCGCCGCGTTGGACGCTGCGCCCATGGGGGACTCCTCCTGTCACGACCCTCGACCCTTCGGCTTGGAGCACTGTAATCGACCGACGTCGACCAGGAATGTTCACGAAGTGATGGGATCGTGGACGAGCGTGCGCACGCGGCCGCTCGGCTAGAGGTCGTCCGGCAGGATCCGGAAACACCCCGGCCTGCGCCCCAGCGGCCGCACCGTCCGGAAATCCCGGAGGTCCCTCGTGAGCACCGCGTCGGTGTCGTACTCCGCCGCGAGGGCGACGTTCATGGCATCCACGAGATCGAGGTCGAGGGAGTCGTAACGGGCGCGCACGGTCAGCGCCATGTCGAGCAGCGCCGGAGTGACCTCGGCCAGGACCAGCCGCGTCTCCGCCAGGCGACCCATCAACACGCGCATGACCCCGTCGGCAGCCCGCCGCCCGGCTCTGCTGGTGGCCACCTGATGGACCTCGGTGAGCGCCATCGGACTCGCGACCAGCAGACCGCACTCGTCGACCGCTTTCCGCGCGGCCAGGTGATCCGGATCCGACCTGTTGCAAAGCGTGAGAAGCCCCGAAGTGTCGGCGATCACGATCACGCAGCGCGTCCCCTGTTCTGCCGCGCGCCCGCGCCCGAGCCGCCGCCGGACCTCGCCGCACGCACGTCGTCATGCGTCACGGGTCCACCCAGGTCGATGGCCTCCTCATCGGCGATGAAGGGCTCGTCCCATACCCGGCGGGCCATCGCGATGCGATGGATGCCCTCCCGGATCATTTCGGCCTCGGACATACCCAGTCGCGCGGAGGCCTCTTTGATCAGCGCCAGATCCGCGTCGTCCGCGTAGACGTTCGTACGCTTCAATGCCATGACACCAATGGTACACAACCTGTACCACGACAGCGAGGCGGTCGTCCGGGTCATGCGGCGCGCACCATCGTCGCCGCACACTCCCGGCACTTCCCCGGCCCCGCCGCCCGGAACGCCCGGTCGCAGCCGTCGCAGTTCTGGAGCGGCAGCCGGCGTGGGGCGGGTGGCCCGGGCAAGGGCTCGACCGGGGGCTTCGGTGGGAGTTCGGGAGGCAGAGACGCGGCCAGCCGGTGTGCCAGCAGGGCCGCGGGGTGGCGGATCGGGACGGTGGGCAGGCCCGCCGTGAGGGCCCGCTTCACGTCGCCGGGCGTCATGCCCCGCGCCAGCCACTCCTCGGCGGCGGGGGCGAGGCGGCGGATGTCGCGTTCGGAGAGGAACAGGCGGGGGTCGTAGGTACGCAGGCCGACGAGGACGCCGACAGCGTCGGGGTCGGGGTCCTGGGGGTCGGGCTGCGGCGCCCGGAGCGACCGGCGCTGCGGGCGCGGTGCGCGGGGCTTCGGCTCGGTACGGGGTGCCTCGGGCGGCGCCTGGACGGCAGGAGGCTCCGGCGGTGCCTGGTCGCGCAGGTGCGGCGGCTTGTTGTACGAGATCGTGCGCGTGACGATCCGCCCGGACGGGAGCCGTTCCTTGATCCGCTCCAGGTAGCCGTGCGCCTCCAGTTCCCGCAGCGCGGCGGCGACCCTGACCTCCCCTACGGGGAACTTCGCGGCGAGGTCCTTGATGCCGACCTTCGACCCGTCGGGCAGCGACTGGATGTGCGTGGCCAGGCCGATCGCGGTGAGGGACAGGTCGGCGTGCTGGGCCAGGTGATGCCCGACGACGGTCAATTCGGACATGTGGCGATCCCTGGATCGGTGAAGCCCACGTGAGGGTGTGGCCGAACGGCCTGAATGGACGCGCGAGGGCGCGCTAGTCTGATTCGTAGACATCGGGAAGCGCTTCTTCCTTGATCGTCAGGCCCTCGTCCGGGATTGCCGTCCCGGCGGGGGCCGATTTGCATATGCGGCAGAGAGTGCACCACGAACTCGCCTGTTCGCCAGTCGAGTTGGCGATCGTCACTCTCGCGAGTGACGCCCCTCCGGTGGCTTACGTCCGGAGGTGAGGTGGGGGGGTTGGTTTTTCCCAACCCTTTCTTTGGTGGTTGGCGTACCGGATCACCGGATCACGCCAACTCGGGTCCCGGAGCGTCTTTCTCGACGCGATCCGGTAGGAGCTGCCCGGAAACGGCCCGCCGCTCCACCCGTTGGAGGATCCTGAGGTCACACGTCTTCTGGCGCTGAGGGGCACTGGGAAAGGCGGGACATCATGGATGCGGGCAAGGGACAGGGCCTTGTGACCGCGGCCAACCGCTTCACCACGCGTTCCGTGGACGAGGCGCGTGCCGTGCTGTCGCAGCAGTTCTACGACATGAAGCTGGACACGCCCGCAGCGGACGACTTCGACCTCGACGCCGACGTCGTGCTGCTGGGTGGCGTGACGATCGGACGCATGTCGTTCGGCGCGTCCATCAGGGCCTACATCCCTGAACTGGACTGCTACCACGTCGTGGCGCCCACGACGGGATCCTTCAGCATCGGCCAGGGCCCGGCGGCCGACACCCAGGTGTCGGCCCGCACAGGGGGCATGCTGAACCCCACGGGCAGCTTCCGAGTCGGCGATTTCTCGCCGGACTGCGACACCCTCACCATCAAGGTCGACAAGGCGGCGGTGCACCGGCAACTGGAGATCATGCTGGGCAGGCCCGCGCACCGTCTCGCCGACTTCAAGCCCGCGTTCGACATCTCCCAAGGCGCGGGCCGCAGTTGGGCGGGCCTGGCCCGCTGGACCGCACTCGACTCGAACAGTCCCGACGGGCTGTTGCAGAGCCCCATGATCTGCGGTCGGCTCGAACAGACCCTGCTGGAAGGGCTGTTGCTGGCGACCGATCACCGCTACCGCGAGGCGCTGGCCGCTCCCCCGCCCGCGCTGCCCGCAGCCGCCGTGAAGCGCGTCATGGACGCCGTGCGCGACAGCCCGGCCGACCCCTGGGACGCGAACCGGCTCGCCGCCGTCGCCCAGGTCAGCCTGCGCACGCTGCAGGAGTCGTTCCGCAAGCAGCTGCGGATGACGCCCATGGGGTACGTGCACGAGGTGCGCCTTCAGCACGTACGGATGCTGCTGCGTGTCGCCGAACCCGGCGAGACCACAGTCACCGTGGTCGCCTACCACTGGGGCTTCGCCCACCTGGGCCGGTTCGCCCGGCGCTATCAGGACCGGTTCGGCGAACCCCCCTCCCGTACGCTCGCCACCGCCGCCGCGCGAACCGGACAGCGGTCGCGCGCGAAGCGGCGAGACCGGACCCCGGCCCAGGACGTACGTTCCTGATGCCGCCCCGTTCACGGGATGTCGCGGTGATGGGCGGTGTCGGCGCCGCCCACCCGCCGCTCCCCTCCATCCCCATGTCCGGCGGCGGACCGAGTCGCAGACAATGCGGGAGCGTCTGCGCAACCTCGGGCCCGGCCGCCCACCCTGTCAGCGGCGCCGGGCCCGGGATCCCGAAAGCGTAGGCCCTACGGCTCCAACACCGGCAACAGCTCCGGGAGATGGCCGTCCGATGCCTGCGCGGACCGGACCCGTTCCTCGGCCACCTCCCCGTACAGGGTGGTGCGCGGCTTGGCCGGGCGGCCCGCCGTGTCGGCGACCTCGATCAGGTCCTTGACCGACTTGTACGAGCCGTAGGAGGAGCCCGCCATCCGGGAGATGGTCTCCTCCATGAGCGTGCCGCCGAGGTCGTTCGCGCCCGAGCGCAGCATCTCGGCCGCGCCCTCCGTGCCGAGCTTCACCCAGCTGGTCTGGATGTTGGGGATGTGCGGGTGGAGGAGGACGCGCGCCATCGCCGTCACGGCCCGGTTGTCCCGCATCGTCGGGCCGGGGCGCGCGATGCCGGCGAGGTAGACCGGCGCGTTGGTGTGGATGAAGGGGAGGGTGACGAACTCCGTGAAGCCGGCCACGTTTTTGGACAGTGCAGCCTGCTGGATGGACGCCAGGGTCCGGAAGTGGCCGAGCCAGTGGCGGGGCTGGTCCACATGCCCGTACATCATCGTCGAGGACGAGCGGATGCCCAGCTCGTGCGCGGTCTTGACGACCTCGATCCAGGTCGCCGTCGGCAGCTTGCCCTTCGTGAGGATCCAGCGGACCTCGTCATCGAGGATCTCGGCCGCCGTACCGGGGATGGAGTCGAGGCCCGCCTCGCGCGCGGCGGTCAGCCACTCGCGGATCGACATGCCGGTGCGGGACGCGCCGTTCACGACCTCCATCGGCGAGAAGGCGTGCACGTGCATGCCGGGCACCCGCTCCTTGACCGCCTTCGCGATGTCGAAGTACGCCGTGCCGGGCAGGTCCGGGTGGATGCCGCCCTGCATGCAGACCTCGACCGCGCCCACGTCCCAGGCCTGTTGGGCCCGGTCGGCGACCTGGTCGAGCGAGAGCGTGTACGCGTCGGCGTCCGTGCGGCGCTGGGCGAACGCGCAGAAGCGGCAGCCGGTGTAGCAGACGTTCGTGAAGTTGATGTTCCGTGTGACGATGTATGTGACGTCGTCACCGACCATCGACTTGCGGATGTCGTCGGCGATGCCGCACAGCGCGTCGAGGGCGGGCCCGTCGGCGTGCAGGAGGGCGAGGGCCTCGTCGTCGGTGAGCTTCGTCGGGTCGTCGGCGGCCTGCTTCAGAGCGGCGCGTACGTCGCCGTCGATGCGGGACGGCACCATTCCGGGGGCGGCCTGCTCGCGCAGCGCCTCCCAGTCGCCGTACACGACGTCGAAGTCGTCGCGGCGGTCCGACGTCCGGCCCTCGGTGTCGATGGTGCGGTGCAGGTCGGTGCGGCCCGACGACGCCACGTATCCCTCGTCCGGCTCCTGCCAGGGGCGGCCGACGACGGGCGCGTCGGCCACGGCGAGGCCGTCGGCGTCGGCCAGGGCGCTGACGTGCGGGAGCAGCCGCGGGTCGAGCCACGGCTCGCCGCGCGTCACGAACTCCGGGTAGACACACAGCCGTTCACGCAGCTCGAAGCCCGCCTCAGCCGACTGACGCGCCAACTCATCCAGCTTCGGCCACGGCTTCTCGGGGTTCACATGGTCGATGGTGACCGGGGAGACGCCGCCCCAGTCGTCGATCCCGGCGTCGATGAGGCGCGCGTACTCGCCGTCGACGAGGTTCGGCGGGGCCTGGATGTTCCCCGCCGGGCCCATGATGTGGCGGGCGACGGCGACCGTCGCGATCAGCTCGTCCAGCTCCGCGTCGGGCATCCCGCGCATCGCCGTGTCCGGCTTGGCGCGGAAGTTCTGGATGATGAGTTCCTGGATGGCGTGGTACGAGCGGGCGGTGCGGCGCAGCGCGAACAGCGAATCGGCGCGCTCCTCGTATGTCTCCCCGATCCCGATCAGCAGCCCGCTGGTGAACGGCACGGACGAGCGGCCCGCGTCCTCCAACACCCGCAGCCGCACGGCCGGTTCCTTGTCGGGCGAGCCGTGGTGCGGCATCCCCGGCTCGGACCACAGCCGCTCGGCGGTCGTCTCCAGCATCATGCCCATGGAGGGCGCGACAGGCTTCAGCCGCTGGAAGTCCGTCCAGGACAGCACCCCCGGGTTGAGGTGCGGGAGCAGCCCCGTCTCCTCCAGGATCCGGATCGAGATGGCGCGTACGTAGGCGATGGTGTCGTCGTACCCGTGCGCGTCGAGCCACTCGCGGGCCTCGGGCCAGCGGTCCTCCGGCTTGTCGCCGAGGGTGATCAGGGCTTCCTTGCAGCCCAGTTCGGCACCCTTGCGCGCGACGTCGAGGACCTCGTCGGGCGACATGAACATCCCGTGGCCCTCGCGGCGCAGCTTGCCGGGGACGGTCACGAACGTGCAGTAGTGGCACTTGTCGCGGCACAGCCGGGTGAGCGGAATGAACACGCTCTTGCTGTACGTGATGACACCCGGCCTGCCCGCCGCCTCAAGGCCCGCGTCGCGCACACGGGCGGCGGAGGTGGTGAGGTCGGCCAGGTCGTCGCCGCGTGCCTGCAACAGCACGGCGGCCTCCGTGACATCGAGCGCGACACCGTCTCTGGCCCGTTTCAGAGCGCGGCGCATCGCGTTGGCGGTGGGACGTTCTGCCTTGGTCTCTGCTACGGCGTCCGGATCACTCATGAACCGAGCATACGAGCGGATCTCTCCAGCGGGTCTTCCGGGAGCCGCCGAGGGGCACTAGTCTCGCCGGGTCCTGATCGACGCGGGACCGACGGGGGCTTGTCATGATTCTTCGCACGCGTCCCATGACCGTGCTGCTACTGCTGGTCGGCCTGCTGCTCGGCGGCGCACCGGCGACGGCATCGGCGTCGCCGTCGACATCCACCAGTAGCCACATCTCCGCGACTTCCGGGACGCTGCTGAAGACGACCTCCAAGGTCGACGTGAGCAAGAACGTCAGCCAGAGCGTCAGCAAGTCGAAGAAGTACAAGACGAAGAAGTACAAGACGAAGAAGAAAAAGAGGGGCAAATCGCTCAGCTGGATCTTCATCATCCTCATCGTGATCGTGGTGCTGGTCGTCGTCGGCCTGTTCCGCAAGCGCCGCCAGTAGTAACCCCTGGGGAGCCCCGACATGTGCACCGGCGAGAGACACGAGGACGCCCAGGCGGGCGAACACGGCATCGGCAGACGGGCGTTGCTCGTGACCGGTACGGCCACCGCGCTTACGCTCACGACCATGAGCTTCGCCAGCGCCGCCGACGGCGCGCAGTCCACCAAGACGCTCAAGGGCACGCTGCCACCGGGCGCGCCCGACTACGTCTACCTTCCCGTCGATGTCCCCTCGGGCGTACGCGAGATCAAGGTCTCGTACACGTACGAGAAGGCCACCGGGCTCCCCGCCGGAACCCAGAACAACGCCCTGGACATCGGCGTCTTCGACGAGCGCGGCACGGCGCTCGGCGGCGAGGGCTTCCGCGGCTGGTCCGGAGGCGCCCGCACCGAGTTCTTCATCCGCGCCGACGACGCGACGCCCGGCTACGTCCCGGGCCCCGTCCGCCCCGGCCGCTGGAACATCGCGCTGGGTCCGTACACGGTGGCCCCACAGGGCCTGCCGTACGAGGTGACGGTGACGCTCACGCACGGCCCCACCGGCGAGACGCCGCGCCCGAGTTATCCGCCGCAGCGGGCCCGCGGCCGGGGCCGCGCCTGGTACCGCGGGGACTGCCACCTGCACTCCTGGTACTCGGACGGCCGCCGCACACCCGCCGAGATCGGCGCGCTCGCCCGCGCCGCGGGCCTGGACTTCATCAACACCTCCGACCACAACACGCACTCCGCGCACGCGCACTGGTCGGACGTCGCGGGCGACGACCTGCTCGTGATGATCGGCGAGGAGATCACCACCCGTAACGGCCACGTCGTCGCGCTCGGCACCGAACCCGGCACGTTCGTCGACTGGCGCTACCGGGCCCGCGACAACCGCTGGGCCAAGTACGCGCAGCAGATCCGCCGCGCGGGCGGCCTCGTCGTCCCCGCGCACCCGCATGCGACGTGCATCGGCTGCGGCTGGAAGTTCGGCTTCGGCGAGGCGGACGCGGTCGAGGTGTGGAACGGCCCGTACACCCCGGACGACGAGGTGTCCCTGGCGGACTGGGACAACACCCTTGTCTCCTACGCCCGTTCAAAGGGCCGCACGGGGTGGATCCCGGCGATGGGCAACAGCGACGCGCACCGCGACCCGGACCGCGTCGGCGGCCCGCAGACGGTGGTCCTGGCGGACGACCTGACTCGCGAGGCCATCCAGGCGGGCATCAAGGCGGGCCACTCCTACGTCGCCGAATCCTCATCGGTCGAGCTCACCTTCACGGCGACCGGCGGCAAGGGCGAGACGGCGGGCATCGGCGACCGCCTCGCGGTCTCCCCCGACACTCCGGTCACCCTCACCCTTACGGCCAAGGCGTCCGCCCCCGACTGCACGCTCCACATCGTCACGGACCAGGGCACGCTCTTCACGACGACCGAGGCCACGGCGACCTGGCGCACCACCCCGGCGTACGCGTCCTACGCCCGCGCGGAACTCAGACACCCCCCAACGACCCCGGGCCTCCCCGGCCCCCTCGCGGCCTTCACGAACCCGATCTTCCTGGGGCCCCTTTAAGTTAAGCCCCATCCAAGCCCCTGCGGCGATTGAGGCGCGGGGGCTCAATTGGGCGCGGACTTCCGGAAGCGGATGAAGGCTGCGGGCACGATGTAGATCAGGGCGAGCGCTTCGAAGGCGAGAAGCATCGCGATGAGGCTGCTGACCAGGTCCATGAGGTTCTGGTACATGGACGGCTGCCACCTCGCCTCGCCCAGGTGCTGCACCTCGAGACCGGTCACGCTGTATCCGCCCACCCCCCACCAGGAGTGCAGGACCAGGACCGCGAGCCCGAGCCAGTACAGCAGAAACCGCTGGTTGGGGCCGCCGCTCCTGGTCAGCATGAACGCCAGGCCGATCAGCGCCGCCGCACCCGTCACCCGCGTGAAGCCCATGAAGGTCGCGTCGGCGAAGAAGACGAGGAGCGAGCCGAAGCCCGCGGGCACCAGCCACAGCAGCCCGAGCAGTGGCCGGCCCAGCAGCCTGCCACGGTCACCCCCGGCTACCGAGGCGCCCGGCCCGGACCGGGCTGCCGCCGCTCCCCAGGGCTGAGGAGCGGGGCCGTACGAGTACCGGGGCGGCGGCGGGGCGGCCTGCGTGGCGGACCCGTGGAAGCCGCCGGATCCGCCGGCGGGGCCCGGCGGGGTCGAGGGCGGCGGCGGGGTCGGGGCGCCCGGCGACGCCCCGGCCGGCTGCGTCGCGGCGCCGTGGAAGCCCGCCGGGGCTCCGGGGTCGTACGCGGTGTGGCCGGGACCGAAGCCCGGCTGCGGCCCCTGTTGCGGGAGCTGTCCGTGCAGCTCCGTGTCGACCCGCGCCTCCAGGTTCAGGAGCTGCCCCGACGTACGGGCGATCAGCGAGACGACCTGCGCGGGCAGCCACGTGTCGCTCGTCGCGTCGTGCGTGCGCGCCCGGCCCACGAGCTGCCCCGCGTCCGGCCGCGCCTCCGGCTCCGGGTCGAGGCACTGCCGGATGAGGTTCCGCAACTCCTCGTCCACGCCCGGGAGTTGCGGGTCGAGGCTGCCCCGGTGCGGCTGGACGCCGGTGGCGGCGAAGGCGAGCGTGAGCCCGAAGCTGTAGACGTCGGTCGCGGCGGTCACCCGCTCGCCGTACGCCTGCTCCGGCGACATGTAGGCCGGAGTACCGATCCGCGCCCCGGTCGAGGTCAGCCCCGCCGCGCTGAGACCCGCGTCGAGCGCGGCGTGCACGATCCCGAAGTCGATGAGGCGCGGCCCGTCGGCGGACAGCAGCACGTTGGACGGCTTGAGGTCACGGTGCACGAGCCGGTCCCGGTGCACGTGCTCCAGGGTCTGCGCGAGATCGGCCGCGAGCCGCCACAGCGATTCGGCGGGCAGCGGCCCGAACCGGTCGACCGAGTCCTGGAGGGAGGGCCCCGACACGTACTCCGACGCGTACCAGGGGTGCCGCTCCTCCAGACCGGTGTCCACGACCGGCACCGTGCCCGGCGCCCCGACCCGCCGGACGACGTCCGCCTCGCGCCGGAACCGCTCACGGAACCCCGGCTGCGCCGCCATGTCGGCGTGGATGAACTTCAGCGCGACGGAGCGGCCTCCCGCGTTGCGGGCCAGATAGACCCGCCCCATGCCGCCCTCACCGATCCTCCGCAACACCCGGTATGTACCGACCGTGCGCGGATCCTGCGCCTCCAGCGCCTCCATGGAACCCCCGGTTCCGCCGTAGTGACCGTCTGCAACTGTGCAGGCTGACCTGCTTGTTGTAAAGACGCACTAAAGGGGCCCGTGGGTTCCGTGAGGCGACAGATACCCTCCTCCTGCGGCCTGCCCAGCTAGCCCGGCCACACGATCGACTGCCACTCGCTGTACGCGTGCAGGGCGTACGAGCCGACGTCCCGGCCCACCCCGCTCTTCTTGAAGCCGCCGAACGGCGCCTCCATGTTCCGGCCGATCGTGTTCACGCCGACGCCACCGGCCCGCAGCCGCCGCGCGACCCGGAAGGCCCGTGCGACATCGCCCGACCACACGTAGTCGATGAGGCCGTAGTCGGAGTCGTTCGCGAGGGCGATCGCCTCGTCCTCGTCGCCGTCGAAGGGGACCACGGCGACGACGGGCCCGAAGATCTCCTCGCGCACCACCCGCATGTCGTTGGTGCAGTCGGCGAGCAGGGTGGGCGATATGTAGAAGCCGTTCTCGAACGCGGGGCGCTCGCCGCCCGCGACGACCGTCGCGCCCTCCTTCCGCCCCAACTCGACGTACGACTCGATCCGTTCCCGGTGCGCTGCCGAGATGACGGGCCCGACGACGGTCCCCTTCGCGCGCGGGTCGCCGACCTTCATGTAGCCGATGTACGCGGTGAGCTTGGCGACGAACTCGTCGTACACGGACCGGTGCACGATCGCCCGCGTCGGGGCCGTGCAGATCTGCCCGCTGTAGAAGGCGTACGTGGTGCCGATGCCGGCCACCGCCGAGTCCAGGTCCGCGTCGTCGAGGACGACCGCGGCGCCCTTGCCGCCCAGCTCCATCAACTGCCGCTTCATGGACCGTCCGCACACCTCGCCGATGCGCTGCCCGACGGCGGTGGAGCCGGTGAAGCTGACCATGTCGACGTCGGGCGAATCGACCGCGGCCTCGCCGACGCCGACCTCGGTCCCGCTCACGACGTTCACGACACCGGCCGGAACTCCCGCCTCCTCCAACGCCGCCGCCATCCGGAACACGGACAGCGGATCCTGCGGCGCGGGCTTCACGAGCACGGTGTTGCCCATGGCGAGCGCGGGGGCGACCTTGCCGGCCGGGTTGGCCCACGGGTTGTTGTATGAGGTGATGCAGGTGACGACGCCGACCGGCTGCCGCACGGCGAGCGCGCCCGTCACGCCCGCCTTGCCCATCGGCCCGGCCTCGTTGATCTGCGGCGCCATCGCCTCCTCGACCGGTTCCAGCGCCCCCTTCGCGTACCGCCGGAACCGCGCGACGCCGACACCGACCTGCATGCCGCGCGCGGTCCCGGTCGTCGCCCCGCTCTCCTCCTGGGCCAGCTCGGCGTTGCCGGCGAAGTCCCGTTGCATGAGGTCGGCGGCCCGGTGGAGGATCGCGGCCCGCTCCTCCGGCTTCGTACGCGACCAGGGCTCGAAGGCATCGCGGGCCGCGCGCGCGGCGTCGTGCACCTGCTGCCGCGAGGCCTCGGGAGCGTGCCCGACGACGGCCTCACTCGCCGGATCGACCACGTCATAATGCCCGCCCTCGGGCTCGACCCACTCACCCCCGACGAACAGCCTTTGCCCTTCGCTCACTTGGTACTCACCGTCCGGGTGTCGGCGCCCGACCGCAGCACCTTGCCGGGTACCACGCCGCTCACGACATCCCCACGCATGGCCTCAACTCCATTGACCCACACGGCAGTTATGCCGATCGCCTTCGAGTCGAGGCGCGGGCTGTCGCCGGGCAGATCGTGCACGAGAGTGGCTTTCCCGGCATCGATGGTCTCGGGGTCGAACAGCACCAGGTCGGCGTGGAAGCCCTCCTGAATCCGCCCCCGCTCCCGAAGCCCGAACAACTGCGCCGGATCATCGGTCAGCATCTTGACGGCCTCCTCCAGGCCGAGCAGCTTCCGCCCCCGCAGACAGTCCCCGATGAACCGGGTCGTGTACGGCGCACCGCACATCCGGTCCAGGTGCGCGCCCGCGTCGGACCCGCCGAGCATGACGTCCTCGTGGTTCCAGGTCTCGGCCCGCAGCGCCCAGGAGTCCGGGTCGTTATCGGTCGGCATGGGCCACAGCACGGTCCGCAACCCGTCATTGGCACAGATCTCGACGAGACACTCGAACGGCTCCTGCCCCCGCTCAGCGGCAATGTCCTTCACGACCCTCCCCGACAGCCCCTCATTGGCCTCGGAGTACGTGTCACCGATGACATAGCGCCCGAAGTTCGCGAGCCGCCGGAAGACGCCGGCCTCCTTGCTGTCGGCGCGGCGCAGCATCTCGCCCCGCACCTCGGGGTCACGCAACTTGGCGATACGTTCCTCAACAGGCAGCGCGAGCACCTCGCCCCACCCGGGTATCAGATTGAGCGCGCAGAACGTCCCGAGGCTCATGTTCATCGGCGTCAGGATCGGCATCGTCAACGCGACGATCCGCCCACCCGACTTCCGGGCCCGCTCACTCGCCTCCAACTGCCGCGGCACGCGCTCGGGCACGGAGGCGTCGATGGTGAGCACGTTCCAGTTGAGCGGCCGCCCCGCGGCAGCGCTCATCTCCACGAACAACTCAATCTCATCATCACTGAACTGATCGAGACACCCGGCGACGATGGCCTCGATCTGCGTCCCCTCGTGCTCACCGACCGCGTTGCTGAGCGCGATCAGCTCAGCGGGCTTCGCATGCCGGGAGGCGACGGGCTCGCCGTCCCCATCCGAGTGCGAGGACGACTGAGTAGTGGAAAGCCCCCAGGCCCCGGCCTCCATCGCGTCCTTCAACAGCCCAACCATCCGGTCGAGTTGCTCGGGCGTCGGCTGCCCACCGACAGCATCCGCCCCCATCACGTACCGCCGCAGCGCGCAATGCCCCACCATGAAACCGGCATTGACGGCGATCCGCCCGTCAAGGGCCCCCAGATACTCCCCGAACGAATTCCACGTCCACGGCGCCCCTTCCTCCAGGGCGACCAGCGACATCCCCTCCACCCTGGACATCATCCGCCGGGTGTAGTCGGCGTCACCGGGCTGCGCCGGGTTCAACGGGGCGAGCGTGAACCCACAGTTGCCTCCGGCGACGGTGGTCACGCCGTGATTGAGCGAGGGCGTGGCATACGGATCCCAGAACAACTGGGCGTCGTAGTGCGTGTGCGGATCGACGAACCCGGGCGCGAGCACGAGCCCCGAAGCATCCTCACTGCTCCGAGCCTCCTCGCCGACCTTCCCGACTTCGGCGACAACGGCAATCCGCCCGTCCCGAATCCCGACATCAGCCACGAAGGCGGCCCCACCGGTCCCGTCGACAACGGTGGCACCCTTGATGAGATGGTCGAGCATACGAGTTCGTCTCCCTCCAACGATCAAGCCGACAATCAAGCCCTTGCGGCGATTGAGCAGGCCTTTCAAGCCCGTGCGGCGATTGAGCAGACCTTTCAAGCCCGTGCGGCGATTGAGCAGACCTTTCAAGCCCGTGCGGCGATTGAGCAGGCCTTTCAAGCCCGTGCGGCGATTGAGCAGACCTTTCAAGCCCGTGCGGCGATTGAGCAGACCTTTCAAGCCCGTGCGG